>JACUTT010000008.1 GCA_014859655.1 Campylobacterales bacterium
TAAACCATTAAATTTCTTATAAGCCCTCAGCGCGTCAGAGGAAAGTGATCCTTTCGGTATAATTTACAAAAAGGATTTTTATGTCAAACTCGATATTTGTGATGACGCTTGCGCTTCTTGGGCTGGGGCTTTATTTTTACATCAACAACAAATGGAAAAAGCGTGAGAGTGCCCTCAATGAATTTGCCTTTGAGATGCAGCGCGAGTTTGCGAAAAAGACCCTGTCGGTGAGCAGCGGGACGGACTATTTTAAAACGGTCCAGGCCTTTTATGAGGCGCAGGGTTTTAGCGTCTCGAAGCACCCTGACTTCGTGAGCGATTTTATCGCCAAAAAAGCCAAAAACATCATCTTTATCCGCGTGCAGACTCCCGACAACACCCAGGGCATCAGCGCCAATTCTTTTCAGACTTTCATCGGCCAGACCGTGCTCTATGCGATGGACAATCCGCTTTATGAGGCCTATGATCTGCAGTGGCATTATGTCTGTTCGAAGATGGTGTGCGACCAGTCAGCGCGGATCTTTATCAAGAAGCATGAGGAGAAGTTGAAGTTTGAGTTGGTGGAGGCTGCGTAGGCGCTATATCAGGAATAGCGGCCATTTGCAGGCCGCTGTGAGGGTTATTTTCTGCACTCCGAAAGGGTGATGTCTTTGCCCTCGTCTTTGCCGCCCTCTTTGTTGTCCGCGCCCAGAGAGATCAGCTCTATCGTACCCTCGTCGTTAAGATAGATAAAAGGATTTCCCCAGGAATCTTTCGGAAGGATGCCATCTGTAAAATAGGCACCTTCGGCATAGTTCTTGTACTTCTTTTCATCTGGGTTTTTTGCCAAGGCTTCCAGCCCCTCTTCGGTCGTCGGATAGATCCCGTTATCGACTTTGAACATACGCAGGGAGTCATTTATACTTTGCATCTGGACACAGACCAGCTTCTTCTTCGCTTTTTCGCTTTGGCCCAATATATTTGGCATAATTAGTGAGGCTAAAAGCCCCAGGATCACAATAACGATCATTAACTCCATTAAAGAGAATGCACTTCTTTTCATCTATTTCCTTCATTACAGGTCTCATTTTTGAGCCTGGATACTATTTATTTGAGAGATTATACTGTAAAATAGTTTCTATAAAAACCTTCGGGCTGATTTGGGGGGCGATTTGATGTCGCAACAGCCAACTCTGCTCTGTTTTTGGGTATTATTTCTTCAAAAAAGGTACTCCATGTTTTTTGACTATTTTCTCTCCTTCGGCCTCTTTTTCCTTAGTTCGATGGCCCTCTTTCTTCTCTTTCTTTTTCTCTATGCCAAGGTCACACCTTATGATGACTACGAGATGATCTTCGCACAAAACAACACGGCAGCCGCGCTTGGTTTTGGCGGAGCAGTTGTGGGTCTGTGTATTCCTCTTTACAGTGCACTTGTCCATTCGGTGTCGTATGGCGATTTTCTTATGTGGGGCGGCGTGGCCATCGGCATCCAGCTTCTTTTTGCCTTTTTGCTTACCCGCCTGAGCGGCAGGTTTTCTGTTGAAAAACACATCAACAGCGGCGATCTTTCCGTGGGTGTGTTGATGGCGTTTATGTCCATCTCCATCGGCCTTCTCAACGCCGGTTCGATGAGTTACTAAACATAACAGATGCAGATAGTTGCCGTCAACGAAGAGAACATGAGCGTCTATCTCAACCTCACTCAGTGCTATGAGGCGGAGTTCTCCGCTTTGACAGGCAAACGGGCGGACGCGAATGGGCTTTTCGCGCTCGATACCCGACTTTGCGAGGCCACAAAAGGCTTCCTTCTTATCATAGACGAGAGCCCGGTGGCACTCGCGGCCATTGCTTTCAAGGAAAACAGCTGCTACGAAGTCTGTGAGTTTTACGTCGTTCCCTCCTCTCGAAACAGCTCCACAGGAATGCATTTTGCCCATCTTCTGTGGAAGATGTTTCCCGGGGAATGGGAGACAAAGCAGATAGCCGGAGCCCATGGCGCAACCAAATTTTGGCGAAAGAGCATCCGCGCCTTTGGCCAAGGCGCCTACGAAGAGGAGAGCTTCGAGGATAGCTACTGGGGAAACGTGACGCGTCAGCGCTTTAAGACAAAATAGTTCTAAAAATCTGCTAGAATAGTACAAAAAGGCCGCTCTGTGCAATTTCGACATATCATGGTATGTTTTACTCTTGCTCTTAGTCTCACAGCCTGTGGAGGCGGGGGAAGCAGTGACTCTTTGGCAGAAGAGCCGGAAACTGATATAAACCTTCCCATCCCAACGGCGCGCACACAAAAACCCATGCTGGCCATTCTGCTCTCCTATAACGACATCTCCATTACCAGTGGTGTTTCTCTATGGAGTGCCAAGCTCTTCGGAACAAGCCCCCACCAGCTCAACCACTACTACAATGAGGTCTCCCTGGGCGAGTTTGGACTTGTTCCTGCCGACGAAAACGAGAGTACACTAAACGACGGTGTCATCTCTATAAAACTGGGCACGAACCATCCCGACTCCGGCTCTAAACCCACCATCCATCCCGACCTCAAACAGGCACTTGAAGCAGCAAATGCCTATGTCGACTACGCCCGCTATGACACCAACAAAGATGGAAAAATCTCTTCGGACGAACTGTCGTTGCTCTTCATCGTCGCCGGAAACGAAGATGCCTATTCGGGTGCCACCGATAGCGAAGGGGTCTGGGCGCACAGCTGGTGCACGCAGCCGGAAAACACCCCTGTTCTGGATGGGGTTTCTCTGATGGGGTGTGCCACCGGCGGCAGCTACGCCCTTTTTGGCGAACGCCACAACAAAGACGGTGATGACCATGACGCTACGATCGGGATCATTGCCCACGAGCTGGGACATTCGATCTTATTGCTGCCGGATCTCTATGATACCGACGGCACTGATGATACCGATGCCACTTCGGGCGGAATAGGCTACTTCGGGATGATGGGAACGGGAAACTGGGGACGGGAGAGCACTGACTTTGCGGGGAACACTCCGACGCATTTTTGTGCATGGAGCAAGGTGACCTTAGGATGGGTGAATCCGGAGCTTATCACGGCGACAAATGCCCTCAGCGTCGAACTCTACGAAAGTGCCTCGCAAGCCTTCAATATCTTTAAACTCCCCGTGAACGCAAATGAGTATTTTCTGATCGAAAACAGAAACAACAGCGGCTATGACCGCGGTCTCTACCCCATAACAGGCATTTTCAACGGCGGACTCGCCATCTGGCACATTGATGAAAAGATCATTGCCGATAAGCTCGCTACAAATACGGTTAATACCGACGAGACCCACAAGGGTGTAGACCTCGAAGAGGCCGCCTCTGCTCAACTCGATGCCTCCTCGTCAAATATAGGGCACGAGAAAAATCTCTATTATCAAGGAAATATCGACTTGTTTGAAGCCTCGCAGAGCTACAGCGGTGCCTCGACAGGCATACGCGTCGAGGCTATTTCAAGACGGGGCGCAACAATGACTGCGACCCTTTCAAACCCAAACTAGGAGAACCTATGCTGCGATGTCTGCTTTTAGTCCTGTTCGCCACGCTCCACCTGGCGGCAGCACCCGCATTTCAAGAAGTGAGAGATTTCAAACAAGAGGACGGCAGCTCATTTTCGGCGCGTCTGCAAGGCGATGAGTATCTCAACTGGATAGAGACCTCAGACGAAGAGATACTGCTCTTTAACAAGCAGAGCAAACAGTATGAGTACGCCACCATCAAAGAGGGCAAGCTCCTTCCCTCGGGCCAAAAATTTGCACCCGCTTCCCAGAATAAAAAATCCGCTCCACTAGGCAAGAGCATCCAAAAAAAAGAGCTCCTTGAGCTGTGGAAGAAAAAACGCCGCGACGCACATGAAAACAGAAGACCCGAATAAAAATATTTAAAGGCTCCACCCTATGAAAAAAACCGCACTGATCATCATCTCCCTTCTCCTTCTGCTGCTTTTGCTTCTCTACACCCTGCTCTTTACGGCACCCGGCAACGCCCTGCTTCGCCCTGTGATCGAGTCAAAGATTAACAAAAACTCTCCGCTCAAGGTCAGCCTTGAGACCTTTGTCCTGCGCACGGACAGAGTGAAACTTCTGCTCACGCTCGACGAAGAGAACAGCTTTGCCGCAGAGGGAGTCTACTCTTTATTTTCGCAAAGCTTTGATCTTGATTACCGTCTGGGCTTCACCAGACTCTCACGCCTTAGTTCCATCTCCAAGCGCAGACTTTCGGGCGCACTTATGAGCGACGGAAAGGTCAGCGGGGATCTGGATCTGTTCAAAATCAAGGGAAAAAGTGATCTCGCGCGCAGTGATACGGACTATGCCATCATCGTCAAAGAGATGAAACTTGACAAAGCCGCGATAAAACTCTCTGATCTGAACATCGCAGAACTTCTAGTCATGGCAGGTGAAAAACCCTATGCACAGGGAAATATCGACCTCCATCTTAAGCTCTTTGATCTCACCGAAAACGATATGCGCGGCTCGGTCTTGCTTAAGCTGAAAGAGGCGCGACTCAATGCGAAGACGGTGCACAAAGAGTTCGGTGTCGCTCTTGCCAAAACAGGCATTCAAAGTCAGCTCAATGCGAGCTTTCAAGGCAACGATCTCACCTATAGTCTCAATCTGGACTCAGAACTTGCCACGCTCTTCTCTCAAGGAAAGATGCAGCTTCAAGAGAAGGCTGTCAATGCGAGCTACACCGTCGACATCAAAGAGCTCTCCCTTTTAAAGAGCATCACAAACACCCCGCTTCGCGGACCGCTTTTCACCCAGGGAGAGATCAGCGGAAACCAGAACCATCTCATCATCAAGGGCAAAAGCGATATCGCAAGCTCGCAGAGTTCTTATGATATTTCCCTCGATGAGATGAAACTCTCACAGGCAATCATCCATGTCAAAGACGGCCGGCTGAAGAAACTCCTGCATATGGCTTCGCAGAGCGAGTTTGCCGATGCCAAGATCAATGCGAACATACAGTTCGATGATCTGAGTGCGCAAAACCTTAAGGGAGAAGCAGTCATCACGCTCAGCGAGGGGAAGTTTGATCAAAAGATCATGAAAAAAGAGTTTGACATCACCCTTCCGGCTACACATTTTGAACTTCAAACGAAAACCGGCCTGAGCCCTGAGAACATTCACTACACCCTCTTGCTCGAGTCCAATCTTGCCCGCATCGACTCAAGCGGAGACATCAAACCAAAAAACATGGGCACAGAAGCGCGCTATAACGTCAACATCAAAGAGCTTGCTCTCTTGAAGCCGCTGACAAAGGCTCCTTTGCGCGGCCCCATAGCCACTTCAGGCAAGATCAGCGGCGACCGGGAAGAGCTGAAGATCAGCGGGACATCAAACCTGGCAGCGTCTAAAACAAGCTACACCCTGACAATGAAGAATATGGCGCTTCACAGCGCCCAGGCTGCTATAGCAGGCGCGGAGCTTTCAAAACTCCTCTATCTTGTGGGAAAAAATGATTATGCCCAGGGGAAACTGTCTCTTGATGCTGACATCTCCTCTTTTACACCGCTCTCTGCCAAGACAAAGCTTTCTGTGGTGCAAGGGCAGGCGCAGACCAAGGCTATCCAAAAAGATTTCGATATCACGCTTCCCCATACAAAGTTCACCTTCAAAAGCGATGCGACTCTCAAGGACAATCTGCTCAGTGCAGAGAGTAAACTTGATTCAAACCTGGCGACACTGACGATGAAAAAGACAGATCTCAACCTGGACACCTCCGCCTTGGCAAGCGATTATCTCCTCTTCATTCCCTCACTTGAGCGCCTGGAGAGCATCTTGGGGCGCAAGCTTTATGGTCCGCTCACGCTCAATGGCGATGTTAAAAAAGATAAAAAACTTTTCATCAGTGCACACTCCGACCTTTTTAAGGGTCATTTTGACGCCAAGCTTATAGACGAGCAGCTAAATGCCGACTTCAAGGGGATTCATGCGATTGCGGTGCTAAAGATGCTGGGCTATCCGGAGGTCATGGATGCCCCAATCAACGGTAGCCTGAGCTACAACACTGCCAGTAAAAAAGGGAGGTTTCAAAGCCGTTTTGAGCAGGCGACACTCGTGCCCTCACAATTTACCAAAATGATCCGCCAGTTCAGCAGCACCGACCTGAGTAAAGAGCGCTTCAACGAAGGTATGCTCAATAGCGATATCAACAAAGAGATCATCTCCTCAGAGCTTCAGATGCAGAGTAAAAATGTCACTATGAAGAGTAAAAGGTTTATTCTCAACTCCGAAAAAGAGCTGATAGATGCCCGTTTTAGCTTAAAAGTGAAGCAATATCCGGGTGACATCATTGTCAAAGGCGACATTAATACACCCAAAGTCACACTGGATGCGAAGTCGATGATCACACCGGAGATAGAAGAGAAGGTCGGAAAAGAGATAAACCGTTTCTTGAAAAAACTCTTTTAAATAAATCAGGGGTTGTTTCTAAAATAGACATCAACACCGTTGGCGATACCATCTGCCAGATGCTGTTGATAGCGATGGTCCACTAAACGCTTCGCTTCAACAGGGTGAGAGATAAAGCCGAGCTCGATCAAGACGGCCGGCATCTGCGCACCGACAAGCACCCAAAACGGCCCTGACTGAACCCCGTTTCCCTGCACGTCCTTATAGTTGCTTCTGACTGAGGCGAGCATATTTGTCTGCAGGTCAATGGCCAGCTTGTTGGATGCAAAGATCTTCTCTCTGTTCATCAGATGCAGGGCATCCTGCATTCCCTCTTGCTTCATGTTTCCGATATCCGCATTCTCTATTGCCGCAACATTCATCGACCTCTCGCTACGGTTTGTGGAGAGAAAATAGGTTTCAATACCTTGCGCCTTGTTCCAGTTTTTCTTCGGGACCGAGTTGGCATGAATGGAAAGAAAAAGATCTGCATTTTTCTTATTGGCAAAGTGGGTGCGATCGCGCAATTTAACAAAACTATCCCCGTTACGCGTCATATGTACGGTATATCCGCGTTTTAGCAAGAGGTCGCGCAGCTTTTTGGAGAGCTGCAGAGTGACCACCTTTTCTCTGTAGTTTCTGTATCCGACAGCACCCGCATCTTTGCCGCCATGTCCGGGGTCGATGACGATGACCTTTTTTGAGAGGTTTTGTTTCAGCGGGATATAGCTCAGTTCACGGTTAACAGAGGACATCTTGATGGTCAGCTCACTGCCTTCTACCTTGTACTCCTGCTTGATCTCACTGTCATTTTCAAATACTATGCGCAGGGTGTTCTTGTCAAACTGTGCCAGACGGATGTTTTTCATCGAGGAGTGTTTCAGCTCCATGGCCTTTTCCGACAAGACTGCATGGATGTCATAGATCTTTTTATACTTATTTATCTTGGTATAGTTCAGAGCAAAGGTGTTAAGTTCGTTGTCACGCAGCGCACGCGAGAACTTCAAGACCAAACGCTGATTGTCTTTCCATCGTATGGATTTCAAGCTGTTCTCTGCGGCAATTGAGGGCTGGATATCTTTAGGCTCAGGTTTTTTATGCAGGGGTGCATCTTGTCCTGAGGCCTGTTTCAGTGTCTTTTTCTGCTGACGGCTTTTGAGTTCTTTTTCATACTCGATTACGTCGATTCGGAGTTTTTTGCCTGTTTTTATCAGACCGTTCAGACAGGTGTCGCAAAGTTCCTCATCATTGTCCATAATCGAACGCACATAGAGGTTCTTATAATCATTATAAGCACGAAAGAGGTGTGATTTATTGCTGCTTGTGCTGTTTTTGTGTGCGCGGCTCAATATCTCTGCATTGTTTGCAAAAAGAAGCGCAGCGAAGAGAAAAATACCCAAGAAGAGACGCAGACTATTCCCCTTCGGTAAGCTTTTTCATCAACTCTTTCACAGAGATGATCTCCGTGATGCGGTAGCCGTTGGTGCCGGAAAAGAAAAGACCGAGTTCAAGATTGCCCTCATAAGCATCAGAGAGTCTGTCCGCGATACAAAACCCGACCTCTTTGGCCTCAACGCCTCTGTGGCAGGGAGCGACGCAGTTGGAGATGCATTTTATCGCCGGGCCTTCGCGTCTTTCGACTAGACCTGTAAGATTGGTACGCACGCCGCGTGCAGGGTAGCCGACAGGGGAGCCCATCAGTATAATGTCCTCTTCTTTGGCACCCAGCAGTACATCTTTGAAGTTGCTGTGCGCGTCACACTCATGCGTTCCGATAAATCGTGTGCCCATCTGCACACCGCTTGCACCAAGAGCAAGCATCTCATCGATGTCCGCTTTATCCCAGATGCCGCCTGCTGCTATAACAGGCATTCCGCCCCATAGAGCGGCCTCTTCTACGACCGGTTTAACAAGGTTTTCAAGCTGATTTTCATCCAGGGCGCACTGCTCATAGGTAAAGCCCTGGTGCCCGCCGCTTTTTGGCCCTTCAAGGATAACCGCGTCAGGAAGACGGCCATAGCGCTTCTCCCATCGCTTACAGATAATCTTCAGGGCCTTTGCGGACGAGACGATCGGAACCAGGGCAACATCGGGATAGTCCGCCGTAAACTCGGGCATATTTGTCGGAAGACCCGCACCCGTAATAATGATATTTGCGCCTGCCTCACAGGCATCAGTCACGACACGTCCGTAGTCATTAATCGCATACAAAACATTGCAAGCAAGCGGTTTATCCCCGCAGACATTGCGTGCGTTTTCAAAGATCTTGAACAATGCATCTTTGGAGTAGAAGTTATGCACCTCCAAAGGACGTTCCGCGACAAGACGCTGCACATAAGCCTTGTCCTCATAGTATCCCGTTCCCACAGAAGAGATAACGCCCAGACCACCCTCTTTACTGACATTTCCGGCTAATTTATCCCAAGAGATACCCACGCCCATTCCACCTTGGACGATAGGAATATCAATGATATGCTTTCCAATTTTTAGCGATTTGAATGCCATTTACTTCACCTTTAATACAGCAAATTTTCGTTTGCCTACCTGCAAGACGTATTCACCTGCATCAAGCTGCAGCTGCTCGTCTTGGACTTTTATTTGGTCAATTTTAACAGCACCTTGCTTAATATCTCTTCTAGCTTGTGTAGTAGATGCTTCAAGATTGCATTCGTGTAACGCTTTTGCAACCCAAATCGGACCCTCGCGTTCAAATGAGGGCATATCGGTGGGCAGGTCGTTGTTGGAGTGGACCCGATCGAACTCCGCTTTGGCCATTTCAGCCGCTTCATGATCGTGAAAACGCGCCGTTATTTCCAAGGCGAGCATCTCTTTGGCCCTCTTGGGATGGACCTCGCCCGAGGCCACACGCTGCTCAAGGGTTTTGATCTCTTCAAGCGTCTTGTCGCTGAGCAGTTCATAATAGCGCCACATCAGCTCGTCGCTGATGGAGAGTACTTTGGCAAACATATCGTTGGCACTGTCTGTCACGCCGATGTAGTTGTTCAGAGACTTGCTCATCTTTTGAACCCCGTCAAGTCCCTCTAGAATAGGCATCATCAGTACCGCCTGCTCTTTGCCGACATTATAGGCGCGCTGAAGATGGCGTCCCATCAGAAGATTGAACTTCTGATCAGTCCCGCCTATCTCGATATCGCTCTTGAGGTGTACGCTGTCGTAACCCTGAAGCAAGGGGTACAAGAACTCGCTGATGGAGATGGAAGTGCCGCTTTTGTAGCGTTTGTCAAAATCATCGCGCTCAAGCATCCGTGCCACGTTGTAAAGCGTCGTCAGTTCCAGCATTCCCGCCGCACCCAAAGGCTCGATCCACTCCGAGTTGAAGACCGTCTGGGTATGCTCATGGTTCAAGATCTTGAAGACCTGCTCGTGATATGAGGCCGCATTCTCTTTGATCTGCTCTTCTGTAAGCAGTTTACGTGTTACGCTTTTTCCGGTAGGATCGCCTATCTTCGCCGTAAAGTCTCCAATAAGAAACTGCACATCTGCACCGTATTTTTGGAAGACAGATAGTTTTTGCAGGAGCACTGTGTGACCCAGGTGAAGGTCGGGAGCGGTCGGATCGAAACCCGCTTTGACCGTGTAGCGTCTGCCCTCTTCAAAAAATCTCTTGACGTTTTTTTCAATGCTCTCAATATCTATAATTTCTGCGCATCCGCGGCTGATCTCTTTTAGTGCTGTATTGACCATAGTTTTCCTTCTTAATTTCTGTAGGCATCATCCGTGCGGATAAGCTGTATTATTTTATGTTTGTTCTCTAGTTTCGTGCGGAGCTTAGCCAGATCGCCCTCCAGACTCTGCATCTCAATCTCGCAGTATTGCACATGGTCTTTCTGCTCTTTGCCCAGTTCGATACTGACAAGATCGATATTGAGCTTAGCCAGCAGCTGTAAAAATGCTGCGAGGGCACCCTTGGCATTTTGCAAGCTGACGATAAGATGGTAGTGATAATATTTCTGCGCGGCCCAGTAAACGCTAAGCATCGGTGTCTGCGATTTTATCATATCGTAGGCGTGCTGGCAAAGTTTATGGTGGACATGCGCTTTGTTGGCAATCTTAAAAGCGACGATCTCATCTCCGGGCTTGGGATGGCAGCAGTAGTCATAGACCATATCGCTGATGGAGGTGTTGGACAAGACCTCCAAGGCGCCGAAACTGTACTGCTTCAACTTGAACTTGTGACGTTTCAAAAAGCCCTGAAAACGGCTATTTTTCTCGATGGCTCCCAGGTAAGAGCGCAGCAATACCTCCAAGTGTCCGGGGTCGGTAGCTACTTTGTACACCGCGTCTTTCAGCGCACTTTTTTCCAGCCACTCTTTGATGCGGCTCTGGTTGAGCTTCAAGATCGTTGAGAGAATGTTGATGCCTGCGAGGGTATTGATATGACGCAGCCTCTGGCTACAGACAAGACGCATATTGTTTTTTGCGCGTGTCGTCTTGACCGAGTCGATCCAGCTGCAGCGCGTTATCAGCTCGTCAGTAGTGTCGATACGGACAAGATCGCCGTTTTTAAGCTCGCTCAGAAGACTCGTCTTTGTCTTGTTGATCAGACAGCCCACCGCATGGTTTCCGACCTCCGAGTGCACCGCATAGGCAAAATCAAGGGCAACCGCGCCGCGAGGAAGGGTAAAGGGGTCTCCGTTGGGCGAAAAGATCAAAATGTCTTCGCTATAGAGATCGTTTTTGATCAGTTCATAAAACTCCTCTACCGAGTCGCCTTGAAACTGAAGGTTATGCATCCACTCAAGGTTTACGCTTGATTCTCCGCCCTTGTATTTCCAGTGCGCGGCAATGCCAAGCTCAGCCGTCTGGTGCATCTCGAAGGTACGGATCTGCACCTCGAAGATCGAGGTATTGTCAAACACCGTGGTATGCAGGGTCTGATAGCCATTGTCCTTGGCAATGGCCAGGTAGTCTTTGAAACGCGAGGAGAGAGGCTTGAAGTTCAGATGCATCAGACCCAGGACCTTGTAGCAATCCAGCGGATCTTTGACGAGAATACGAATGGCAAGAAGGTCCAGGACCTCATCTATCGAGACCCCTTTGCGCTGCATTTTAAGATAAATGGAATAGGCGTGTTTGATCCGGCTCTTTATCTCAAAGTCATCTTCGCAAAAACCGTTTTTTATCATTGTCTTCGTGATCTTTTCCGTAAAATCATTGATGCTGACATGGATCTGATGAAAGTTCTCTTTGAGATAGGCGGTGATGCGTTTGTAGTCATCGGGGAAGATATATTTGAAACTTAGATCTTCAAGCATATTTTTAAGTGCTGAGATACCAAGCCGGTGGGCAATGGGCGCATAAACGACCATGGTCTCTTCTGCTATGCGGATCTGTTTCAATTCGGAGAGGGCGTCAAGCGTCATCATATTGTGCAGTCTATCGCAAAGTTTTACGACCAGAATACGGACATCCTGGATCGACGCGAGGACCATCTTTCTAAATGAAAGCGCAGAAACGACAAGCTTCTCCTCTGAGTCCGAGGCAGCGAGTTCCGCGGCTCTTATCTTGTCAATTTTTGTCAGACCCTCGACCAGATGGGCCACATCATCACCAAATTCGGCGGTCACTTCAACTATGCTCATCAGCGTGTCTTCCACTACATCATGTAAAAGTGCGGCGATAACCATAGCCTCATCTTCGCTGATGATATTGACAATGACAGAGACAAGAATGGGGTGTACGATGTAAGGTTCGCCGCTTTTTCGGGTCTGTCCCACATGGGCTTTCTCGGAAAAAAAAAGCGCCTTTTCTATAGCAGCAGAAGGTTTCACCCTGTCGTAGAACAGGGCTTTTGCTCGTTGCAGGTCATGAATATCACGAACGGCTTCAATCGTCTCTTTCACTTTTTGCTCCGTTCGATCTTATTTATTTGCTGGCTTGAAAACCTTTGATAGTGATAACACCCTCTGCGATCTCCATCAATGCCAGATCAGCCGGTTTGAATGCTTTTGAATCAATATTCAGTCTGCTTTGTTCGCCGTTTTGCAAAGCCGTAGCACGCTTCGCGATCGCGATAGCCAATTGGTAACGGTCTGCACCGGTAACTTCTAATGCTTTCGCAGTCAGTTTTTCTAATCTCATTGTGTTTCCTTGGTTTAAAAAGATTTATTTAACGATCGAACAGTTATCCATGTTGCCGTTGATGATGTCCAAAAGGTTTCCCGCCTTGAACATGTCGCAGACGATGATAGGAAGCGCGTTGTCTTTTGCCAGAGCAATAGAGGTGTCGTCCATAACTTTTATCTCGTCTTGAAGTGCTTTGTCGTAGCTCAGTTCTGGGTATTTCACAGCATCGGGATATTTGTTTGGGTCTTTGTCATACACACCGTCTACCTTAGTCGCTTTGATGATCACCTCAGCACCGATCTCTACCGCACGCAGTGTCGCTGCCGTGTCGGTGGTGAAAAACGGATTTCCCGTGCCGGCGGCGAAGATCACAACGCGCCCTTTTTCAAGGTGGCGTACCGCACGTCTTTGGATATAGGCTTCGGCGATCTGTTCCATTTTTATCGCAGACTGCACGCGCACTTTCATGCCCGCGTGCTCGCAGGCTTCTTGCATGGCAACGGCGTTTATCACTGTTGCCAGCATGCCCATATAGTCACCGGAGGTACGGCGAATGATCCCGTCTTGTGCAGCTGTTACGCCGCGGATGATATTACCGCCGCCGATAACGATACCGACTTCAATACCTGCATCGACAAGAGTTTTGATCTCATTCGCGATATATTTTAAAATTTTAGTATCAATCCCATGCCCGTTCTCACCGGCAAGAGCTTCACCGGAAAACTTTACTAAAACTCTTTTTCCCATCGATGCCCTTTGTTTAAATTACTGTTTATGAAAATCTTGGAATTATACTTAAGATTTGCTTTATATGGGCTTATTTATTTCTGGCATCGACACCGCGCATCTGGAAGGCTTCGATCTGCTTTGCATACTTCGGGTTTCTCATTGTCAGCATTTTTTGCATATTGACGATCATCTTTGCAGAACTCAGTGGACTCCTCGCATAGTAGTAGACGAATTTAAAATAGTCGTTTGCCTCTTTTTCGTCTTCGGGAAAAGGAAAACTCTTTTCCATCTTCACCAAGGCGTTTTCAATCTTAGAACGCTCTTTTGTCTCATGCTGCAAGATAGAGATCAAGGACTCAAGTGTCACTTTTCCGTCATGCGCAGGTTCAAGTGTCTTTATGACAGGCTCAGACGGTGATTTTTTAAAAATGATAAAGACGATTATCAAAATAAATACAATGAAAACAATAAAAAAACCGATCAGATAGAGCATGAAAAACCTTGATATTTTTGATGGTGCACCCCAAAAGAGCACTCGGGGTTTAAAGTACCCTAAGTATAACAGTTTTAAATATAAATTTCAAAGCGTTTGTGCACAGCATCTCTTACGCCTTGAACTTCATATATGCTACAATGGCTGGCACAAAGTCTGATTTTTTAAGGGTCAAAGATGTTTTTCTGGTCTTCATTGTTCGGCAGTGACGCCGCGTCTGAGCATTTCCATTTCGGACGTTTCATCAGCTACAAAAAAAGCTCCTTGCAGCAGGCGCAGTATCAAGAGTCTAAAAAGGCCTTCTCTGAGCAGCGCTGCATCGAAGGGTATGAGCACTACTTCAACTACCTCTGTTTTTACGATGCCGCCCAGGAGTGCACAAACATCAGCTATAGCAAAGACGAAAACACCCTTAATTTCAAGCTGATACAAGGCTCAGCCATCATCCAGGGCAGCATCACCCAAAGACGCATGAGCGCGCATGTCAATATCGCGCTCATGCCCAAAGAGAACATCTCCGTTATGCGCCGTCTGCTGGAAAAAAACTTTCTCTACACCTACAGCAGTTTTTTTCTTGACGAGGATACGCTCAAGGTAAAGATCTGTTTTGACAACATCTCGCTCTCTCCGCAGAAGGTATTTTTTCCCCTGCGCGAGCTTGCCATCAATGCCGACAGAGAAAAAGAGCTTATTTTGGATGAGTTTAATGACCTCGAACCTCTTGAACTTGACCACATCGAGGTGATGGACACGCATCTCAAAGAGACAAAACTGCGCTTTTTCAGAGAGTGGATAGACAAGACCGAACAAAAAGTCCTGCTTCTGCCTACCCAGGAGCAGTCCGGGGCCATCGCCTTTGTCTGGATAAACCTGCTCTTTAAGATCGACTATTTTGTCACCCCGCGCGGCAAGCTGGGGTATGATATTTATGAGGCGCTTCAGGCCTATTATCTCGACGACGGCAAACACATCGAAGAAAAAAACGATGCCCTGCAAAAAGCCGTGGAAAAGCTTAAAGAACTCGATACAAGCCGGCTGTCAAAAAATCTCTACTGCGTCAAGGAGACCTTTGATATTTTCAACAGCGAGGGGCTCGAGGAGGTGCATGCCTTTATCGAAGAAACCCTGGCAAAAGCCGTCTGGTACAAAGAACACCGCTACGAAGAGATCATTCTGCCCATCTATGAATATTTGGGGCAGTATATGCTCTATAACTACGGCATGAACCCTTGTCTGCGCGAATTGGTCCAGCTCAATGTCAGGCTGCACAACACGGATTTCTACTCTGCTCTGGGCATAGAGAGTCTCTACAAAAATGACAAACTGCGCAGTAAAAAGATCTCCTCACTTATCCGCCAGAGCATTCATGCCTATAACGAGCAATACCCCTATCTTCACGACTTCTCGCCTGAACTCAACTTCTCCACAAACGAGAAGTTTCACCACTCCTTTTTTCTAGCCTTGAAAAACCTCAACTTTAGCGAGCTCTAAGATGAATACCAAAAAGATACTCGACACCTACCAGGACAGCATTATTCAGATCGAAACGCCTCTGGCTTCGGGAAGCGGATTTTATCTTGAAAAACACCGGCTCATCGTCACCAACTCTCATGTTGTCACGGGCCTTAAAGAGGTCGTTATCAGCTCCAAAAACATGAAACGGCGCCAGGCAAAGGTTGTTTACGATGACCCGAAATATGACCTTGCCTTTATCGTCACAAAGGATCTGACGGTCAAAACACCACTGAATCTGGCGAGCGAAAACGTGCATGACGGGGACAAGGCCATTGCGGTCGGCCACCCTTACGGACTGAACTATTCGGCAACAGAGGGGATCGTCTCCAAGGCTGCACGTTTGCAGGGCGAACTTGAATATATACAGATCGATGCCGCAATCAATCCCGGAAACAGCGGAGGACCGCTGCTAAACGAAAACGGCGAGGTCATCGGAGTCAATGCATTCATCATCCAAAACTCTAACAACCTCGGCTTTGCCCTGCCATTTTCTTATGTCCAGGAGGCCCTGGATGCCTTTAAAAAGCTGGGAAAAAACGACATCATCCGCTGCTCCTCCTGCCTTAACCTTGTGCAGGAGAGGCTGATAAAAGATGACTACTGTCCGATATGCGGGGTAAAGATCGACATCGCAAAACAGCGCCGGGAGGGCTACAAAGCCGTCGGAACCATCAAAACACTCGAGAAGATCCTTGAAGAGATGGGAAAAGATGTTGCGCTGGCAAGACGCGGACAGAGAGCCTGGCAGATCGACGTCGGAACGGCGCGTATTGAGATCTCCTATTATGACAACGGCATTATTATTGCCGATGCCTCGCTCTGCCGGTTGCCGCATGAAAAGATCAAAGAGATCTACCGCTTTTTACTGAGTGAAAATGCCAAGATGGACTATCTTCATTTCAGCATTGATGACAACTCCATCGTCCTCTCCTACATCGTCGTTGACAGCTCGCTTGAAGAAAAAAGCGGCAGTTTTGCACTGGGACGGCTCTTTTCTTTGGCTGACAGCTATGACGACATCCTGATAAACGACTACGGCGCGCTTGTGATCAAGAGGGATGACTCTGTTTAGCTCTGGCCTCTTGCCTTAAAATGGTCTCTGTGATCTCCTCTTTTTTGACAAAATCCGCACCCATGGAGATGATAAAGGTCGAAGCCTCCTGTAAACTCAGGCTTGTCTTGACCAGGATCTCGTTTTTGACGATGACCGTATAGCCGCTTGTGGGAATGGGCGAGGTCGGGATGAAGAGGACCGAAACCCCCGCGTGTTTGTTGATGACGTAGGCCGGGACCCAGATCCCCTCTTTCGGGTACTCCAGCAAGACGACCTCTTTTACCCCGTTCTCCTCTTTTCCCGAAAACATCTGTGTCAGTTTTTTCATCACGCCGTAAATGGAGCGAACCGCCGGTACATTTTCAAAGACCTTGTCGATCGCAGAGATGATGAAGGACTTCCCGTACTTCTCGATCGAGTAGCCCAGAAAGACAAAGACCAAGAGTCCGACAAGGATAAACATTCCCGTCACCTCGTTGGAATGGGTAAAATCGCTGATCCTGAAAAAAGCCGTGATTCCGAGTTCTGCGAGCATCTTTAGAAAAATGACGACCAAAACAACGGGCATCAAAGAGAGTGCCCCGACAAACAGATAGCGCATTAAGTTTTTCATAGTTTACAAGCCTTATGATATAATCGGCCTAATTTTATCCAAAAGGAGCCACATATGAGCGAATTTATACATATTGTCTGCCCCCACTGCAACGCGACCAACCGCATCCCCGCAGAACAAACCCCAAAAGAGGCCAAATGCGGACGCTGCAAGGGCTCTATCTTAGAGACCAAACCCATTGAACTCACTCCGGACAACCTTGAACAGCATCTGCAAAAAAAACGATATTCCCCTCATCATCGACTTCTGGGCGCCCTGGTGCGGACCGTGCAAGATGATGGGGCCCAACTTCGAGAAGGCAGCGAAAAACTTCAGAGGCCGGGTGCGTTTCGCCAAGATCAACACCGAGGAACAGCAAAGTCTGGGTGCGAAGTTCTCCATCCGCTCTATCCCCACCCTCATTCTCTTCAAAGGCGCAAAAGAGGTCGACAGGCTCTCAGGTGCTCTTGATGCAGAGCAGCTTAGCCAGTGGATCCGCTCCAGGATTTAAAAAACATTGCATCCCGCAGCGATAAACAAAAGATTTAGGGCAAATACCTTACAATAGCCCCATAATAAAATAAGGAATTATATGTTTTTAGAATTTAACGTCAATCTGGACAGCGCCATTGATGAACTCACTGCTCTTTTAGAAAACAACAAAACACAGATAGAGCAGCTCTTAAAAATAGAAAACAAAAGCTATGAAAATTTCGTCAAACCCTTCGAGATGATAGACGAGCGCCTCAACTGGTTTTTTACCCCCATATCGCACCTCAACTCGGTCAACAACTCCGAGCAGACCCAAAAAGTCTACAGCGATGCCCTGCCCATTTTGACCGACTACGGCACAGAGATCTCGCAAAATGAAGAGATCTACAAGGCCTTCAAGGTCATCAAAGAAAAAGAGGGCCCTGCCTTGAACCAGGAGCAAAACCAGGTGCTTGAGCACAATATCCGCGATTTTGAGCTCAGCGGTGCGCATCTGGAACAGGATAAAAAAGACCGCCTCAAAGCAATCAACCTCAAAAAAAGCACCCTGACCAACGACTTCTCGCAAAACCTTCTAAATGCGACCAATGCCTACACTCTGCTCATTACAGAGGAGAAAGATATCGAAGGCATCGCTGAGTCTGACCTTGAGAGCGCCAGGCAGGAGGACGGCAGCTACAAGTTTACCCTGCAGATGCCCTCTTACATTGCCTACATGACCTACGGGAAAAACCGCACTTTGCGTGAGGAGCTCTACAAGGCCTACACGACCCGCGCGAGTGAAAATGCTGCCATCATCGATGAGCTGATGCAGCTTCGTCAGGAGATGGCGCAGCTGCTGGGCTTTAATAACTACGCCGAACTCTCCATCGCGCCGAAGATGGCCACCTCCACACAGAAGGTCGTCGACTTTCTAGAAGAGCTGGCCTCTGCCTCCAAAAAACAGGCGCAAAAAGAGCTTGACGAACTCGAAAAACTGGCAAGATCCCGGGGAGAGGAGAATATCCAGAGTTTTGACACCGCCTTCTATAGCGAGATACTCAAAAAAGAGAAGTATGACATCGACGAAGAGCTCTACCGTCCCTATTTTGAGAAGAACTCTGTAGTTCAGGGGCTTTTTGAGTTCCTACACCGTCTCTTTGCCATCGAGTTCAAAGCCGTAGAGACAAGACTCTGGGATGACAAAGCAAATGCCTATGACCTCTACGTCAACGGCGCTCTGCGCTCACGCCTCTACCTCGACCTTGAGGCGCGCTCCTCTAAGCGCGGCGGTGCGTGGATGAACAACTGGCAGAGCCACTGCGAAGACGAGAGCGGAAATCCCCTGCTCTCTTCCGCCTTTGTCGTCTGCAACTTTCCGCCCTCCTCTGCCGCCTCGCCTTCGCTGCTTCGCCATGACGATGTCGTCACCCTCTTTCACGAGATGGGCCACGCCCTTCACCACATGCTCAGCAATGTCAAAGAGAGCTCCGTCAGCGGTGTGGGCGGCGTAGAGTGGGACGCGGTCGAGTTCCCCTCGCAGTTTTTGGAGAACTTCGCCTATGAGCCCAAGGTCCTGAAACTCTTTGCCAAGCACTACAAGAGCGCCGAGGTGCTCAGCGACGACCTGATCGACAAACTTGATCGTGCGCGCAACTTCCAGTCGGCCATGCAGATGCTCCGTCAGATCGAGTTCTCCCTTTTTGATTTCAGACTGCACATGAGACTGCATACGGGCGAGCAGATTCAGACTCTTCTTGATGAGATCAGAGAGAAGTTCAGCCTTCTCAAGCCCCCTTCTTACAACAAGTTCCAAAACGGTTTCGCCCACATCTTTGCAGGCGGTTATGCGGCAGGCTACTACTCCTACAAATGGGCAGAGGTGCTCTCAGCCGACGCTTTTTTCCATTTTGTCGACAACGGCATCTTCAACGAAGAGGTCTCCTCGGCCTATCGCGACATCGTCCTTTCGCGCGGCGGAAGCGAGAGCATGGGCGTTTTGTTTGAGAGGTTTATGGGAAGAGAGCTTGACACCACCGGCCTGCTGAGGCTTAACGGCATCACCGAATGAGAAAGCTCTGCTTTCTTCTGCTCTTGCAACTTTGTCTTTTTGGAGGAACAAGTGTGAAAATAGCTTCGTATAATGTCGAAAACCTCTTTGATCTGAACTTTGACGGCACCGAGTACAGCGAGTACATCCCCAACACGATCTGGCAGTGGAACGCCACGACCTACCGAAAAAAACTCCAAAATATCTCTACGGTCATTGCCGAGATCAACCCCGACATCATCGCACTCGCCGAGATTGAGTCAGACACCTCCCTCAAAGCCCTGCAAACAATGCTCTCTCAAAAAGGGGTCTACTTCAAATACCGCGCTATAGCAGGGCGCAAAAAGAGCTCTGTCAAGACGGCACTTTTGAGCAAGTACCCGATTCAAACCAGAGAGATCCTCGTCTCGCCAAGCCGAAGTTTCCGCAACATCCTCGAAGCCAGGGTCACCATAGAGGGCAAGCCTCTGCACATTTTCGTCAACCACTGGAAGTCAAAATCGGGCCCGGAGAGCGAGCGCATCCTTTATGCCAAAGCGCTCAAAAAACGGCTCTCTGAGCTGCCGCGAAACAGCGACTATGTCCTGGCCGGGGATTTCAATGCGGACTACGAAGAGCACAGACGCTTTGTGAAAATACGCAAGCACAATGACACCAGAGGCATCACCGGCATCAACCACATTCTCCAGACCGTCGACAAAAACGGCGAGCTCTACACCACAAAAACACTCCCCAAAGAGGGGAATTACAACCTCTGGATGGAGCTGGAGAGCTCAAAACGCTGGACGCACATCTACAAGGGGAAAAAAGAGGCGCTTGACCACCTCATCATCTCCCCCTCGCTGGCCGACGACACTACAAGCCGCTATATCAAAGGAACATTTCACAGCCACGCCCCGGCCTACCTTTTTAAGGGAAAAAGCCTTTATCGCTGGCAAAGAAGCCGAACCCGGCCAACACACCACACAGGACTGGGCTACTCCGACCATCTTCCCATCGTCGCTGAGTTTTATATCGAGTAGAGAGGCTGGCCGTCTTGTGATAATAAAGAAGATTTATGGAAAAAGAAGTGAGAGAGAGGGGGAAATAACTTCCCCGTTGCACTAAACGGCAAGAGCCGAACCCTTGCCCTTTAGAGATTTAGAAGGCAACCATTGCCATAAAGAGAAGGTCGCTTCCTGAGTAGTTTTGCGTAGCAGTATCCGGTATATCGCTTGAGGTATAGGAGTACTCGAAGCAGAAGCGTACATTTTGTGTAAAGCTGTACTCCAAACCTGCCGAGTAGACCATGAACTTGTCGTCATTGACACCCAAGATGGCAGCTTTGACACCGAATGTGTCAAACGGATTGATCTGCGCGTCAAGGTGGAAACCTGTCTTGTCCTGCGCGGTAGGAGTATAGGTTGCCGAAGTTTTTTTAGGACTAGTTGGGTTAATGTAAATACCGTTGTATTTGTTGCTCAGGACATAGCCCCCTGTCACCATCAACGGCATCCCTGAAATAGCACTCTCTACCTGAAGGTCGATACCGTAAGAGGTTCTGTCCAGGGCATCCGTGTCAATACTGTCCACCTTATGGATTATCTGAACATTGTCATCATCATCAGCTTCAGTATTGTAATCAATAAGCTTTCTGGCGACTTTACCACCGATGTGGTACCCGCCGATGGCCACGGTTGTGTCCTGTACATTGAACTCATAGACCGCTCTTGCGATGGTCTTGAAACCGTCGGTGTCCGATCGGGCAGAAGCTCCGAAAACCGGAACGTACAGACCCGCTGTCACATGAAGCCCGTTCCCGCCATAGTAGAGCTGCGCTCCCGTGGCCTCACCGTCGCCTATGCCAAGCGCCTGGAAGACGTTGGTCTTCTTGCGGTTTTCAAACTGTCGCACCGGTCGGTAGAGTCCGCTGCTGTAGATCTCTGTCGCCGCAAACGCTCCCAGCGCATCGGTCATGTAGTAGACCGCACCCACTCTTCCGCTGTAAACGCGATCTTGCCGCCGAGCAGACCATCCGCGAACTCTCCCGAGATACCGACATTGTCACCGATCTTACCCCCGAAGATAAAGGCCGCTTCGTCAAAGATCTCTGTCTTCACAGAGCCTTTCTTGCCATCGGGCTCGACCGTGTAGTCATTGCTAAGCACGCGCGCCTTGGTGACAAAACCCATGTTAAGATTGACAGGAAGGCTCAAGCCGCCCGATGCCTCACTCTTGAGGTCTTTCGTCGCTGTCATCGTGTAGCCTGATATTTTAAACTCTCTACCAAAAGAGTTCAGCTTAGGCATGTTCTGAAAGTGACATGACATACAGTCCGTATTCATCTGTCGCGCAAACGCCGGTGTAGCCTCTGCTGCCGTTGCGCACATTAGCGACAAGCCTACAATGGCAGAGATTTTCTTTGTAATTAACCCACTCATAAAACACCCCTTACATAAAAAAAATATTATGAATAAATACTTAATACCCATAAGTAAAAACTATACAGTCTGAAATATTAAAACAATCTTTAATGCATAGTAATTTTATGTGTAATTAGATTTGTTGTTTTTTCCTCGTTCCATCCTCTCCTGAGACTGCAAAATGAGACATGATGTGTATATTAAAATTAACATAAGCTAACCAATAAATAAGTTTAACTTAACTACAATAACCAACAAAAAAAAATAACACTCCATAAAGGTTCCCCTTATGAAATATTTCCTTCACATCCTTCTCGCTCTTTTTATAGCATCTTTTCTCACGGCATGTTACGACGAAGAGACATTTCAAGTTGACAGCAATCTCACAAGCTATGCAAACGAAAAAGTAGACATTCATGCTCCGGGTGCTCTAAGCTATAGCTGGAGACAAGTAAGCGGAATTTCTGTAGTGCTTATAAACCAGAACCGTGCGACACTTAGCTTCATCGCTCCCGATGTAACAGCACAGGAGATCTTAGTGTTTGAACTCGAAGCGATCACCCAAAAGACACAAAGTCGGAACATGACGCTAAAAGGACAAGTAAACGTTACTGTACTGCCTGAGCGCCAAAAAGAGAAAGACGCGAACAATACTAATAGAAGCCGCAAATCCCTCAAGCTCACCCTGGAAAAAACTTCCCTTGCTCTTGATACAAACACTACTCTCAAAGTAGTAGCAAACTATAATAAAAATATATGCAAAGATGTCACAGCAGAGGTAGAGTGGATACTTTCTGACACAGATGCCGTAACGATAACAAACACCACTCTGCATGCAAAAAAAGAGACGAATATCCTCATCCAAGCCAAATGTAAAAACCAAACCTCAAATACTCTTGCCCTGGAGATATACAAAGAGATCAACGGACACAAACTCCCGCCTGAACCAAACATGACTGTCAATAATGCGACACTGCTTGGGATAGACTCTAATGACAATGGGGTGAGGGATGATGTGGAGAGATGGATATTTGCAGAGTATGATGAACCGATAGTCCAAGCTGTTGCTATGCAGAATGCCAGAGCGTTTCAAATAATTCTTGAAGACCCTTCTAATGCGAGGGAGACGAAAAAGTTTACAGAGGCACAATTAGATTGTCAATCATATTATATGTATCAAGATGAAAGAAAACTTATTCCAAGAGGAACAAATTTACATAAAGAATCAAGACCCCGCATGCTAAATACAAGAGAACGTTCTCGTGCTTATTATGAATTTAATCAAGCCTTGAGCGGAGGAGTTTACCCCGCACGTGATAGATCTAAATATAAAGAGAGTTGTGACTTTAATAAAACGAAAATTTTGAATGGAGAATGGGAATGAAAAAGTATATTCTGGTTTTTCTACTTTGTGTTTTTAGCGTAAGTAGATACGCCAGGCTGCGCACAGAGTGTCATCATCTCACCGGATGGCACAAAGGCTTATGTCACGGATAGTACAAACTTGCAAATCATAAATATCAGTGGCATGGAAGTTCCTCAAAAAGCACCTGGGGTAAGGGGTTTTACAAGCATCATAGAAGCGAGTCTGGTTGAAGGGAGTGTTGTTGGAGAGGTGAAAGTTTACTATAGCGGAGAGAGCGGCATAACTTCTTTTAGACTGGAGTGGGACAGAGCAGAGGACTTCAGCATAGATGCACAGGGAAGAGTAACACTTGTAAATGCCCTAGATCCTATACCAAACAACCTCTATACACTCAAAGCAGTAGCTGCAAACAGCATAGGTGAAAAACAGGCTGACATAAATATTCACATACGCTAAAGGGAAAAGATTATTCTATCCAGCCTCCGCCGATGAGCTTGTTGCCGTCATAGAAAACGGCTGCCTGACCCTTGGCGACGCCCAGGACCGGCTCTTTGAGCTGGATGGTTCCCTTGTCACCGTTTATCTCGACGTGGCAGGGGACGGCTGTTGTGCGGTAGCGCAGTTTTACTGTTGTGTCAAAACTGGTGCGTTCATCAAACATGTTGATGTCGCGGATCTTCACGTCAAAACATTCCAGTTCTTCTTTTAGACCCACGACGATCTGGTTCGTTTCGGGCAGGATCTTTGTCACGTAATGGGGCTCATGTGCGCCGTTTACGGTAAAGCCTTTGCGTTTGCCTATCGTGTAGTGCATGTAGCCCCTGTGCTCGCCGACGACATTTCCTTCAGCATCGATCACTTCTCCGGGCTCATCGACCTGGACGTAGTCTTTGAGCACATCCGTGTAGGTCGTTTCGACAAAACAGATCTCGCTTGACTCCGCCTGGGAGGCAAAGGACTCCAGACCTTCGATGGCTGCCGCGTAGGCTTTTATATCCGACTTATGGCGTGTGCCGAGCGGAAAGATGAGTCTGGGCAGTATCTCTTTTTTGATGTAGAAGAGGAAGTAGCTCTGATCTTTGGTGTCGTCTTCAGCCTGCAGCAGGTATTTGCCGTCCGTCTGGATGTAGTGACCCGTCGCAAGATACTCCGCGCCGATCTGGTCGGCAAATTTAAGCATCTCGCCAAACTTGAGGTTGCGGTTGCACAGAGCGCAGGGGTTGGGGGTTTCACCTATTTTATACGAGTTGATAAAAGGCGTGACGACCTTCTCTTTGAAGGTCTCCTGCAGATCAAGGATATGAAGTTTTACGCCGGCAAAGTCTGCTGCTTTTTGCGCACGTACCTGATGGATCTCGTGATACCCGGGCTTGGAGTGCAGCTTCATATAGACACCCTCGACCTCATACCCCTCTTCTTTGAGCAGAAGCGTAGAAACGGTTGAGTCAACCCCTCCGCTCATGCCTATTAAAACCTTTTTTTTTGCCATTTGTCTTTTCCTATGTATCGTATGAGTCTTTGCCGTGCACGATGTCACGGTTCTCAAAAAAGTCAGCCAGAGAGTGGTAGTAGTCCGTATCTCGCAGACCGGCATCTTCTAAGACCTTCATCTGTACGCCCAATGAGGCTTTGATCTGGTCAGCGATATGATACAGATCATCTGTAAGCGTAATGATATCCAAATCTTTTTCATCTATCATCCCCTGAGCCAACAAGGTGTTCCTCATAAAATCCATCAAAGGTTGGAAGAACTCTGTTCCGACAACAAAGATTCGTACCCCTCTGATCTTTTGCGTCTGCACCAGAGTCAAGGCCTCAAAGAGTTCATCCAGGGTGCCGAAACCGCCCGGAAAAAGCACATAGGCGATGGAGTACTTGACCAGCATCACCTTTCGCGAGAAGAAGTACTCAAAGGTACGCGCTTTTGTCGTATAGGGGTTGATCGACTGCTCTAAGGGAAGGTCGATGTTGAGGCCTATGGATTCTATACTGGGGTTATTGAAGGCCCCTTTGTTCGCCGCTTCCATGATGCCCGGTCCGCCGCCGGTGATCACGTTGAACCCTGCGGAACCTAGCATATCGCCCAGCAGAACAGCTTTTTTATAGTAGGCGTTTTCCTTGTCCGTGCGTGCGCTTCCGAAGATGGTCACCGAGGGGCCAAGCTCGCCCAGCTCGTCAAAACCGTGCACGAAGTCGGCAATGATCTTGAATACAGACCAGACATTGGCTGTTTTGATATCCCTGGCATAGCGCTGCGCAAGGATCTTGTTGTCATCTTGTTTTTGTTTCATTAAGGTGTTCCCTTGTAAATAGACAATGATTTTTTATGCTGAGGCAAAGGCCGGTTAAGACTGCAGAAAAGATCGTTTTCTCAGCCTTTGAGCTGCTGAAGGCGATCTTTTTTGGTGCCGATCGTTGTTATCTGAACACCGAAGTTACCGTCAACGATAACAACCTCGCCTTGCGCGATGACATGGTTGTCAACCAAAATATCCAAAGGGTCGTTCGCCAGCTGGTTAAGCTCGATGACGGAGCCGATATCCATGCTCAAGACGTCGCGCAGAAGCATCTTCTTTTGTCCTATCCGCACACGAACAGGCAGCTTGACATCCATAATAAGGTTGATGTTATTATGTTCATCACCTTCGAACGCCGAAGAGCCCGATGGTACTTTTGCGGAAGGCGGCACCTGTTCAAACACGGCCGGACCTTCAGGAGAGGCTTTTTCCTCTTTCACCTTCAAGGCATTTTCGATCTTCTCATCGACGACAAACATCAGCAAAGAGTTGATGTCGCCCAGACGAAAAGTGTAGACATACATCCTGGAAAAAGACCCAAGGTCTATCTCTGAATCTTCATCCACAAACTCGATGTCGGAGACTTTCAGGCTCAAGGTAGGAAGATGGGCCTGTGAGGCCAGAGAGGTGGAAAAGGCCGAGAAGATGTTGGAAACGATCTCTTTTGTCGCGTCGAGGTCATCTGCGTCCATACTCTCCTTGCCTTCGCCCTCTCCGCCTAACATCAGGTCGCCCAGAGCAGTTGCCAGGGTCGGAGGAATAGCGACGGCCACCTTTGCATTAAAATCTCCGCTTGCCTCTGCTGTTATAAGCGCGGTAGGAGGGATGATATTTGAAACAATAGAGATAGCCTCTTCTTCTTTTAAGGTCAATACCGGTGTTTGCCCTGTCAGCCCCTCAATTGTCGCTATGGTCTCTTGTTCAAAAATCTTAATAAACTCATTCATCGTCGTACTCCTCATCTTCATGCGTATCGCGATACATAATCTCTTTTACTCCGGAGATCTTCTCTCGACGAAGCTCCTCGTAATGCTTAAGAATACGCTTGACGTCATCTCTTTCTGTATAAACAACCTCAGTGATCCTGATCGACTTTCTAAAACGGCGCAGACCGATCTCGCCCTTGAAGCGCTCTTTTCCATCCACGCTGAGGCCGACAATATCATCGGCACTTGCGCTGAGTCTGATAATGTCACCGCCTTTTAGATCCAGCACTTCACGCAGGCTCAGCTCAGCCGTACCGAGGTTCGCCTCTACTGTCACGCCTGCCCCGCCGATAAGGACCTGAAGCTCCTGATTACGGCTTTTTTTAGAGCTTGTCTCATTAAGCATCAGGTCCCGACTAGCCAGCTTTGGCAGGACCGGCTCAAGGGCGATAACAGGATAGCAGATGTTCATCATCCCCGAACTGTGGCCGATAATGATCTCCATAACGACCATAACAACGATCTCATTTTGCGCAACGATCTGAACGACATTGGGGCTTGACTCTTTGGACTCGATGGTAGGATAGATCTCCGCCACAGGTCCCCATGCCTCTTTAAGCGTGCCCATCATTACCCGAAGAACCGTCTCAAAGAGGCTCAGTTCGATGTCTGAAAACTCCCGGCTTGACTCAAAAGGTTCCCCTTTTCCGCCGAGCAGGCGATCAAGCATCGGAAAGGCGATAGAGGGATTGATCTCTAAAACACCCGAGCCCTCTAGCGGTTTCATCGAGAAGACGTTAAAGCTCGTCGGATTTGGAAGTGACATCAAAAACTCGCCATAGGTCATCTGGTCGACCGAGTGTAGCTGTATCTCTACGATGGAGCGCATAATGGAAGAGATCTGCGAGGAGAGCGAACGGGCCATTTTGTCGTGGATTCCTCTGAAGGCGCGCAGCTGCTCTTTGGAGACACGGTTGGGACGTTTGAAATCATAAAGCGTGATCTGCTTTTGCTGAAAACTCTCTTCTTCTTCATACTCCAGAGCATCATCACCCTCGTCATCGACAACATCTAAAAGGGCGTCGATCTCTTCTTGGGAGAGTATATCAGCCATTATCGGCTCCTATGGAATCTCGAATTTTTGTCAGTAGCGCCTTGTGGATCTGAGAGATGCGCGACTCGGTAATGTCCAGGATCTGCGATATCTCTTTCAAGGAGAGCTCTTCAAAATAGTAGAGCTGGATGATCATCTGTTCACGCTCGCTCTGTCCTTGTAGTGCATGTTCTATCACCTCTATCAGGTCCTCTTTTTCTATCGTATCGAGCGTTGCGCTCTCATTAGTCAAAGAGAGCTGCTCGTCAATAGGCATGACCGCATAGATCTCCGAAGCGATGCGGGCCTCGTTGATCTTCTCTTCCTCTTCGCCCAAGATAAGCGCCAGTTCCGCATTGCTCGGCTCGTCTTCGTTTTCCGCCATATGCACGGTGATGGCGCGCTCTATTGATTTGATCAGCTTTCGGTTTGAGCGGCTAAGAATGTCCAAAGAGCGAAGATAGTCCAGCATCGCTCCGTAGACTCGCGCCTTCGCATATCCCCAGAAGGAGTCATTTTGCGTAATGTCATAGCGACGCGCCAGTTTCACCAACTCTTCGGTTCCTATGGCAGAGAGGTCGCAAAAGTCTATCGAGCTAGGTAGGCGCTCTTTAAGCCGAAATGCCATCGCTTTGACCGCGGGAAGATACTGGATTGCCAGCTCATCTTCTTTGAACCTAAGGTCGCTGACATAAGCATTGGTATGTAAACATTCCATCACGAGGCCTTTCTTTGTGCCTTGGGCTTTGCATATTTTTTATCCAAAGCCTCTATAAAGTCGTATGAGCTCTCGATCACCTTCTCCCGCTTGGAGATCTCATTGGCATAATAGTCCAGATCGCTCTCATGGCGCAGCTTTGGGAAAAACTCCCGTCTAAACCCGCTATAGCGGATAAAAAACGATATCGTAAAGTGTGAAAAAAGGTAAAAGAAGACAGTGATCAGCAGCGTGTAGATCAAGATCCCCTCAGCACTTTGTGCCTTTAAGATTGCAAATACAAAGCCGATGAAAAAACCCTGCACGGTTAAGAAGGAGACAAAATTACTACTAAGCATGCTCTAGTTGAATCCTTTCTCGTTCTTCTTGGGTATAGATGTGCTCAAAAATGCGTGATCAAACGCTTGAAGAGTCCCTGAATACCGCTTTCTTCAGGAGTTACTAGCACATTTCGTTCCAGGTTGCGCGAAAGTTTTTTTACTATTTTCTCCAGATCACGCGTCGTCGGTGAGATCGGATTTTCCTGGGCAAAGATCTTTCTTTGCTTGATCGAGCGCGAGACCTTCTCGTCTGCGTTGACTTTTCCAAGCAGATCAAGCTGCAGTCCCGGACCGATATTGGCACGTGCTACCTTTGCTATTTTATCATAGAGCAGCTGTGCTTCTTTCTCGGAACGGACCTGATTGAAGATAATGCTGATTTTAGAGCGTATTCGAGACGTCACCTTGATTGTCGCATAGGCATCCGTGATGGCGGCAGGATCAGGAACGGTAACAACGATAACATCATCGGCCACGTTTAAAAAGAGCTGGATATGGTCGCCGATCCCCGCACCCGTGTCGATCAGCAGGACATCCAGGTCATCGAGCACATCGGCTTCTTGCATAAAACGCTCAAAAAGGCTCCCATCGCTGTATTTGAGTATCTCGTCGCCGCTTTCGCCGGGAATAAGCACAAGGTTGGGCGCTACGGGGATGAGGATCTCGCTCACGCTCGCTTCGCCCTTGAGCACATGCAGAATGTTCTTTTTTATCTTGACATTGAACATTACATCAAGGTTAGCCAGACCGATATCCGCATCAAAGATGCCGACCTTAAGCCCGTAGTGTGCCATCAGATAGGCGAGGTTCGAGCTGATGGTGCTTTTTCCCACGCCCCCTTTTCCGCTTGTCACGGCGATAAAACGGGTCTTTTTTGCGCTGGGACGGTTGTTCTTGTCGACAAGCTCCTGGAGCTTGTGAGCCTGGGTTTTCATCTTTTGTTCCTGTCAAAGCCATTAAGCATACAGTCTATCAGATAGTCGCTGCTGGCGACGACCAGGTCTTCAGGCACCTCTTGTCCTATGGAAAAGTAGGAGATCGGCTTTGATGTCTCGTACATCAAAGAGAAAATATTTCCAAAACCGCGGGTCTCGTCAAGCTTGGTAAACATCATCGTATCCACGCCCAAAGGCTCGAAGTTGTCATAGGTCGCCTTGAGGTCCTCATACTTGATCGAACTTGGAAGCACCAGGACGGTCTCAATCTGCATGTTTGAGGTGTTGTGCTGAAGACAGTCATAGATCTTCGTGATCTTCTCTTTGTCATACGGTGAGGAGCCCATCGTGTCAATCAGAATATAGTCACAATAGCTCATCGCATTCAGCGCAGACGCAAACTCCGGCGGGTCAACAACGGTTTCAATCCCCAGCTTCATCATCCGCGCGTACTGCATCAGCTGCTCGACGGCGCCGATCCGGTAGGTATCAAGCACAATGAGTCCGACCTTATACTTCTTTTGCATCATAAACGAGTAGCGTGCCGCGAGTTTGGCGATGCTGGTCGTCTTTCCTACGCCTGTAGGACCCACGAGCATAATGACCTTTTTGTCCCCTTTTGGCGGAACCCTCTCCATCCTTACAGGCACCATCTTGCGCAGCAAGACCTGAAAGTAGCGCTTGACTGTTTCCGAGTTTTCGCGCATCTTAAGTGGCATATGTTCCAGGGTCAGCTTCATAATCTCTTCGATATGTGCCGTATTCATCCCGCTTTGCAGGGTCAGCTTGTATATCTCTGAGAACTCGGGAGGAATGTGCAGGTTGACCATCTTGTCCGAGCGCTCGTCCCAAAACATATTTTGGATAAGCTTGACCTTATCGCCGAGTTTGGAGATCTCGTCTTTGATCTGTTTGAACTCCAGCGGATCGGTACTCTTCTCTTTGACGCGCGCAACGACTCTGTTGACATCATAATCTTTGGCCAAACTGGAGTCTTCATCCGTGACCTCCGCGATTTTAGAGATCTGGCGTGCGGCTTCTGAAATACCGTAGAGCACATCCGCCGGGCTTCGGTTTATCGTAGCGGCGGTACTGCTCTTTTTTTTCGCATCCAGCGCCGCCGCCGCCGCATCGTCGATACCGACAATGATCTCATACAGGGCGGTTTGCGTCAGGCTTTTTTTGCGGATCTCTTTGGTCTCGATCAGCATCGCCTCTTCGCCCACAGACTGCTGCGCTTTTTTCAGTGCCTCTGCCGGGGATGTGCCGCTAAACGTCAGAATCTTCATCTACTCTCCATTATAAATATGCCATCGGGATCACTACGCTTGCCCTGTCTTTCCAAGCGGGATGCGGTAAAGTCAACTCTTTGGTGTTCATCTTTCGCTCTTCGTAAAATATCATGTCGATGTCGAGCGTACGCGGCGCATTTGCAAAACTGCGCTTTCGTCCGAACCGGCGTTCGACGTTCAAGATGTATTTCAAAAAAGCCCTTGGCTGAAGGTTGGTCTGCACAATCATAACCGAGTTATAAAAGTCATCCTGCTCCGTATAGCCAAAGGGCGGATTTTTTAAAATAGACCCTGTCTGTAGCAGATCGCACAAAGGCGAGCGTTTGAAAAAAAGAACCAGCTTTTCGAGACGGCGGATAAGGTCTCCGATATTACCGCCGACGCCGAGGGTGACACGGTAGCGTTTTGAAGATTTCGCATAAGTGCAGGGGTAGAGCCTTGTCCTTATCAGCGTAAGCTTGTCGTCAAAACGCTTAGAGAGCATATTAGGCTTGCGCTGCTGCTTGCTGTTTTTGCGCTTCTTGCATCGCCTGGATCTCTGAAAAGATCTGTATCATGCCCGTCATCGCAAGATGGTACCCGAAAGGACCGAAACCGACAACTGATGAGGCGCATACGGGTGCTATCATGTTGACCTTGCGGAACTCTTCACGGCGATGGATGTTAGAAATATGGACTTCGATCGTCGGAAGCGACACGGCCGAGATCGCGTCGCGGATCGCTATGGAGGTGTGAGTGTAGGCTGCTGGGTTGATGATGATCCCGTTGGCATCGCCTAGGCACTCCTGGATGCGGTCAACGATCTCGCCCTCTAAGTTACTTTGGAAGAATTCGATCTCAATCTTGTTTTGATCAGCAAACTCTTTCATCTGCGCATGAATCTGCTCTAGCTTCATCGGCCCGTAAATATTCTGTTCACGTACGCCAAGCATATTTAAATTTGGTCCCTGGATCACTACAACTTTCATTCTTAACCTTGTATCTTAAATTTAAATATATTATACCTTTGTAAAGCATAATCTTTTTTTAGTTTCACTATACTTCTCTCAATACTTTCTAAAGGCTTTTAAAATCTTGAAAATACTCAACGTCTCCTATCTTTGGCACAACAATGAACTGCTCAGCGGACAATCCGTCGCTTTTGATGCGACCATACTGAAGATCGCCCCGCTCGATCAACTCCTCACGCTTTATCCCGAGGCCGAAGTCATCGACACACCGCCCTACTCCCTGCTCATGCCAGGACTCATCAACGCCCATGTCCATCTGGAGTTCTCGGCCAACAAAACGCAGCTGAAATACGGCAAGTTTCTCCCCTGGCTGCACAGCGTCATCGAAAACCGCGAAGAGCTCATCAGCAACTGCGACAGTGAATGCATGAAAAACGCGACCGAAAAGATGCTGCGTTCGGGCATTACAACCTTCGGTGCGGTAAGCTCTCACGGTATGGACCTCGACGCCGCGGCAGAGGCCAAACAGAATGTTGTCTTCTTCAACGAGGTGATCGGCTCGCAGGCGAATATGGCAGACACCCTTTTTAGCGACTTCAACGCGCGTCTTGAAGCCTCGGAAAGCATCAAAAGAGAGGGTTTCCATCCTGCTATAGCCGTCCATTCGCCCTACTCTGTCCATCCGGCCCTGATCAAAAAAGCGCTCTTTTTGGCCAAGTCGCGCGGCTATAGCGTCTCCGCGCACTACATGGAGAGTCCGGCAGAGCGTGCCTGGCTGGATGAAAACAGCGGCGATTTCAAACCCTTTTTCAAAGAGTTCTTAAGCCAGGAGTACGCCCTCAGCAGCTCTGAAGCCTTTTTGGAGCTTTTTAACGAGATACCGACGCTTTTCACCCATGTTGTACATGCCAACACAAAAGAGCTTCAATTACTCAAGGAGGGAGGCCACACCGTCATCCACTGCCCCATCTCCAACCGCCTTCTGGGCAACGGCGCGCTTGACCTTGACGCGCTTGAAGCCCAAAAGCTCCGCTGGCTCTGCGCGACGGACGGGCTGAGCTCGAACTATGAGCTCAGCCTCTTTGAAGAGATGAAGATCGCCCTGTTTATGCACAAAGAGAGCGATCTTCTCACCCTGGCAAAAGATCTATTGAATGCTGTTACAATAGAGGCCGCAAAAGCCCTTAGTCTTAACACGGGTGAGATTTCTGAGGGCAAAAACGCAGACCTGCTGCTCCTCTCTTTGGAAGAGGAGCCCAACGAACAGCTCGCCCTGCATCTGATCTTGCATCAGTATCCGATCTCAGCAATCTACATCAACGGCAAGGAAGTCTAATGGACGGTATCAAACAGTTTTTTTCACCCTTTTTCGCAGTCATGCGTTTTATTCAAAACCACTTCAAGGCGATGCTCTTTCTGCTGCTGCTTTTTTTGATCTTTTCGCCCAGCGGAGCGGAGCTGGTCCCGGCAAATCTGGCCAAGGTAAAGCTTGAAGGCGTGATCATCGACGCCACCGCAGTAGTCAAACAGCTTGATGAGCTGCGGACGGACGAGAAGATCAAAGGGGTGCTCTTCGTCATCAACTCCCCCGGCGGTGCAGTCTCTCCCTCTATAGAGATCATGGAAGCGGTCAAGCGTCTGCGCGCAAGCAAGCCTGTCATCGCCTACGCGGCGGGCACTATTGCTAGCGGCTCCTACTATGCGTCGATCTACGCCAATGAGATCTATGCGAACCCCGGCTCTATGGTCGGCTCCATTGGTGTCATCATGCAAGGCAGCAACTTCGAGGAGCTGGCAAAAAAGATCGGCGTCTCCGCGCAGACCGTCAAGGCAGGAAAGTACAAGGAGGTAGGCACCGCCGCGCGCACCTGGACAGCGTATGAGACCGCAGAGCTTGAAAAAGTCGTTAACGACACCTACACTCTTTTTGTCAATGATGTCGCGCATGCGCGCAAACTTAACCCTGCAAAACACACACAGTTTGCGGATGCCCATATCTTTACGGCCTCTCAGGCGAAAGAGGTGGGGCTTATCGATACGATCGGAGTCGGCTATGACGCCGAAAATGCCCTGATCGCATTGAGCGGCGTGAAAAAACCCGTCTGGCTCGAAGAGGACAGACTGAAGTCCTTTATGCGCCAGGTCAGCGGCGAAACTGCCTCTTTTCTGGGTGCTTATCTCTCCGAACTTACCCTCAAATAGCCGTTTTCCTCTTTGAGGGGAAAGCTTAACTTTTCTGATTAATCCTCTTGACATCCCCAAAACATATTCATGCTTTTTTATAATTAGAAGTGTGACAAAGGAGATAAAAATGAAGACTTTTTTACTGATCCTCTCTCTAGGCTTTTCGCTTTTCGCCGCAGAGAAACTGGGCTACTACACCGACTACGACAAAGCCGTGAAAGCCGCTTTGAAAGCCGACAAGCCTATTATGCTGGTGCAGGCTACGGACTCCTGTTCCTGGTGCAAAAGACTCGAAAGCCGCACGCTGAGCCATCCGGAAGTCAAAGCGGCCGTTTCAAAAGGCACCATTCCTCTTCTGCTTGAGCGCGACAGTAGCATCTACCCTGAAAAATTCTACACAACACGGGTGCCGACGATCTTTTTTATAAGGCCCAAGGGCGAGGAAGAGTATTGGGAGGTCATGGGTTTTGTAGACAGTGAGGAGATGCTTGATAACCTTGAGACCGCTCTTGAGATGTACACAGAGAAGCCGGACTTAGAGTAATACCAAATGCCATTAACCTTGCATGCTTAAGTATATAAGGTTAGTGGCATTTGGTATAATATCTGCGAAAAAAGCGGTCTCTCTTCGGCCTCTTCGCTGAGGCATCTCTCTGTGAGCTCATCAAGCTTTTTGTAAATTTCCAACTCTTTTTCATTGCAGCGCGACAAGAGATCATCCAGCAGACAGCCGAAGGCGCGCACTTCGATCTTCTCAAAGCCCTTGTTTTGCTTCTCATAAAAAGTGGCCGCGCCAAAGTCGCCCAGATAGCAGCTGTTGTGCGCATCTATCAAGATATTGTGCGCATAAAGATCACCGTGCATCAGACCCCTCTTATGCAGATGCGCCGCAGCCGAAGCAATCGCTCTTGCCACCTCATATACCGCTGCTATAGCAAACCTTTTGTCCTTCTCGAAGGTGTCTCGGGTGCAGCTCTCAAAGTCGGGCGGGAAGCCGAGGTTCTGGTAGCTCGCAGGAATGTACTCCATCAACAGCCCCGAACGCTCGCTCCCCTCTATCGTCGAGAAGACCTTTATGAGGTGCAAATGCTCGCCCGCGCTCAGACAGGCGTGCATCTCGTCTTTGGCATAGCCGTCGCTGGTCACCTCGCCTTTGAAAAACTTGATGGCCACCTCTTTTTCATGCACCCGGGAGTAGCCCCGAAAGATCTCCCCCGAAGCGCCCTCGCCCAGACGCTCATGCACATCAAGCTCCGTAAAGGGTGTCTTGGGATGCGAAAACTTTTCATACGCTGCGCAGGGGTTTCCCGAAAAAGCGAGCCAGGAGAGCTTGGGAAGCTTCAGCAGCCAAGAGGGTAAAACTTCGATACGGTTGGCCGAGAGGCGCAGCAGTTCAAGGTTTCTGCACGCAGCCATCTCAGGCGGCAGCGTCTTTATCTGATTGCCGGCGAGGGCACATTTTTGCAGCTTGTGCAGCTTGCCTATCGAACGCGGAAGCTGTGTGAGCTTGTTGTCGGTCAAGATCAGCCAGCTGATCCCAAGTGGCAAGATATCTTCATCAAAGCTCTCGATCTTGTTTGCCTTGAAGCCCAGCATATAGAGCTTTTCGCAGTTTTTAAAGGCCGAGGGGAGTGTCGTAAAATTATTGTTTGAGAAAAAAGCGATCTTGAGTTTTTTCAATCGGCTGATCTCATCAGGAACAGACTCAAGCGCATTATTACTCAGATCGAGTATCTCCAGGCTCTGGGCCAGTTCAAATATTTCTTCAGGGAAAACGCTGAGATTTTCACTAAGCGTCAACCGTGTGATCCCTTTTAAGGCGCCGGAACGAAGCTCTGCTAAGGTGTGCATAGGTGCCTTTTTTATGAATAATTTTCAGAAATTTTAGCGTAAAGGAGCTTTAGTGCTATAATCCTTCTCAATCTAAAAAATCCAGCCCTTTAAACAGGAGAAGAAACTATGGAAAGACATGATGAGCTGCCGACAGAACACGAAGACAAGCTAATCGCTTTTTTGCATAAAATGATAAAAATTGCTGTCAAGGCCTTGGCTATTTTGATGGTCCTTGTAATATTTTGGGGCGTTATTGATGTCGTCTATGTGCTCTACACAAATCTGACCGCGCCCCCTTTTATGATGCTGAACATTGCAGATATATTTAAAACTTTTGCCGCTTTTCTTGCGGTGCTCATTGCCGTAGAGATTTTTCAAAATATCGTCATGTACCTAAGAACAGACATTATCCCCATAAAGCTGGTGGTTGCAACCGCCCTGATGGCGATTGCAAGAAAGGTGATCATCATCGACTTCGATACGATCTCTGCGATGTACATATTTGCTACCGCCGCCGTTGTTCTCTCCCTTGGCATCACCTACTATCTCATCAGCCATCATCACAAAGAGATCAACCCGCCAACGCATATGTGAAAATGTACTGATTTGCAAAAGTTTGTTTACTAATCCTTCTTTTGGTAAAAAACCAGCATAATACGCTTATTATTTTCACAGGATGTACAATGCCAGCAGAACTCTCAAAACTCCATGTCCGCTATATCCAAACGCAAAAGAGCTTCTCTCTTCTACGAGGCGAAAAAAAGGAGAAACTGCCCCTTTCTCAGCTCTACGTCAAGGATAATGGCCATTTTTACCTCATCATTCAAAACACTCCACTTCACGAAGCTGAAGCGGTGAGCGTACGCTTCAGCGAGCCGACCGACGCGCTCACATCGCTCACCTGCGATGCCCGCGTCCAAGAGCTTGCACCTTCAAATGAAGCCTATGAAGATGCCCTTCTCTTTTTCAATTTGGACACTTCGAACCTCAAACAGCTGCTGCTGCTGAGCATCAGTGCGCTTAGCGAAAACTGACCGATGAAACTCTGGATGTCGGACGAAAAAGCCCCCAGCCACCGGCTGGTGCGCTTTTATGGGGAGCAGCACAGCGGCTATGCCTATCTGGGCGATCTGGATGATGAGCAGATAAAGGCTCTTTTTAAAGAGATAAAACCCGATCTTGAGCTGGAGAAAAACCTCGAAACACTTAAATATTTCGGCTACCTGAATCTCTTTGTCATTTCGAAAACAAAACACTCTTAGGACCCGTATCTGCTATGATGTCGTTTATGAATAAAACAATACTCATTACAGGCTGCTCCAGCGGCATCGGATATGCTGCGGCGCATTATCTACACGCGCACGGCTATCGCGTTTTCGCCACGGCCAGAAAAGTTCAGGATGTGGCGCGTCTGAGAGATGAGGGGCTTGATGCCTATCTGCTTGATGTCACCAAGAGCGAAACGATCTCGCTGGCTCTCAACGAAATCTTGGAACAGACAGAGGGAAAGCTCTACGCCCTCTTCAACAACGCGGGCTACGGCCAGCCCGGAGCCCTTGAGGATATTTCGACGGCCGTCTTAAAAGAGCAGTTCGAGACCAATCTCTTCGGTCTGCATGAGCTGACCCGCCAGGTTCTGCCCATCATGCGCTCCCAAGGCTACGGACGCATCATCCAGCACTCTTCGGTTCTAGGCCTTGTTTCCCTGCGTTTCAGAGGGGCTTACAATGCGAGCAAGTACGCGATAGAGGGGCTTTGCGATACCCTGCGCCTGGAGCTGGCTGATGAAAAGGTCTACGTCATCACAATCAACACCGGTCCTGTCCACTCCGACTTCAGAAAAAATGCGACAAAAAAATATTTTGAGCATATCGACGCTGAAAAGAGCCGCTTTGCGCAGGCCTACAAGAGAGAACTTTTAGGGCAGGAAGGGAAGAAGACAAGCTCCTCCTTTACTAAAGGTCCCGACGTCGTTATTGCCAATATCATCCATGCGCTTGAATCCAAAAAACCGCGTCCGAGGTACTACAACACCTTAGCCACGCATATTTTGGGCTTTTTCAAACGCATTCTGCCGACCGCCCTTCTGGACAGGCTTTTATTAAAAATATAACAAACAATTAGAGGAATTTTATGCAGACCGTAAACGAAACATTTTTATCTTTAGGCGTGGATGATGCCGGCGATATCGGCGAGGCTCAACTTGTTCTGCTGGGCATCGAAGCCGACAAGAAAGCGCAGTGGTATGAGCGTGTACTCGGCAGTAAGATCTCCGATGCGCGTGCGGAACTCTTTGTCCTGCTCAAAGGCATCGATGCCAAAGAGGATCAGGAGAGGGTCATTTCCAACTACAAGGCCTTACAGAGTTTCAAAGAGACAAAACGGAGCGCGAACGAAGCCGTACTGGCACCTGCTCCTTCTTCTAAAAAAGAGGCTGCTATAGCACCTATAAAAGGCGACGTCGTCATCTATTGCGACGGCGGCTGCTCGCCCAACCCGGGCCAGTCGGGTTCGGGCATCGCGGTCTATAGAGGGGGCACAGTTTCGGAGCTTTGGTACGGGCTGTATGAAAAGAGAGGCACGAATAACACGGCCGAACTCAATGCCCTCTACCACTCCCTTTTGCTCAGTGAAAAAGAGTGCGCGCTGGGTAATCCTGTCGAGATCAAGTGCGACTCCATGTACTCGATCAACTGCATCCAGACCTGGGCGATAAGCTGGGAAAAAAACGGCTGGAGCAAAAAAGGCGGGGAGATCAAGAACCTTGAGATCATCCAGAAATCCTATCACCTCTACAACCAGCTCAAATCACGGGTCAGACTCTCCCACATCAAAGCTCACGCCGGTCTTGAGGGCAACGAGCTCGCCGACCGCATGACAGTGCATGCCCGCGAACAAAAAAACAGCGCCTTTGTGCAGTATGACAAGGAAATTGACATAGCACTAATCCTGAGCATGCGTGCGGGATAATTAACGTACCAGAGAAATCTCGTAGCGGCTCGCCTGCGCTATCTGACGGATTGCTCTGAGTTCGGACTCGCTCAAAACGCTGCTATAGACCTGCTGCATCATTCCCAAGACCTGATCATAGGAGTTCAGCGCCATCGTCTCTTTCAGCAGTGCCTTGTGGGCGATATAGCCGTAGACTCTTTGGATGATCTCTGCACCAAAATAGTTGTTAAGGTTATGAAAAAAGAGGTTTGCTCTTTCGATCTCCTCGCCAAAAACACCCCTTGAATGCACGATGGCCTTCTCAGGATTCATCCCCTTGGCCTGCAGAATATCCGCTATCTTCTCGACGGCAAAACTTCTCACATATCGCAGATGAAAAGCGGAAACATTGCACAAAAGCAGTTCATTATAAAACATAGACACCCTTTCATTAGAGTTCTTGAAGAACTCCATTAACACGCAAGATGGCAAAGCCCATCTTTGCTACGCTAGCCGCTGAGGCACTAAAGCTAGCCTCTTGCGAGGCAGAGGAGTTTTTGTAAAACTCCATTAACACGCAAGATGGGCAAAGCCCATCTCTGTGGCACTAAAGCTGGCTTCTTCCTAGGCAGAGAAGTTCTAAGATCACTCTATCACAGAATGCTTAGATTCTAAAGGGTGGGTGTGTTGAAAAAGTGTGCACTCAGCTCTGAGGGCTCAAATCTCTGTTGGCAAGGGTTTCCAGTAACACTGTGGCGTAGGCGCCCTTGGGGAGGGTGAAGCTGAGCTCAAAGAATTTATCGTTTTTTTTGTATTTGTGGCGGATGGACTTCGGGTAGATCCACGCTTCTCTTCGTGTTCCCGCCGCATCTACGGTGAAATCGTCAAAATGGTGTTCGATCTCGCCCGCGACTCCTTTTGCCCGCCATGCCTTGGAACCGGCCAGAAGGCCTGTCGGTACCATCTTGTGCTCTTTGTAAGGCTTGCGAACAGCGTCAAGGTCTGTAACATTGATCCACTTTCGGCTTTGAAAATCCATCATGATATCGCCAGGAAGCACCGTGAAAAGGCCGGCCTGGTTTTTCATCTGCTCGCACTCCGTCTGGCTAATCTTGAGTGTTTTCAAAAGCTCTTCGCAGGGTTTTGTCTTGATCTCTTTTGAGAGGGCTACCCGCTTGGCCAGCCAGTCATTAAACAAGTAGGACTGGTAGGCGTGAAGCATGATCTTATGGACCTTGTTGTCCTTCATGATTTCTTCGCCCTGGGCCACATCGCGCGCCTTTTCAAAGTTGTCGCTGTCACGTCCGAAACGCTGATAACCGAAGTAGTTCGGTATTCCCTGGCGCATGATCTCGTCCAGAACAGCCGCAAGCCTTTGCGCAGATTCGGGGCTTACTTCTTTGAGGCGGATAAAAAAGTTATTTCCCTTGAGATCGCCTATGGAGATCTTATCCTTGGCCAGAAAACTCTCTATGACCTTGAGTTTGGGGTGATAAAACTTCTCGAAACTTTTGGAGTATTTCAAGGGCATGGAGATGTACTGGGTCGTCGTGGCATGCTTGTCTTTCAGCCCAGCATAGCCGATGTTTTGGCAGCGCAGCTCGGATTCTAGAATATTCAGCATCTCCATCGTCGAGAGATCCTGCTTTTGTATCTTGACGATGAGCTGGTTGCCTTTGTTGGAAGGCGCATCAAAAAGCCCCTCCTCGATAACGATAAAGTCATCGCGGGTCTGTCTAAAGACAAAGGGGATAGGCTCGTGCTCTTGGGGGAAAATTCGTTTCATTCGTTTGCTTCTTTCTAGTTGATTGTGATCGTTTTGACTTCGCTCTTCAGCGTGACCTTGTCGCTCATCGCTTCAAAAAGGTCACCTGCCTTCAGACTCTCTAGCGCAACAAGTTTTCCCCCTTTGGAGATCTGGGCATACCCTTTTTTGCTTTTGAGCTTGGGATCCTGGGAGAGAAAGGCGCTGTGCAGATGTTTAAGCTCTGCGGCCTTGCTTTGCACGATGCTGCGTGCCTGGCGCTGCATCATCTGCACAAGTGGAGAGATGTCGCGCTGGGCACTTTCTAAAAGATGCTGCATCTTCTGGTTAAACACACTTTGAAGCTGTTTGACCTCGTCGAGCTTCATCTTCAGCCGGTTTTCTATGGCATTTTGCGCAAAGGAGGCTTTGAGATGGGAGAGCTTCTCCTGCGCGCGCTGCAGTCTCTGCGCCTGTGTCCGCGTGAGCTGCTGCATAATCGCGTCCATGTTCATCAGGATCTCGTTTCTGTCCGGCAGGATCATCTCCATCGCGGCTGAAGGGGTCGGTGCGCGAAGATCGGCCACATAGTCCGATATCACCCAGTCGATCTCATGGCCGACTGCGGAGATGATCGGTGTCTGGCAGTGGTAAATCGCATTGGCAACAAGCTCTTCGTTGAAGGCCCACAGATCTTCCATGCTTCCGCCGCCGCGTCCGACGACGATAGCGTCATGTCCAGCGCTATCAGCTAACTTGATGGCGCGCGCTATAGAAGCGGCCGCGCTCTCTCCCTGCACAAGCACATCGTACAAAGAGATCTTCAGCAGTGGCCAGCGCACGGATGCGACGCGCAGCATATCCTGCAAAGCCGCTCCCGTCTCGGAGGTTATGAGGGCCAGATCCATGATATATTTCGGTATCTCTTTTTTGTGCTCGGGAGCAAAATAGCCCTGAGCCGAGAGCTTTGCCTTGAGCTGTTCAAAGGCCAAAGCCAAAGCGCCATGCCCTGAGGGCTCAATGCTGACGCAGTTGAGCTGGTAGCTTCCACGCGGCTTGTAGACCGTCACCGCGCCCTCTATAATAACCTTCAGCCCCTCTTCCAGACGGAACTTAAGACGCGCCGCGTTCCCCTTGAACATCACACAGGAGATCGACGAGTCCGCGTCTTTGAGCGTAAAGTAGACATGGCCGCTGTTGTGGTAGGTCACACGAGAGAGCTCGCCTTCGACAAAGGTGCGTATAAAGGTCGTTTCCAAAAGATTTTTGATCTGCTCGTTAAGGCCATCGACCGTGAGGACATTCATTTTAGGCCTTTATGAATGGGCATTGAAAACTCTTTTTACCGTTTGCGCGCGATGATCAGCGAACTGATATTCATCGAAAAGCTTTTGGCATAGCAGACCTCAAAGCCTGCCTCGCTGAGCTCCTCCTGCATCTTTTCCGCGGTCAAAAAGCCCTCTATAGAGTTGGGAAGGTACTCATAGGCCGCCTTGTTGTTCGAGATGAGTCCGCCGATCTTTGGGAGGATGCGGTTGAGATAGAAGTCGGTCACCTTGGCCAAAAAGCCTGGATTTTCGCGTTTCATAAACTCCAGAATTACGATAAATCCGCCCGGCTTGAGCACACGGTTGAACTCAGTGAGTGCCTCTTTGCGCTCGACTACATTTCGTATGCCATAAGAGATGCTTAAAAAGTCAGCCTCCGCGTCTTTGACCGGGATCTGCGTCGCCTTGGAGATCGCATAGTCGAATTTTGGGAACTTTTCGCGGGCGACATTGACCATCCCTTCAGAGGGATCGATCCCGAGAATCTTCTTAACCTCGATACCGTTTTTGGACGCTCTGCGCATCCAGTAGTCCATCATATCCCCTGTGCCGCAGGCGATATCCAAGATAAGATCGACCTTTTTTGCGCCATAGAGCCGATAGGTCAAGTCACACCCTTTTTTTCGCCAGCTTCTGTCGATACCCATGCTTAGCACGCGGTTTGCCCTGTCGTAAGTCGGCGCGATCTCGTTGAACATCTCTACAATTTTTTCTTGGGTTTCTATGGCCATCAGTTCTCCTGCATCCAGATCATCAGATCGTTTTCAAGTTTTTGTGTGTTTAATATATCGAAGTTTCTCTTGCCCTGCAGGAACTTCAGCTCTCCGCCGCTTGAGGGAGCCAAAAAGCAGAGGTATCTGTCCACGATATCCCTGCTAGCCGCAAACATCTGCGGGCCGCCTTCTATCATGATGTTCTTATAGTCCTTGAGCTTTTCAAAACTCTTTTCAATAAAAACAGTTCTGTTTGGAACATTGAAAAGAGGAATACTCTGATCGAAGGCTTTCCCATTTGAGAAGATAAGCACATCGGGCGCATTTGCGCCAACTAGACGCGCATCCAGCGTCGGCCTGTCGGTGCGCACCGTATTGCCGCCGATAACGATCAGATCGCACACGGAGCGCATCGCATGCATCCTGGTGCGCGAGGTCGCATCCGAGATCACCCCGCCGTCCACCGTACCGTCAAGGCGCTGCGCCCACTTAAAAAAGACAAAGCTCTTCTCACTCCACTTCATAAAAGGCGCAAGAAGTGCTCTCCCCTCCTCTTCGCAAAGGCCGTACTCAACATCGATTCCGCTGCTGATTAGCACCTGTGATCCGCCTGTAGCTTCAGGGTTGGGGTCGTAATGGGAGATATAGACTGTTTTAGGACGCAGGGCTTGGATCAGACTTGAACACGCAGGTGTTCTGCCACGATGAGTACAGGGTTCTAGCGTGATGTAGAGCTCGCAAAAGAGGAAAATACCGTTGTGGTGCTTCAGAAGATAGGTGTGTATCTCTTCTGAACTTTCAAGTCTCTCTATTGCTCTGTCACCGCTAAGCAACACATAGGCCTCTTTGAGCGCCATCACTTCGGCATGCGGCTCGCCTGCCTTGACATGTGCACCCACGGCAATAACTGAACCGTTTTGAACGACAACACAGCCTACGGCTGGATTGGGATAGGTGAGACCTTGATACTGCCAGGCAGCGTCAAGGGCCAGACGCATATATCTCTCTTTACCACTCAAAATAGGTAGATGCCTTGGTGATCTCGTCATAAGGAACAGTCTGCTCGCCGACCTGCTCATCTTTAATCGTTATCGTGTTGCCTTCGACCTTTATCAGTTCACCCTTTAAGACCTCATTGGAGATCAGAACAGCTTTTACTTTTTCGCCGACAGACTTTTTAAAATGGCTCAGGTTTTTCAACTTACGCTCAATACCCGGTGAGCTAACTTCCAGACGGTAGTCCCCTGAAACAGGAGGTGTAACGTCCAAAAGCGGAGAGATGATGCGTGTCACTTCTCCGCACTTGTCAAGGCTGACGCCATCTTCAGCGTCGATCATAACACGGTAGATTGTCGCGCCAAACTCGCTTACCGTTGCGATATCGTATAAAGAGAGTCCCATAGACTCGACAACATTTTTTATATCTTGCTCAAGACTCATCTTTGTCTTCCTTGGGTTTGGCTATCTTTTTAAAAAGCTCTTCTACTTTTGTGACACGCTGAAAATGCTCATCGAACTCAAACGTGAGGTTCGGACATCGGTACCAGCCCTGGTCCTGCATACAGTGTGCTTCGATAAGGGGACGGGCTTTACTGAGAAGTTTTAAAAAAAGATTTCTCTCTTTTTCCGTATAAGCGTGCGGATCAAGATAGACCTTTGCATCGCTCCGTCCTTTTGAACAGATGACTTCGATCACATCAACTTCGTGCAGACGGGCATCGTTAAGGGAGCTTAGCGCTTCAGGAATCAGCTCTTGAAGGAGTGACTCCGTGCGCTTTTGTTTTATCTGAGAAGGCGTCACAGTTCTACTTTTTGCTCTACCTTCGTAAATGTCTCAATAACATCACCCGGCTGAACATCCTCATATCCATTAATAACGACACCACATTCGTAGCCATTACTGATCTCTTTAACATCCTCTTTGAAACGCTTGAGTGAACTGAGCTCGCCTTCAAAGATAACAACACCGTCACGAATGACACGGACCAACCCGCCGCGGACAAGTTTACCGTCGACAACCAAACAGCCGGCAACAACACCTTTAGGGATCTTGAAGACCTCTTTGACATCTGCCTGGCCTGTATTTGTCTCTTTGAATTTCGGAGACATCATGCCCGTAAGCATTCCAGTAACATCATCGATCATCTGGTAGATGATGTTGTAGGTCCTGATCTCGACGCCGAACTGCTTAGCCGCCGCTTTGACCGTACCGGTAGGACGTACGTTAAATCCTAAGATCACGCAGTCACTTGAACCGTTAGCCAGCGCAACGTCGTTTTCAGTGATACCGCCGACACTTGAAGAGATGATATTAACCTTCACTTCATCATTACGAAGTTCCGTCAATGCCGTTCTTAGTGCTTCGAGTGAACCGTGAACATCCGCTTTAAGGATGATGTTCAAGGCTTTTAACTTGCCTTCAGCGATCATTGCAGTCAGGTCATCCATCGTAGACTTCGTAGAGATGGAGAGCTCTTTATGGCGGTCATACTCATGACGTTTCATAGCGATCTCTTTCGCCTCTTTTTCTGTCTCCATCGCAACAAGTATCTCGCCTGCACCAGGGACTATGTTCAGACCCACGACAACACCTGTTTCTGACGGCCCGATCATGTCGATCGATTTCTTCATATCGTTCAGCAAGGCACGGACGCGTCCGTACGCTGAACCGACAACGATATTGTCACCTACACGCAAGGTTCCGTTATTTACGATAATCGTTGCAACAGGTCCGCGTCCTTTTTCAACTGTCGACTCAACCACTGTTGCTCTTGCGAGCGTATCAGGGTTGGCTTTAAGTTCCATGATCTCAGCCTGTAAAAGAATCGCTTCAAGCAGATGGTCAATTCCCTGACCAGTTTTTGCAGAAACCGGAATAAACTCGACATCCCCGCCCCAGGCGACAGGACTTAGTCCATGTTCAGCCATACCGGCCATTGCCATGTCCGGGTTTGCATTCTCTTTGTCGATCTTGTTCACAGCAACAATGACCGGATTGCCCGACTCTTTGGCAAGTTTGATCGACTCGATTGTCTGAGGCTTGACCCCGTCATCTGCCGCAACAACGATAATAATAATATCGGTGACATGTGCTCCGCGTGAACGGATCGCCGAGAAGGCAGCGTGTCCCGGAGTATCTAAGAAAGTGATCTTCTCGCCGTTTTGGTTAATCGTATAGGCACCGATGTGCTGCGTGATCCCGCCGGCTTCGCCAGAAGCGACTTTGGCAGAACGGATTGCGTCCAGAAGGGATGTCTTACCATGGTCAACGTGTCCCATAATAGTGATAACAGGAGGACGCTTGACCGCGTCCGCATCTTCTTCTTGGCTTTCGCTCTTCGCCATGTTTTCAAGGTCAAAGGCTGCTTTTGGATCGATCGTCGTGACTTCAACCTCAAACTCTTCGGCAAGGATCTCAATCTCTTCTTTACTCAAGAAGTCATTCTTCGTTGCCATCTTGCCCAGATCAAAAAGAACCTTAATGATCTCAATCATCGGTCGGTTGATCTTTTCGGCAAACTCATAGATACGGATATCTTCCGGGATCTCTACGCTGGTAACGATAACATCGTCCGTCACCTCTTTACGACGGCGTTTTTTAGATCTGCCTCGAGAGACTGAACGCGGACGGTTGTTGGTCGGACGGCGATTTACCTGACCCTTGTTTGCTGCGTTTCTCGCTTCACGCTCTTTACGCTCTTCTTCAATCGCTTTTTCACGTTCTTTACGTGCCTCTTCTTCACGGAAGTCAAGCAGAACAACCTCGTCTTTATCAAAGTCCATGGAGACATCGGCCATATCACCGCCGAAGATATTCATCTTGTTACCTTGATTTTTTGTCGTTTGTACGGCTGTTGTCTTCTTTTTTTTCTTTGACTTGCTGTTCATCTCAGCGATTGCTTCGGCGCTGAGTTTTCCGTAGGTAGAAGTAAACTCAGGATCTTTGTAGGCATTGGCGCTTGCAAAGGTTTCTGCCGCAGTAGGCACAGGTTTTTTCTTCTTGACAATTTTCAGACCTGAGCGCTTTCGCTCACTTGTCACCCTATTGATAGGAGAAACTTTTTCCTGCTCCGGTTCGACTGCGACTTGAGCTTTTTTCTCTGCAACTATCTCTGCTTCTGCGTTTTCTACTTTTACAGAGGCTGGTGCTTCTTCTTTTAACGGTTGCTCGACGTCAACCTTGACTTCTGCAGTCGCTGCAGCCTGGCCTTCTTCTTGAGGAGCTTTTTTGACTATGGGTTGTTGTTTTGGTGCAGCTGCGGCAGGATTCATGATATAGTTCATGATCTTTTCTGCTTCTTCTGGAGAAACGCCACTGGAAGCGGTTTTAACATCAAGCCCCATCTCTGTAGCCTTGTCAACAACCTCTTTGCTTTTTATGCCCAGTTCTTTCGCGATCTCGTGTACTCTAACCTTATCTAACATCAATTATTAGCTCCTTCAATAAACTACTTATTTCTTCTTGTAATTCTTTTGCACATTTGCAGCGCCCTGCGAGATGTTTTACCAGCTTAGGGTTTTCCAGACATGCGGCACAGACGTAAAGACTGCGCCCCTCACCATCAAATGCTTGCACTCTGTTCGCTTTACATTGCAGGCGAACCAAGTTCTTCTGTTCTATGCGCGTACGACATTGCACGCACATCCGAATCGGAACGTGTGAATTTTGCGCCATTATATCTTATTCTTTCTTATATTCTTTCTATAATCCACATTATTTAAGATCAACGTTCAATCTTGAGACCATAATTGTCAAAATCGAGTGTTTTAACGACGAAATCCGGAAATTTAAGTTCCAGTTTTGCCTGAATCGCCTCAGCATCTTCATCATAGCACATGTTAAAAAAAGTCGAGCCGCTTCCTGAGAGCGTACTCATCAATGCACCGACTTCATACGCCGTTTTTTGCACCGTAAATAGCTCTGGAAGCATCTTCATGCGTTGGCGCTGATGGAACCTGTCTTTGGATGCGATGCGCAGCATCTCCCAGTTCTCACTGTAAAATGAGGCCACCAGGAGTGAAGCATGCGAAAGGTTGTAGATCGCGTTCTCTTTGTTATAGGATTTCGGCAGTGTTGTGCGTGAATGTGCGGTTGAGATCGGCTTGTTCGGAATCACGACTATTGCCTTGAGATAAGGGGGCATATGCTTCTTTTCGGAGAAGACCTTCCCTTTTTCAACAACAGCTGTGTTGAATCCGCCCATTACAGCCGGCGTGATATTGTCCGGGTGTGCTTCGTAAAAAAGCGCATGGTTCAAAATACGGCGGCGCGAAACTCTCACCCCTGCGGCTTCATGCGCCGACGCGATAGCCGAGACGATCACTGCTGACGAGCTTCCCAAACCGCGAGAAAGCGGTATCTGGTTGTGAAAGGTAAACTTGAAGTTCTGGCGGTTTTGCGTCAGGCGGTTATAATGGTCGTTAAATATCCCCACAAAAAGGTTGTTTCCTTTGAGTTTCGGGTTGTTTTCTCCCTCTCCTCGAACAGAGACGGAATGAAAACGCGAAGGTCTGATATCAACACTGTTTCTTAGGTCCAAGGCAAGGCCTAGGGAGTCAAAACCTGGGCCGAGATTGGCGCTTGTAGCCGGTACACTTATAATCACATGGATCCTTGTTTGAGCGAAAAGACAGTCACACTTACACAGCAGGCAAGACATACAAAGGTGCTGTCTCTTCGGAATAGTTGCTCAATTCTAATTTTTTAGGAAGTTTAAAAGGGGCTGTTTGAGGCTCTTCAAACTTTTTGGTCGTAATTGTACCATTGCTTTGTATAAAATAGAGTTGGCCGAATGCTTTAATCGGCTGATTTTCATTAAAAGCAAAGGCATTTGCGGCCAAAAGCTTTATGTTGTTAACGATACAGAGTGTTCTCAGAAAGATATAGGCGACTTTTATCGCCATAAACGACCCGGGACCTCTGGCATAGATGATATGTTCTATTGTGTAGTGTCCCACGATGTTTTTAAACAAAGTAGGCAGAGCTTCCGAGCTTTGCTCCGAAGAGGAAAGCGTTTCGATAAGCTCCCCTTTCTGGTAGATCCCCACTAGAATCGGCGAGCCCAGTTCAAGGACAACAAGGTCGACCTTATGCATAGGCGTGCGCTAATTCCTTCGCTTCACTTCCGCTTAGCTCGACGACCTCATAGTTCTCTTTTTCTTTGAGCAGCGCCACTGTCAGCTTGTGATTAAGGTCGTGGCTTCCCGCAAATGCCTCATAATTTCCGATAAAGTTTATGCCTAGAAGAGACATATCGCCGATCGCGTCGAGTATCTTGTGTCGGACAAACTCATCAGGATAGCGCAGGCCTTCGGTATTGAGCACTTTTTTATCATCAAGCACAACAGCGTTGTCGAGGCTTCCGCCAAGGGCAAGCCCCTTTGAACGAAGATACTGGACCTCATGCAAGAAACCGAAGGTACGCGCTTTGGAGATCTTCTCTTTGTACTCTGCCTTGGTGAAGTTGAGGGTGAAGCTCTGCTGTTCGATCACGGGATGGTTAAACTTGATCGTAAAGTCATAACTCAGGTCGTTTGAGGGAGAGAGCTTGACATATTTGTCTCCTTCTCGCACGATGACCTCTTTTTTGATCCTCATGATCTTTTTAGGCGCATCCAGCTCCAGCATGCCCGCTTCGTCCAGGAGCATACAAAAACTCGCAGAACTTCCGTCCATGACCGGGATCTCGTCCGCATCGACAATGACGCGCAGGTTGTCTATGCCATAGGCATACACAGCTGAGAGCATATGTTCGATCGTTGAGATGAAATAGCCCTCTTTTCCGATGACCGTGGCCATCTTTGTGTCCACGACATATTCCGGCTTCAAAGGGATGGAAACATTCACATCCGAGCGGTAAAACTCAATACCTCTGTCTGCTCCGAGCGGCTCGAGTCGCAGACGAACGGGAACACCTTTATGTAGACCGATGCCCACCAGAGAAACAGGTTTTGCTATTGTTGTTTGTTTCATTTATATGTCCTTAAAAATAATGCCATTATCATATTTTATAAGTTTTAATTTTCCGTCAAAGCGACTCTTATCGAGCTCTTCACCGTGAAAAAAGACAGACCCTTGCCCTATCTCTTTAAGCAAAAGGTATTCCCCATCGCTTCGGACCAATCCGTCAATTATACCAAATATCTGTACCGAACGCGAACACTCGATCACCGCGCCGCTGTTGATCCGACCAAAAAAAACAAGCTCCTCATCCGCATAGATCTCTTCGCCTGAACGCACAGTGCGGTAGTAGACCGAGGCATTTTTACCTGGTGTGATCTCATCTGAATAGACAGAAGGCTCCTTTGCAGAGGTATCGTCCAAAACAGCCGTCGAGCGCTTTTTTCGCATTTGAAGGCTTTTCGTATTGGTATCGATATAAACAGCCTCTTTCTCATCTAAAAATCCAGTCACCTCAGCACTTACTTCTCCGCTGAGCATCAAAAGATAGCCCTGTAGCAGGGGCGCATTTTTTGTATAGTACTCAACAAATGCCCGGCTCTCATCTATCTCAAATTCAAAGGCTTTGAGCGTCTGCTGTTTTACTTTCATGACCTGCCGATCAGTTTTTTCGCATTTTTCATCACATCGGTGATATTAAGACGGATCCACTCCTCATCCATCCACTCTTCAGGCCGGACTTCCACGCCTTGCACAAGAATACCAAAATGCAGATGATCGCCCATCGCGTAACCGCTCAAGCCCGTATTTGCGATCTGCTGGCTAGGTTTTACCGCATCGCCGGGGGCGACTTTTAGGCTTGAACAGTGCCCATAGATCGTGTAAAGGCCCATGCCGTGATGAATGATCGGGAGATTGCCGTAGATGCCGTTCTCTTCGGCAAAAACAGTCACGCCGTGATTTTGAGACTTGATCTCTGCCATCTTCACGCTGGCAAGGTCAAGACCCAGGTGATACGATTCGCTCACTTTCTGATTGTCATAATAGTAGAGTCTGTGATCGCCAAAACTTGCGACTTTCTGGCCATTTTTCAAAGGGTAGAAAGGCTTAATTGAAAACTCGGAGATCGTCTCATTTGAAACCTTTGACGTAATGGTGTGAATAGTCTTTTCATTATTTGCACGTACCTGTTCATTGATGATCTTGAACTGTTCTATCGGGTCATCTACGCCCTGTGTCTCTGGATACTCCGCCGCCAAAGTTGCGATCTTGCCTTTTAAAAAGCGGTCCGAAAGCTTCATCTTTGAGACACGGTAGTTTTTAGCCTTGTGATAGTAGGGGATGTGAATCTGCGTCTTATTTCCCGCTTTGTCTGTAGCTACAACCCGTGCATCAAAGTTCTTCTGCACCACCGGCCAGGCGACCAGGGCGACATAATATCCCTCTTTATAAAAAGGCTGGACTTTGAAGCGTTTTTCTTTGTTGACCTCAACATAGAGTTCGTTCATATTTTCATCATTTGCCTTGAAGACGACAAGAGCAGAGCCCCCTTTGTAGATCCCGTAAGAGTTCGTCACAAGGGTCACCAGAGGTTTTCTCTTGTCTATAATAAAACGTTTCTCTATGCTGGCACTGTTCCCGGAAAAGAAATTCCATTGGCTTCCGTCAACAGCCGTGACAACGATCGCGATTTCTTTGTCTTGTATCCTTTGGCTCATCTGCGGAAACTCGACTTTAAGCTCAAGCTTCTTCTGCGGTACCAGCAGCGCCTCATGACTGAGGACTTTTTCACCGTCTGCACTGATCATCTTGACTTCATAATACTTTATGCCGCTCTCATCTTCGATACTCACATCGATCGGCTCTTTGAGGTTCCAGTACTGCGCGCTTGTCATTGTCACAATCGGCAGATCGCGCTCAAAGAGCTTGGAGTTATAGAGGTAGATAATCCCGCTGATAATCCCTACAAAAATAATTAAAAACAGTACCGTCGATGAATTTCTTTTTTGTCTCAAATCTTACCCTTTATTATACGTATAATCTTTTTTTCAATCTCTTCCAAGGAGGCCCCTGCTGTCACAAAGCCGGCCGAATGAAGATGTCCGCCTCCGCCAAAAACAGAGGCGATCTTATTCATATCCAGGCTGCTTTTGCTGCGAAGAGAACCTTTGATCTGTCCATCTTTTGTATGGCGGAGCATCAATGCAACCTCGACGTTTACAAGCTCAAGGCTCTCATGCAGAGCCTCTTCACAATCGACATCATACGCACCGCTCTCTTCAAAAAAACTCTTTTCCACCAGCGTCGTAACCAGTTTCCCCGAGCACTGAAGCCGGGCGCCAGAGAGCATCTTTGCCTTCATCCGAACGGAGGCGAGTGAACGCTCTTTGAAAAGCATCTGTGTGCACAAAGCATTATCTGCTCCACATCCGATCAGGTCCGCCGCCATAAGAAAAGCCCTTTGATCTGTTTTTGCCGTGGTAAAACACTGCGAATCATCGATCAGACCGGCATAGAGGGCCGTTGCTATCTTGGCATTGAGCGCTATAACGTTCTTTTTAAAAAAGTCATACACGACTTCAGAGGTACTGATCGCAGAGGCGTCAATAAGGTTGATCTCTCCGTACTTCTCGTTTGAAACATGATGGTCGATGTTTACCAGCGGCGCATTCACCTCTATGCCAAGGCGTCTATAGCTACCGCAGTCAAAACTCATGGCCAAGTCATACGCTTTAGGAAGAGAAGATTTGACCTTATCAAAAAAGGGCAAAAACCGCAGGGCGGGATTTATCTTTTCTGTTTTGCAAAAAAGGGTGACCTTTTTGTGCAGGCGCAGGATATGGGTGTACATGGCAATCGCCGAGCCCAAAGAATCGGCATCAGGATTGACATGGGCGATGATAAGGATATGTTTTGCATCTTCGATCGCTTTGATCACGCTGTCCATAACCGCCCGTCCCCCTTCATATAGTTTTGGAATTGTACTCAAAAGATGGTTAACGGCTGGTTAAAACAGAAGGCTCAAAGCAAAATCAGATAGCTATAACACAGTTTCTTCCGCTGCTTTTTGCCTGATACATCGCTGTGTCTGTACGATGCAGAAGCGAATTTGGGCTGTCCCCTTTTTGGTACTGTGAAACGCCGAAACTGCAGCTGATACTGCCGACCTGCTCAAAAATATACTCCGCGATAAATGCGCGCATCTTTTCGGCTACCTGAATAGCACCGGCGGCATCAACAAGCGGAAGGATAACAACGAACTCTTCGCCTCCCCACCTCGCAATCATATCATTGCTGCGCAGCAGCTCTTTGCACTGTGTTGAGATGGATTTGAGGACCTTGTCACCCACAAGATGGCCATAGCTGTCATTGATCGACTTGAAATGGTCGATGTCAAAGAAGATCAAAGAGAAGACCCCGCTGCTATAGCGCTCTATGCGCGTAAACTCGTCAAGCATCTTCGTTTCAAAACTGCTTCGGTTCGGCAGGTGTGTCAAGGGATCAAACTGAGCCATCTCCTCGTATTTTGATGCCCGCGCCTCCAGCAAGCGGTTCACTTCTTCAAGCTGCTTGTCGCGCGCTTTAAGGTTCTCTGCCCAGCGGCTGTAGACCTTGGCTAAGAGCTCCTGCTGGCTGATCTGGCCGATGATCTCGCCTTTTTTATTCGATACGATCACTCTTTTGAAGTGTTCTCTTTGCACAAACTCCAATGCCTCGTGGATACTGCTATCCTCGTCAATGCTATAGACCGGAGAGGACATAAAGTCGCAAATAGGCCGGTTCAGGTCGCAGCCGTCATTGAGCAGTCTTATTGTGTCTTTTGTCGTGATAATGCCGACGGCCTTGCTCTGCTCATAAAGGATGACAGAATCCAGATGTGAACTGTTCATCACACGCAATATATCGTAGGTATCTGACTGCGCATCAGCGCGCATGAGCACATTTCTCCATAAGATATCTTTGATTTTCTGCTCTTTCATCAAGAGCGCAGGATCTATGCTTGAGATGATGTCTGTGTAGGTGACAAATCCGCAAAGTTTCTCATCTTTGTCTGTTACACAAAGACAGCTGCAGCTGTTATTTAGCTCTTTCAAGGCATCCGAGAGAGAGGTATCATAGGGGACACTACTGATCATCTCTAGTTTCAGCACTTTTATCGGCATGTCGAAGCTGACACGCTCCACCTTAAAACGAATCAGGTCGTTTGCCGTTATCATCCGATAACGACTGCTTCCTTCTTTGGTAACAACAATGTCACGGACACTGTGCCAGTACATCAACTGCACAGCTTCTTCAAGCTTTTGGTTTTCGTCGATTTTGATCACTTCTCTTGTCGCGAGGTCGATCACATAGGGAAAGGTCATATACTAGACTCCTTTGTCATTGAAGAATTATACTCACTTGCCCCTGAATAATGACAATTTCTAGCGTTTTTTGTCCATCTTGTAGACATAGGCCAAAACCTCCGCAACCGCCTGAAAAAGCGACTCCGGGATTGGGGCATCCAGATCGACTTCGGCATAGAGCGAACGCGCAAGCGGAGGATTTTGAACAATGTGCACGCCGTTTTCACGGGCAATCTTTTTGATATTTAGTGCGATCTGGTTCATCCCCTTGGCGACAACCACGGGCGCTCTGTGCTTGTCCTCTTTGTAGCGTATAGCCACCGCATAGTGGGTGGGGTTGGTGATGACAACATCCGCAGTCGGCACCTCCGCCATCATCCGTTTTCGCGACATCTGCATCTGGATCTGGCGGATTTTCGCCTTGACCATAGGGTCTCCGTCCATGTTTTTCATCTCGTCTTTAACCTCTTGTTTGCTCATCTTCAGCTGACTAAAATACTGTTTACGCACAATAATGATATCCGCCAGAGCAAAGACAAAAGTGATCAACAGCATTACAAGCGCCAGTATGATCGCCTTGTCGCGCAGCCAAAGAAGCTGATCGTTCAAGCCAAAGGCTGTCACCAGAGGAAGCTCTTCGATAAACATAAAAAAGAAGATAAACCCTATGCCCAAGGTGATAAACGACTTCAAGGTGATCTTGATCGATTCGATCAGCTTTTTCATCGAGACAAGGTTTTTTATCCCCTTTATCGGATCAATCTTCTTAAAATCGGGGATCAGCGGCTTGGTCGTAAACAAAAATCCGAACTGCGCAAAACTTGCCGCTACCCCAGCTATAGCAACCAGCAACGCAAGCGGAATAATCATTATCAAGACTTCCCTCATCGTTACAAAGGTGATCTCAAAAATAAGTTCGCGGTTAAACTCATGGGAAAAAAGAGAGTAGTAGTAGCGGTAAAGATTAAAAAAATGCTCTTCGATGAAACCAAATAGCATCAAAAAGCCTAAAATCGCGACAAAAAGGGTAAAGAGTCCCGACATATCCTGACTCTTGGGAACATTCCCCTCTGTGCGCGCATCGTCTATTTTTTTTTGAGTAGGTTCTTCTGTCTTCTCCTGATCGTCTGCCATAAAAGCTCCTTAGAAGAACATGCAAAAATTTATTTTAAATTTTGCTTTAGCGGTCATAGCGGGCCCAGCGTAAGAAAAGGAATGTATTTCTTTTCTGTTCTCATCAAAAAATACTTCTGTCTTCTCCTGATCGTCTGCCATAAAAGCTCCTTAGAAGAACCTGCAAAAATTTCTAAGAAATTTGGCTTTACTCAAACTGATCTCAGTCCATCTTCATTGAGAAGTCGATCCATTTTGCCTGGTGGATCAAGGCACCCGAACTGATGGCGTCCACGCCTGTTTTGGCATAAGACTCGATCGTCTCGAGTGAGATATTGCCGCTAGCTTCGAGCAGGATATTGGGGAAGTTTTTCTGCTTGTAGGCCACGACTTCGCGAAGCTCATCTGTGCTCATATTGTCGCACATCACGATATCTGCGCCGGCAGCCATAAAGCTTTTTGCCTGCTCAAAGGTTTCGGCCTCTATCTCTATCTTGGAGGTAAAAGGGATCATTTTGCGTGCCTGTGCCATAAAAAGCGAGATATCCTCTATCGTTTTGAGATGGGTATCTTTGAGCATCAGACAATCATCCAGCCCCAGACGGTGATTGACCGCGCCGCCCATACGCGTTGCGTATTTTTCAAAAATGCGCAGCTGGGGGCGGGTTTTTCGGGTATCGAGAAGTTTTGTACCATAAGGCGCAATGATCTGCACAAAGGCATGGGTATAAGTAGAGATAGAGCTCGCGTGCAGGAGCATGTTCAAAAGAGTGCGTTCAATGCGCAGCAGGGTATGCGAATCGCCCTTTATCTGTGCGAGCAGATCGCCCTTTTCAAAGGAGGCCGCATCTTTGGTGTGCCAGATGATCTCAAAGTTCTCCAGCTCCGCCAGCGCGTCCGCATAGATTTGTCCGGAAAAGATCCCCGAACTTTTGGCAATGATCCTTGCGCTCGCAGGTACAGCGGCGCTTACGAGTGCATAGAGATCGCCGCGCCCCACATCCTCGGCCAGAACCTCTTTTACAAACTTCTCAATCATAGGGCCATCATTCTTTCAAGAGCGACCTTGGCCCATTTTGCCGTTTCAGGATCGACAGTGATCTCGTTGATCGGCTCTGCCTCGTCGATCGCTTTGAGCGTCAGGTATACATCTTCAAGCGTCGTCTCGTTCATCGTCGGACATTCAGGCTTGGTCGAGGAGAGGACGTAGGTGTTTTCCGGACGCAAACGATTCACCAGGTTGAACTCCGTTCCCACGGCGATCTTCTGCTCTTTTGGCGCCTCTTCGATGTACTTGATGATCTGCGACGTGGAGCCGACAAAATCGGCCAGGGCGCAGACAGAAGGGTCGCACTCGGGGTGGACGACGATCTTTATTCCCGGATATTTTTTGCGGTAGAACTTGATGTCATCCACGCTAAAAAGCTGGTGCACGGAACAAAAGCCGTTAAAGCAGATGATGTCTGAGTCTTTGGGGTCTTTTCCGTCGCCTATCACACAGGACTTCAGGCCCATCTGTTGGGCAATGTTTTGGCCCAGACAGCGGTCCGGGACAAAGAGTATTTTTTTTCCCTCTTCGAGCGCTTTGGAAATAATCTTTTTGGCGTTTGAGCTGGTACAGACCATGCCACCCATCTTACCTACTTTTGCCTTGACGTCCGCGTTTGAGTTGATGTAGGTGATCGGCAGGATATCTTCCGAAGAGATGCCGGCCTTGTTCATGAAGGCGATCGACTCGTCAAAATAGAGCGCGTCCATCATTCTTGCCATAGCGCAGCAGGCGATCTTTGGCATCACGACACGTTTTTCAGGGCTCAAGACCTTGACGCTCTGTCCCATAAACCCGACCCCGCAAAAGAGCACGAATGTAGAATCGTCTTCCATTGTTTTTTTGGCAAGTTCCAGACTGTCGCCCGTGATATCCGCTATCTCAAAGACCTCGTCTCTTTGGTAAAAATGGGCTACTATCGTAACATCCAGCTTCTCTTTTAGCGCGATTATCTTCTCTTTGAGTTCTTCCTGCGTGTTTTTCAAAACTTATCCTAAATTATAATTAATGCAAGTATAACAAATTTTTCACTACACTTTCGTCACTAAATCAATTTTAGAGCCACTCTAAAATTTGGAGAAACCATGGAAATCCTCTTTAATATCAATGTGCAGTTCTATCTGGCAGCCTACCTTGTCGGTTCTATTCCCTTCGGTCTTCTGCTGGCCAAGTTTTTTGCCGGTGTCAACATCAAAGAGTCCGGCTCGCAGAGCATCGGCGCGACGAATGTGCTTCGCGTCGTCAAGCAGAGCAATCCTGCTTTGGCCAAAAAACTCGGCGCCGCCACTCTGGCTTTGGATGCGCTGAAGGGTATAGCGGTTTTGGCCCTTGCCATGCTGATGGATATGCCTGAGTCAACCCTCTGGGCAGTCGCCGTGCTTGCTGTCATCGGACATTGTTTCAGCGTCTATCTGATGTTTGAGGGCGGGAAAGGCGTGGCGACCGGCCTGGGCGTACTTGCGGTGATGCTTCCGATCGAGACGGCCATCGCCTTTGGCGTCTGGTTTCTTGCGGCAAAGACCCTTAAAATCTCTTCACTCTCTTCGCTTATTGCACTGCTTTCACTGGTGATCGCCTCTTTTTTCATTCACCCCGATATGGCGCATGCCCCGGTTTTGATCATTGCCTTTATCATTATCTATAAACATATTCCAAACATCATCCGCCTGATCAAGGGCGAAGAGAAAAAGGTGATATGAAGATCCATATCGAAGAGCTCCGTTTCAACTGCATTATCGGCCTGCTTGAAACGGAGCGTCATACGCCGCAAGAGGTTATCATAAACCTCGAACTCGACTATGACTACAAGAATGAGTTTATGAATTATGCGGAGCTTTGTGCCGATGTACAATCGAACATGCAGGAGAAAAAATACGAGCTTCTCGAAACAGCGCTCGATGCTCTTTTTGCTCTAATCTATGCGCGCTATCCCCTCGCAAAACGTCTCTTTATAAAGATCACAAAACCTGATATTTTAGACAATTGCCGCGTCAGCGTCAGCAACATTAAAAAATTCTGAAAGAAATATTAAGATTTGCTGAAAGAAATATTAATGTTTATTGAAAAATACTTTAAAAATTTCTAAAACTGTGTTATAATCCACAAAATTTTACATGTGAGGACGCTAAATGCGCATTCTTATTATTGAAGATGAAGTAACTCTTAATAAAACACTCGCAGAAGGTTTGAAAGAGTTCGGCTACCAGAGTGATGTTGTTGAAAACATCAAAGACGGTGAGTATTATCTAGATATTCGAAATTATGACTTAGTATTAATGGACTGGATGCTTCCAGATGGAAATGGGATCGATATTATCGGAAACATAAAACGCAATACACCGAAGACGTGCGTTGTAGTTATCTCTGCTCGTGATGACAATGAGAGCGAGATCGAAGCGCTTAATGCGGGTGCGGATGACTATATCCGAAAGCCTTTCGATTTTGATGTTCTGGTAGCGCGTCTTGCGGCGCGTCTGCGTTTTGGCGGATCAAACATCATCGAGATTGAAGATCTTATCATCAATCCTGAAGAAGAGAAGATCACCTACAAAGAGAAGGATATCGAGCTCAAAGGCAAGCCTTTTGAGGTCTTGACCCACTTGGCACGCCACCGTGATCAGATCGTCTCCAAAGAGCAGCTTCTCGACGCGATCTGGGAAGAGCCGGAACTGGTAACACCAAACGTTATCGAAGTTGCGATCAACCAGATTCGCCAGAAAATGGACAAGCCTTTGAATATCACTACCATAGAGACGGTTCGCCGACGCGGTTACCGTTTCTGTTTTCCAAAAGAGATAAACTAATCTCCCCTGACTCCCTTTCGGGGTCACTGCTATTTAACCTTGCATCTGATATAATCACCCTTAAATTATCCTAAAGAATGCTAATGTTGCTATCTCAAAAAAGTATCCGCAGCCGATTTTTAATTCAGCTTATTGTTGCCTCAGCTTCGCTCATCTTTATATTTTCATCTCTCCTGTACCTTTTTATACAACAATCTGTTTATGAAGACAAAAAAGAGGAGCTTTTGAACATTGCCAAGAATGTATGCGCTTATGAATCCATTCAGACCGTCAAAGAGGGTTCAAACACCGTCTTGGGTCTGAATATCGAGATGGTTGAGCACCCTGAAGCGGACGGTTCCATTGAATTTATTGAGACGACACGTGACAAGAGGGTATACCTGAGCCTTCTTTATCCCTTTGACCTCAATGACAACAGCTATATCAAAGTGACCGAAAATATAAGCAACACAAAAGCGCTTCTCAAAAAGATACTCAACTCTATCTTCATTATTAATATACTCGGGTTTGTTATTATCATCATTTACGCAATCGCTCTGTCTACCATGCTTATACGCCCCATCAAGGCGCTTACAAACCGCCTCTCAAATATGAATGAACACCTTATCCGGCCGATCAAAACAGAGCAGCTTCCCATCGAGTTTCTTCCTCTTGGAGAGACAATAAACCACCTGATCGCACGTCTTCAAAACTTTGTGAAGTACCAAAAAGAGCTCTTTATCGGAACAGCGCATGAACTCAAGACCCCGCTTGCCGTGATGAAGCTTAAAAACCAGGTGACCCTGATCAAGATGCGTGAGCCAAAAGAGTATGTTGCTACGATCAAGCTCAACAATAAGACAATCGACGAGATGAACAAAATTATCGCTGATATCTTGAATATCGGCCGCCAAGAAGGCGCCCAGCTAGAAGCACCTCAAAAAGTCGATGTCATCGCCTATCTGCGTGCGAAGGGAAATGATTTCAAACTGCTTGCGGAAAACGAAAAAAAAGAGCTCATTATGGATTTCAAACCGGACCTCTTTATGGCCACCCTGCAGCCTACTTTGCTCAATCAGATCATACAAAACTTTTTGCAAAATGCGCTTAAGTTCACAGAATCAAATAAAGTCGTTCTCTTAAAAAGTTTTCAGACCGAAAGAGGGCTCTGCATTCAGGTCGTCGACGAAGGCGTCGGTGTAGATGAGAGTTTTGACCATTACGCACCCTTCAAGCGCTCTGGAAATAGGTCAGGTGTGGGATTGGGACTCTTCTTGTCCAAGAGTGCTGCAGATGCCCTCAATGCGAAGATCAGCATAAAAAACCGTACCGACGGTGTGCAGGGAACAGTCGCCTCGCTTGAGCTGGCTTCTTCACTGAGCTGCGCGCTGCCTGCGGCAAAACTGCATCCAAAAAACAATAGAAAATCCTCTTGAAGTTTAAAACAACTTCAAGCTTTATTCTGCTATAAATCCCTACATAATTTTTGGGCAAAAATAGCCCTACGAAGGTACCTAATGTCTTTATTGATAAATGATGAATGTATAGCCTGTGATGCATGTCGCGAAGAGTGTCCAACCATGGCCATAGAAGAGGGTGATCCTATCTATATTATCGATCCGGACCGTTGTACGGAGTGTGTGGGCGACTATGATGAGCCGGCATGTATTGCCGTATGTCCTGTAGACTGTTTTGTTCCTGACAAAGACAATGTTGAGACGATTGCCGAGCTAAAATTTAAATACGATCAAATCCAAAAAGAAGAGTAAGCACTTTATGGCAAAACGTACTGCAATTATAGATATCGGATCTAATTCCGTACGTATGGTTATTTTTGAACGCACAAGTCGTTTTGCCTTCCATCTTATCCATGAGACAAAATCACGAGTTCGCATCAGCGAGCGTGCTTACGAAAACGGCAACGCTCTTCAGGAGGAGCCCGTAGAGAGGGCCTACAAAGCCTTAGAAGAGTTCCTTCTTACCATCAAACACTACAAGGTCAGAAAGACCCTTTGCGTTGCCACCTCTGCGCTTCGCGACGCCCCCAACAAACAGACTTTCATCTCCCGGATAAAAAAAGAGCTAGGACTGCATATCAAAGTGATCAACGGGGAAGAAGAGGCCTATCTGGGCGGAATCGCGGCGGCAAACCTTCTTCATCTGCAAAGCGGCTTAACGGCGGATATTGGCGGCGGTTCTACTGAGCTTGCCGTGTATGACAATAAGAAAGTCCAGCATACTGTTTCACTTAACCTGGGAACGGTACGCCTTAAGGAGCTCTATTTCGACAATGGAAACATTGAAGGTGCTAAAAACTATATACGGGCCGAACTGGCGAAACTCCCCTCCGTATTCAAGCACAACGATATCATAGGCATCGGCGGAACGCTGCGGGCACTAAGCAAGATCATTATGCTCAAAGAAGATGTTGCTTTCAAAAAACTTCATGGCTTCAGCTATAGCGTGAGTTCGCAGCAGAGCTATTTCAACGAGATTTTGCATGCCGACGAGAAGAAGTTGAAAAAAATAGGCATAAAGGAGGAGCGTCTTGATGTCATACAACCGGGCGTCTTGATACTTGATCTTCTGATAAAACATATCGAAGCAAAACAGATCATTACATCCGGAGTCGGCGTTCGAGAGGGTGTCTTCTTGCACGATCTTTTGCGTACACAGCAGGACAGGTTCCCGTCTAACTACAATCCGAGCGTTAAAAGTCTGCTCGATCGTTTTGGCGAAGAGCGTGAGAGTGAGCTTTTCAGCAGCGCGAGCAAACTTTTTGACATCAGCGCAGAGCACCTAAAAATAGAGCTCTCCTTTAAACCGCTCTTCTTGCATGCCGTCAAACTGAGCCAGATCGGCAAAGAGATCGATTTTTACGAGGGCCACCGTCATGCCTACTACATTTTGCTCAATGGGCTTAATTATGGCTTTTCTCACAGTGACACCCTGCTGATATCGACGCTGGTACGCTATCAGCGCAAAAAGTCCCCCTCATCCGCACACATCAGCGACTATAAGCACTACCTACCTTCACAGGAGACTACGAATGCTCTGAGTTTTCTGATGAACCTCTCTCTATCTTTGTTTGGTGAGTTCAATCATGGCGATGACTTGAGCATAACGCTAAGCGGGGAGTGTTTGAGTATTCGCGCCAAGCAGCGCTACCTGATTCATGAAAAGCTCAAGGATATTTACAGCAATGATTTCTTAGATATCTCCATCTGTGATCTTTAATACCAGGTTAGCAGGATTTAGTATAAGCAGACTCGTCACGGCGCTGCCTGCTAGAAACGCTGGCCTATAGTAAACTCAAAAGTGGATGTTCTGTCACCGACTTCGGCGTCAATCGCACGGGCAAAGATCAGCTGGATCGGTCCCATGGGTGAGAACCACTCAACGGCCGTACCATAGCTTGAACGCGCTATTGTCTTTAGCTCATACAATGAAACATCATCTGCAGCATCTCCCGGCTCCTGGCCATACCCCTGCAGCACTCCGTAGTCATAAAAGGCAGTCAGGCGCAGCTTTGCCTTGGGTACAAGAGGGAAACTCGCTTCAACAGAGTTGATAAACATCGTTCTGCCCCCCATACGTCTGCCCAAAGGAAGGGTGCCGTCACGAGGCGATAGCGTATAGGGCTCATACCCGCGCACAGAACCTACTCCTCCCATATAGAAGCGCTCGGCTGTCGGAAGGTCTACTCTGGTGTTGTCCGAGTTTTCATCATAGAAGATATGCGAGAATCGTGCCTTATAGCGCAGGATAAGATCAAATCCGACGTAATCCGCTACACCCTTGTAGGCTTTGAAGGTGTTATTGTTCTTGATAAACCTGGCTGTTCCGCCCAGTCCCGCAAACTCTAGGCTTGTGCTGGCAGAGAGTCCGCTTCTGGGAACATAGTAGTCATCCGTGTTGTCATAACGCAAAGAGACGCTGACGGCAGATTTTTTGTAATCTTCAAACATGATCATGATATTAGGATTTACATTTGTGCTTAAATTGTTTGAGATATTGCTGTACTGCGACTCGGCGTAGGTGTAGTTCAGCGATCCACTTAGAAAACGGCTCAAACGGCGTCCTAATCCTAAACCGACCCCCTGTGTTGCAATCGTGTAGTCAATATAATTAGTTTCGTTACTGTAGATTGATGCGGAACCGGAGTAGTCGCTGTCATTAAGGCGCGGATTGCTCACATTCACACTGAAGCTTTTCGTCCGCTGCGATGATTCAACAGAAAATCCCATATTGATCCCCGAGCCGAAAATATTTCGGTCCGAGATACTCGCGCTGAGCAGGATGCCTCCGAAGCTTCCATATCCTCCGCCGAGCTGGATATTTCCTGTCTGTGTCTCCTTTACTTTGACGATCAGGTCCATTGTCTCGTCATCAATACGCATCTCTTCGATCGTCGTGGACTCAAAATAGCCTGTTCGTTGAAGCGCATTTCGCGAATCTCTGATATCCGTCATGCTGTACAGATCAGCCGGAGCAAGATAGATCTCGCGGCGTGTTACCCGATCGAGTGTGCGGGTGTTTCCCGAGATCAGGACATCACGGATATAGACTTTTTTGCCCGCATTTATCTTATAGACCACATCAACCGTATGCGCTTTTTTGTCTTTTCTAAGGTCCGGCGAAACCTTCACATAGGCGTAACCCAAGTCAGCGATAATGTTTTTAATACGGTCAGAGTCCTCTCTAAAGGTCTTGATATTAAAGGCTTTGTTCAGCTCAAGCTTGATGACTTCTCGTATCTTTTCATCGTCTATAACATGAGAGGACTGTTCCAAAATAATGTTGCTGACACGGTAAACCTCTCCCTCATAAAGCGTATAAGACATGTCAGCGATATACTGGTTAAAGTCCACGCGCACAAAAGGATCATCGACTTTCGAGTCGAGATAACCATGCTGCATATAGGTGTCACGGATACGAAGCGAGTCATACTGCAGTTCGCCCAGCTTCATCTCCCCATTGTTTCGTCCCCAGAACCAGCCCATGAACTGATGCTCTTTATTGGCGATCACCTCATTAAAATCACTGGCTTCAAATGCGCTCATCCCCTCAAAAGAGAGTTTTTCGATAATAATATTTTCGCCCTTGTTCACCTTGAAGGTAAGCTCGATACTTCCGTTGTCAAGTGTCTTTGTCTCTACCTCGACAATCGTATCGATGTACCCCTCTTGTGAAATGGTTTCCACCAGGCGCTTTTTCGCATCATCGATTTTTTTCTTGTCATAGAGTGCGCCTTTTTTCAGCTGCAGGAGTGCGCTGTTCTCCGTCTCGTCACCCTGTCCGTAACCATCGATCTCTATGCGGGATATGACAGATTTTTCTTGAAAATAGTAGGTCAGAATACCATTTTCTTCATCCACCCAGATATCTGTAAAGTACCCATGTTTAAAAAACTTCTTGATTGATTCCTCAATCTTTTTCTCAGAAAGAAGGTCTCCTGCTTCAAAACCGAGGATCTCTTTTGCTACCGGTTCGGAGAGATGGACAAGACCGTCAAACTGAATATCCTTGATAGTTTTGGCTTGTAAAAGACCTGCGCTCAACACTAATGCCAAAAACCATATTTTCATTAAAAACCTTTGAAAAAATAACTGTAATTTATAAAGTCTATGATTTTATCTTTTATGGGGTTAAAGAAGAGTAAAAACAGGAAAAAGTTAAAAAAAGAAAAGTGCCACACCGGTGTGTGTCACTTTTATATACTTATTAAAGTTTATATGCCGGTGCGTTTTCCCGGTCTGTCTTGCAGTGAGGAGGATGGTTTGCTTGTCTTGCAGGCATCTAAACAGCTCTGCATCCATTCGATCGCAAGATCACTCTCTATCCCCTTATCTTCCATGCTGTTTGCCAGCCAGTAAGCCGTATCTGTGCAGCTCAGATTATCCGTATGGTGCTTGCGTACGCACAAAGAGCTGACTTCATCCAGCAGAAGTTTTTTTTCATCCGCTTCCAGATCATCATACTGTTGTTTTGTATAGACGAGATTAATAAGCTTAAACTGAAGTTCATCTTTGTGATCATACCAGTACTTAATCTCGCCGCCAAAAAAAAATACGACTATAAAAAAGATCAGGCTGATCGTTGTCAGCTTTCCAAAATCTAATTTTCCCATCTGAACTCCATTACTTTAGAGACGTCTTTTGTTTATTATATCGACATAATGCTTCTATGTTTTGCTAAGCCTGATCCCCAGAAGCAAATACCTGGTTGCGTCCGGCTATCTCTAGCAGGAAGCACTATCACAAAGGCCTACTTCTCTTGTCCGTTGCCGTAGTGTTTAAAAAGGTATTCGGTGATGTCGGCAGAATCAGCATCCGTAATCGGTGCTTTGAAATGTACGACCATCTTTTCAACCTTTTTTCTCCATTGTTCTTTGGATTGGGGACCCTGGTTGGTCACGTATCCAAAAGAGTGGCAGGTCAGACAGTTTGTCTGGACCGCATCAAAATGCTCTCCCATTTTTATATCATAAGAGATATAGGGAATTTCGATATCTTCACGGATCTCGCGGACATCCGCAGCGTTGAGCGCTACAGCGCCGAGCATTGCTAGTAAAATAGACTTATACATTTACACCACCTCTATTGTAACGACATCGACGCCGTTATATTTATAACCGCCGTGATTCCACTTGATGTTTTCTGCAAGAGGCTGCTCTTCGCCTGATTTGCTAATCGCCTTGGACATGATCTTCTGCTTGCCAAATTTCGTCGGCTTAAAAGAGTAGCGGAACTCTCTGAACGAGTAGCGTCCCAAGGTGTCTTTGTGCAAGATCGCCTCTTCCCATGTTTTGCCCTCATCCACAGAGACAAGCACCGCACGAATCCCCTTGCCCTGATCGAAGGCAACCCCGCGGACCGTCACGTGAGAGTTGTTATAGACGACTGTATTGTTCGTCGGATAGCCGATGATAGACTTGACATTCATCTTCTTGATCGGTTTTGTCTTGACGTTCTTCTCTCCCGGTTCTTCGCATTCACACTCATTGTCAGGAATGCGGTACGCCACATCCATAAAGAAAAGTTTCTGATAGCTCTTCGTCAGTGTCAGGTTTGAAAGCATCTTGACCCATGAGTCAGAATAGTAGCCCGGAACGATAAGACGAAGCGGGAACCCGTTAAGGTAAGGCAGCTCCTCCCCATTCATCTCATACGCGACAATGACATGGTCATCGAGCTCAGTAAGGCTCATCTCACGCACAAAATTCGGCGTCTCATAATAAGAGGCGTTGTCCATGCCGTTAAAACCGACCCAGCCTGCCTCCTTTTTGATGCCGGCGCGCTCCAGAATGTCTCTAAGACGCACGCCCTTCCAGGTGGCATTTCCCACTGCACCATTTCCCCACTGAATACCTCCGGCAATCGGTGTAAACGCAGAACGGCCGTTACCGCCGCACTGCAGTACAGCTGTGAACTCGACCGCTTCGAACTCATGCTTGAGCTGATCGACGCTGAGGGAGAGCTCTTTTTTGACTTCGCCGTTAACCTTCAGGCGGAAGGTGTTGAGATCGACATGCGTCGGGATCTCCGGCATGTGCCAGCGCACAAAGAACTGGTCGTTTGGCGTAATCGCCTGCGAAAACACGTCGCGGGTCGACTCCAAAAGCGGTGGTCTGTCCGAATAGGTGATCATCGGGCGCTTCTGAGGGAAGGCGATGTTCGACACCTTGGCATTGTCCTTTGGCAAAGAAGCAGCTTCGAGCGAAGTGCCTATAGCAGCCGCACCGGCCACTACCAAAGATTTTTTAAAAAAATCACGTCTTTCCATAATATATTCCTTGGGCATTTAAGTGCCATATAATAACATATTTACCATCTTCAATAAAATTAAATTAAAATGATATAATATTCAATTAAAATTACTAAAACCCTGCCTGACTCATACACATTTTTTGAAGGATACTGCGTGTTTTCTTTGCGTCAAATCGAACTTTTTATCGCTGTTTCGCACTCTAGGACATTGATCGAAGTCGCCAATCAGTTTAAAATGAGCCAGTCGGCCATATCAATGGCCCTTAAAGAGCTTGAAAATCATCTCGATGAAAAGCTCTTTGAGCGTATCGGAAAAAAACTCGTCCTAAACGAACGCGGCAGGCACTTCTTAAAAAAGGTCCATCCCCTTTTCATAGAACTTAAAGACCTTCACCAAAAATTCACACAGAACCATTTTCACGGCGAGCTACATATTGGTGCGAGTCTTACAACCGCGCACTATCTGATGCCGCAACTAATGACGGGTTATATGAAAAAACGCAAGGAAGTCTCCATCCATCTTAAAATGGCCAATACCGAAGAGATTCTTGCGCTGGTAGAAAACGGAGAGATCGACCTGGGTCTGATCGAAGGAAGTGTCCACTCCTCGGCCATCATACAGAAGGTCATTGCGCCTGACGAGCTTATTGTCGTCAGTGCCGACAGGCATTTGGATGGGGCCTACTTCATCGATATGCTCGCGCACAAAAACTGGATACTCCGTGAAAAGGGTTCGGGCACGCGCTCTGTCTTTTTGGATCAGATCGCGCCTGTGGACAAAGAGCTCAATATCGCGCTTGAACTTGAGCAGACCGAAGCGATAAAGAAGTTTCTGCTTTTGGACAAAGAGTACATCAGCTGCCTCCCCAAGGTCTCTGTCCTCGCCGAGCTTCACGAAGAGAAACTCTTTCATGTCATTATCAAAAACCACACCTTTATGCGCGATTTTTCTCTTATTATGAATAAAAAACGCACCCCTACCCTGCTGATGGAAGATTTTCACAAGCACATTACCGACTATATGAAAAGCATCAAGATATAGCGCCTCTTCTGGATTAGAGTTTTCCCTGCCTTACCTGAGAAAGCACGGCTGCAAGGGTCACGCCGTCATTGTCCGTACCGTTTTCAAGGCAGGCTTTGCACTTGTCTCCGGCGCGAAGCTCGTCCGAGTCCAGCCACTCCTGAACGCTTTGGATATTGTTGGCCTTGATAAACTCAAGCGCATTTCCGATGGAGATGTTGTTGCAGGCGCAAAGGCTCTTCTCTTTTTTAAATAGATGCGAATAGGGCATAATCCGTCCAAATAGTCTGAATTTTTTACAATTATATCAAACTTGCTATAATGGCAGAATATTTTACTAAGGGTATCCTTATATGACAGTAGCAATTATCGGCCTTGGGCTAATGGGTGGCTCCTTAGCGATGGCCATTAGAAAACTTCCTATGATTAGATCTATTGTGGGCTTTGATCACAATAAAGAGCATGAAAAGGAAGCCTTGGCCCTGAAGCTTGTTGATAAGATTGTTTCATTTGATGAGCTCAAGAAGACAGATATCATCATCCTGGCCATCCCCGTCGATGCTATCATTGCCTGCTTGAAAGAGCTCGAGGGCGTGAGCGAAAAGACGACTATTATCGACCTCGGCTCGACAAAAGAGAAGATCATCCGTTCCGTTTCCGCCTCACTGCGCAAAAACTTTGTCGCGGCTCACCCGATGACAGGAACTGAAAAGTTTGGTCCCGGCGCTGCACTTGAGGATCTCTATCACGACAAGGTCGTTGTTCTATGCGATATGGAAGATTCCGGCGAGCATCAGCAAGAGATTGCCGTTCGTCTCTTCTCTCAGATACACATGCGTCTCATCTATATGCATGCACATGAACATGATCTTCATGTCGCTTTTATCTCGCATATGCCCCACCTCATCTCCTACTCTCTGGCCAATGCCGTGCTGCATCACGAAGCGCATGAAAATATCCTGAACCTCGCGGCTGGCGGATTTCGCTCTATGAGCCGTTTGGCAAAGTCATCGCCCAAGATGTGGGGGGATATCTTCCGCCAGAACAAGACCCATCTGCTTGACTCACTGAGTTATTTTGAAAATGAACTGGCGCAGATGAAAAAACTTATCCAGCAAGAAGACTGGAAAGGTTTAGACCAAAAAATGATCGATGCAAACTCCCTGCACGAGATCTTAAAATAACCTCTACAAGGCATCGGCGTGATCGATCCTATCTCGTCAAAAATCTCTGACGCCACCTTTGAGCATTTAGACAAAAATCTCCCCTTGACCTTTCACGCCAACGAGTTCTCGGTGCAGCAGTATGAATCCTTACTAAAACATCTTTTTGGACTTTTCGGCGAAGAAAGCACGCTTTCGCATACGCTGGCGATAAAAACAGGGCTTCAAAAAGTTCTTTGAGCAGAGTTCGCAGGAGATAAGTATACACCTCGATGCCAAAGAGATTAAACTCTCAAAGTCGCGGAAAAAGATGCTTCCCTTTGTCGAAGACCTCGATGATGAGACCGTACTTGGCTTGAACGGCTATATTTTGTGCCTGAACTTTGGCAAGGCCTTAGGAGAATTTGCCGATATTTTGCTTCAAAAAGTACTCAACCGCGACAAGGCAGCAGACAGTTTTTACGGCACTATAACGGCGAGACCATAATGGACGGCAAAGTCAAGTCTCCTCTGCGCCGAAACACGCCTTACGGCAAATGAGAAGGTGCACACAGCACTCAAAGCCGCGGCAGACTCTAG
>JACUTT010000037.1 GCA_014859655.1 Campylobacterales bacterium
TACCACCCGAGCGAGTTCAGCCGTATCCGTCTGGAGTTCAACCGCAACAATGCACTCTTTATGGAAATTAATGATGGCAAGTATAAGCGCCAGCGTAATGACACAGTGATGCTGCAGTTCAACATTGCCATCGGTGCCCACGGTGCCCACGATTTCTAAACACTCCAAAGAGCAGCCGTGCTATAGCGCGGCTCTTGAGAGAGCACACTTCACAAAAGGTCTGACATGAAAAACATCTTTATCCTCTTTTTGCTTCCCCTCTCGCTCTTTGCCCATCTCAATATTGCCGTCAGCTACCCCTACATCGGAGCGATCACCAAGGCCATAGGCAGCGACCATGTCAATACGATCGTTTTGGCGCAGGGGAACTGGGACCCGCACTTTATCATTCCCCGCCCCTCGCTGATCTCCAAGCTGCGCAGCGCCGATGCGCTTATCATGAACGGCGCTCAGCTTGAGATCGGCTGGCTTCCGCCGCTGATCAAACGTGCCAACAACCCCAAAGTGACCGCCAACGCGCCGACATTTTTAAACCTCTCACAGCAGCTCGAACTTATCCAAAAGCCTACTTCGGTAGACCGTTCGCAGGGGGATGTCCACCCCGAGGGCAATCCCCATTTTCATCTCAATCCGAATAACATTTTGACCCTGGCGCACTCTATCGCGGCCTTCTTGGGGAGGATAGACGGCGAGCATAAGGAGATCTATGCGGCAAATCTGGAGCGTTTTGAGCAGGAGTGGCGGGGCCATTTGGTGCGCTGGGAGCAGAGGATGGCACCGAAAAAAGGGAAGAAGGTGATTCAGTTTCATGATAACCTCGCCTACTTCAATCAGGCCTACGGCCTTCAGACCATTGGCACCATAGAGCCGCTTCCGGGCATTCCCCCCTCGTCGCGCCACACCATGGAGCTCATCGAGCTGATTCGGACAGAAAACCCCTGCTGCATCTTCCATGACGTCTACCACTCGACCAAAACAGCCGACTACATCAGTACCAAGACCGGCATTCCCGTCGTCCTGATGCCGCACGACATTGATGCCCTGGAGTCGATCGACTCGCTGGTCGGGCTGTTCGATCATCTTACCCAAGGCAGAGATAATGATTGATATCTTTTTGGTCCCCATCGCGCTCGTGATCATTTTGGTGATGATCCACACCTGGTTCGGCATCCGCATCCTCGAGCGCGGCATCATCTTTACCGATCTTGCCATCGGACAGCTGGCGGCGCTGGGGGCCGCGGTGAGCTACGGCTTTTTTCATGGGGAGAACCTCTACCTCTGGACCCTCGCATTTTCGCTTATGGGTGCGCTTCTTATAGCCTTTGGGGCACACCGCAAGATCCACCTAGAGGCCTACATAGGCCTTTTGTATGTGCTGGGCGCGAGCGGTATTATGATGGTGCTGGCACAAAGCGCAGAGGGGATGGAGCACTTCAAGTCACTGCTGGCCAACGACATCCTCTTCACCTCGCCTCAGGACCTCTACGAGAGCAGTGCCATCTACGCCCTGATTGCCCTGCTGCTCTACTTCGTCTATCCCCGAACAAGCGGCTTTTTCAGAGAGCTTCTCTTCTTTTCTTTGCTTGCCGTTACCGTGACCTCCTCGGTTCAGCTCGCGGGCGTCTTTGTCGTCTTTACCCTGCTGATCGCTCCGGCAATGGTCGCGAGCATGCAGAAGCGTTTCAGTGCGCTCTTAGTTGCCTTCGTCTACGGCTGGTTTTTCTCGATTACGGCCATTGCTATCGGTTTCTATTATGATCTGCCGACCGGCTATAGCATTGTCTTTTTGGGCGCACTGATGAGTCTGGTGTTTATTTTGGCAAAGAGCAGAAAGAAAGAGAGTGATACAGAAGGGTGAATGAGTACTCCCCGGGAGGGGAGAGGTGACTATTTGAAGTACTTTCCAATATCTTTTTCAACCGCACCCGGTACAGTCATGATCCCCATAAATCCGCCCATATCAAGCAGAGGGTAAGAGATCGCGATGTAGTAGTCCGCACGCATCGCGGTAGCTTTGCCGTTTTCGACCAGGACCATCCACGGAAGCAGTCCCGCATTGTGTACACCGATCTTGTCGACGAACTTCATGGTACGCTTGTCAAGATCTACGCCATAAAGGGTTCTGCCCTCAGAGAGTTCGAGTTTGAAGATAAGACCTTTTTTTGCATTTTTTTCCAAAGTGCTTTTGAGCGCCTCATTTTCACCCTCACCAGCAACGATCACATCCTGATAATAAGGGCGGCCGATCATAAACTGGTAGTTCGCCAAACCGTCAAAATCCCATTTGTCTTCTGAGTGTTTAAGTTCGCCAAAAGCCTTGTTAAGCGCATCCAAAAGAGGCTGCTCATCGTTTAGCTGGTAGTCCTTTTGCAAGAAAGCACGTACAAAATAGCGCGGATTGGAGATGCGGACCTCTTTGGCCTCGGTGTTCACAAGTGCGCGAAGTGCACCGGCTGCAAAACCACGGCCCGGTCTGTCGGCGAGCGTTTTAAGGTGATCGTTCGTGAAAACAATGCTGTCAAGCGCTGACTTGCCGACTTTGGAAACAGAGAGGATCTCAAAGCCTTGTGCTTTGAGGGCATCTTCGGTCTCTTGGGTACTCATCAAGGGAGCGACAAGGTAAGTGCTGACCTCTTTGGGGCCTTGATAGCCGGCAACGACCTCTTTGGAAGAGCATCCGCTAAAGAAGAGAGCAGAAACAGAGAGAATTAACAAAAACAATTTACGCATTTTTTTTCCTTATGGGTGAGTTTGCAGTGATTATGCCTGCTTTATATTAAAAAATCGTTAAGTTCATTTTCCCTTCCAATATATCAGTATATCTTGATATATATAAAATATTTAGCTACAATACTACAAAAAATTCAGGAGTCAGCATGAAACGTCTGCATATACATATTTCTGTCAACGATCTGCAGGAGAGCAAAAAGTTCTACACTGCCCTTTTTGGGATGGAGCCGACGAAGGAGAAAGAGGACTATGTGCAGTGGCTCGTTGAGGAGCCGGCGGTCAACATGGCGATCTCTTCGGGCAGGGGGAAGGTCGGTCTGAATCACCTCGGCCTGCAGGTTGATAGTGACGAGGCGCTCGAAGCGATCGAGCAGAGACTCGAAAAAGCACAGATCGGCGGAGAGAAACAGGAAGAGGCACAGTGCTGTTACGCGAGCTCGAAGAAGTACTGGGTAGAAGACCCTCAAAACATCATCTGGGAGAACTACCACACTATGGAGCAGATAGAGTTTTTCGGCGGAGATAGCTTTACCGGCGGAACAGGCTGCTGCAGCCCAAGCTTCGACGAGAACAAAAAATGGTCAAAGGGAAGCTGCTAGATGGATCTCTTTCTCAAAAGTATCTCGGCGCTCAATGACGAGACGCGGGTACTGATACTGCGTTTTTTGGATACCCACGGCGCTCTGTGCGTCTGCGACCTGCAGGCCTCACTGCAGATGATACAGTCGCGCCTCTCTCGCCACCTGAAGATACTCAAAGAGGGCGGTTTCTTGAGGGTCGAGCGGCAGGGGACCTGGGCCTACTACTGTGTGCGTTCGCCCCTGGACAGCTTTCGTCTGGCTGCACTCGAAGAGATACGCTACCTCGAGATCTCCCTGCCCGAATTAAAAAAGATGGACAAAGCAGGCTGCACACTGTGAAAAGAGTACTGATCCTGTGCACCGGCAATTCATGCCGCTCCATAATGGCCGAGGCCCTTATCAACGCGAAGCTGGAGCGCTGCATCGAGGCTTACAGTTCAGGGGTAAAAGCGAGCGGACGGGTAAACCCCTATGCCAAAGAAATTCTCCAAGAGCACGACATGTGGCGCGAGGAGTACCACTCCAAAACGATAGAAGAGGTCATTTCTATTGAGTTCGATCTTATCGTGACGGTATGCGACAATGCCAAAGAGAGCTGCCCTATCTTCCCCAAAACGACCCGAACGATCCACATCGGTTTTGAAGACCCGGACGGAAAGGGGCCCGAAGCCTTTGCCGATACGCTTTTTGAGATCGAGACGCGTCTGCTTCCTCTTGTCGAAAAAGAGCTCTGTGCTTAGTCGCTTAATTTGATTGTCACAACTATTTTTTAACAAAAGTAAGATAAGATTTTAAAAATATAATTATTAGGTGGAACTATGTTAAGTGATAAAATACAGAGAATAATGATGGGAACGATGTTGGTGATCATCCTTGTTCTGGTAAACATCCAAGAAACGGTGATAGCAAGCTTTTTGCTCGGCTTTATGATAGTGATGGTCTATGTGTGGGCATTTTTCGATTTTTGTCCCTCGCTGTGGATGCTGAAAAAGGGCCTCAAAGAGAAGTGCACAAAGTGCTAGGGCAGTAGTTCTGTTACGGAACAATTGCTTTGCTACAAGGAAAGCAGACAAATGTAATGCTTTCATAATCTTAGTCTTTTATACCTCTGCTGATTTAAACAGGAAACACAAATAAAAACAGCTACAGTGGGCGTGCTTACCGCTCTATATGGAAGAGCCCTCCTGTCTTGCGCCATTTGTCTGTTAGGAGAAGTGGGACAAGTATGAAGATGCAGAGGGTTGCGATCTTAAGATCGCCGGTGTCAACTGGTATCTTCGCGGAAACACGACCAAGGTGAGTCTGTTCTATCAAGAGGATACTCTTGGTGAAAATATCGGAGACTACAGGGCACCTCTAAAAACCCCCTCTTCTCTTCTTGAAGAGGGATTTCTCCTTTTAAAACACCCTTCCGGAACGGCTCCTTGTGCTATAATCTTTTTTATTTTAAGGTAGGCTATGTCTGAAGACACATTGATGAGTATATTGGTATTTTTGCTTATTCTTTTGGTGCCCCTGCTTCTGTCCTACTGGCCCTATCCCGACCCCAAAACCCCTTCCGTACAAGTGTTCACAGAAAAACCGCAGCTCCAACAGAACAAAGCCACTGGCAAAAAAGGAAATCCCCCGACATTTGAAGAGATATCGGCAGTATTTACCAACAAGGCGAGTACGAAAGAGGAGCTTACCGAGGCGATAGAAGAGCTGATCCGCTACCACGGCAAGATTCACGCAAAGCTGGGAGACCTTCCCCATCCGGACTTCAAACGCTACTTGAGACTTATCATCGAACTGTGCAACAATCCGCAGGCGGACAAGGATATTATTGTCCTGCTTGACCAAAAACTGCGGGTCAAAAACCCGAGATATATGATGGATATTGATGAAGCGACGAACAAGGGAATTGCCGGGAGAGGGTTTTAGCCCTTTACGGCCTGTGAGGTTTTAAGGAGGTTTTAGTTGACGCGCAAAGCGGTGTTTAGCATAGTTCTGGAACTGTAGTAGTTGATGTAGATCTGGCCATTGACGAGTTTAAGCCCTGTTGTCTCGTAGATCGTGGTTGCTGTTTTGACCTTGTTTGTCTCTATGGTCTGAACAAGCGTTGTTTTGACAAGCGCGGATTTGCCGTTAGGGTCGATGGAAAAACTCCGTTCCTGTACTTCGATAAGGTTGCTCTGGGTATTTTTCCACTTTTTGCTTAGGTGTCGGGTATATTCATTGAGATTTAAGCGCTGCGTGTTTGAGTCGTCGATGTCCTGGTCCGTTAGACTAATGGACGCCCGGGAGAGAAAATACTTTTTCATCGCATTTATATTCTTATGCTCTTTGGCGATCTCTACGCTTTGGAGTACTTTTGCAATACTTTTTTCATCCATTGCCTTCATGGCAAAGCACTCTGCACCAAAAAGCATCAGGGTCAGGATAGCTGTCACTACTGTTTTCATAATTTTTCCTTATAGAAGAACATTATAGCCCAAAATTTTTCAGCTTTCAAGCCTAGCCGTCTTAATCCGACAGACTCTTAGGGCGCTTCAAAGCGGGCCAATTCTTCATCTGCATGATAAAAGATAAGCTCATCTCCTTCGATTTCGATCCTGTCTGTCTTCGTCAGGATCTCTAAAAAAGTTCGGGCCTGCTCCATCCCCTCCGGGCAGGGGATCTGGCTTGAGACGATCGCAGTAAAGCTGAAATGTTCTTCATCTTGGGTGTATTCGGCGCGGAGCTGATGGCATCCGTCGCTTCCGTGCAGACTCTTGTCATTGACATGAAAGAACAGATGCGGCTCGGGCTTATTGTACGCCTTCCTTACATCTTTACCCCTGAGTTCGACAAGGCTCCAATGGGTGTTTTGAAGCGGTGTGGGCGGCTCGGGAAAAAAACAGCCCCCTAAAAAAAGAAGAACGATGAGCAGAGTGATAAAAGATTTGAGCATATAAATTCCTTCAGGGACCAAACGATTTAAAAATTATATCAGCATTGTTCACTCTTGGACTTGAAGGGCGAGAACCTCTTCTCGCCAAGCATCGCTTTTCCTTTGCTCAAACTTTTCTCTTTGATCTAAGCAGTAAAGCACAAGAAGATTTTAAGCAATATACAGTACTGTAAATTAATACAAAATAACATTTCAGGGGAGGATTTTATGAAATTTAATGGAAGCATTCTTGTTCTAGGTGACCTGGGACAGCTGAAAGCATATCGGGTGGGAGAGGTGGTTGGCACGGACAGCCAGAACAGTATGCAGGTCAGTCATGTCCACCATCACGGGACGCAAAAGAGATCAACGGTCTTGGATCTGATCACGGACATCAATTATATCGACCCGCGCAAGAAGACAGAAGATCTGTTGAGCGATCAGGCGGGAAGGTTCCGCTCGTCTATAGGCGAGGCACATAACAGGGCTCTGGAGCGCGACAGACAGACACTGCAGCTGATCAGCGAGGACATCAAATCTCTCATTGAAAAAGAGTCCCCGGACTCTTGGTACCTTGCCTTTCCCAAGGAGTCGCATAATGAACTGCACGCGATGTTAAGCGAAGAGATCAAAAAAAGTCTGCACAAAGTCGTTCCCTCCGATCTGACAAAAACGGCTAAAGAAAAGCTTCTTTCGCATTTCGAGTAATACAAAAATGCAGGGCGTGGTTTTCAAGAACGCCCTTAATGTAGCAGTAAGATTGTTCTGTTAGGATTCGATTACAGTTTTATCTCTCCGTATTGTTCTGGAAACAACGACAATTATAGGTGCCCTATACACAGTCGTCAGAGGTACAAGGATGCTAACTGCCAAGCAGCATCGGTGTAACAAATGACCCGCATTTCCTACCCGCAAAGAAATCTACTAGATTATATGAAACCCGGTTTATTTCTCTCAAGGAGAGCTGTTGATGCAACAGATTAGCAATACTATCTTTTGTGATGATCGTATTATCGGAATGCAACTCTCTTCACGTCTTATGCCCAATCCCTATTACGAGTACCCCTATCTACTGATTGAGAACTTTTTGCCGCAGTTTTTGTGCGACAGCATAGTCGAGTATGCGTTTAACTCCTCACAGGCAGAACAGGCAAAAGTCAAAACAACTCTCCTTAATGCGGTAGTCAATCCAAGCGTAGACGAGTCGATCCGCAAAACAGTTATCCATAAACTTCCCGAGGTACTTTTGGCAGAGTATGACAAAAGCTTTAAAAAACATCAGCAAAAGATCGAGGACTTTTTTTCTCTCCCTTTGACCACAGCATCTTTGGTTCAGGTGCTGGAGTACACAAAAGGGGACTTCTACATTAAACATGCTGATGACTCAAATGAAGTCTTAGATGAGAAGGGTGAAACGGTCGGCTTTGTTCAGGTTGCCCCATTGCGCAAGATTAGTACGGTGCTTTTTGCTTCCTCTCATGATGAGAGTGGTGCGGATGAAAGACATTTTAGCGGAGGAGAGCTACTTTTTAACTATCTTTTTGATGCGCAAGGCAATCCCGTAAAGTTCTATCCAAAGGCCGGAGATATGCTGGTCTTTCCGAGCAACCCGATCTACAGCCATGAGGTGCTTCCTGTTCGCGAAGGGTACCGATTGAGCATGGTGCAGTGGCACAACGCCATCCTTCCCTGACAAAGATTTATCCGCAATTGTTTTTAAAAAGGAGTATAATTTCTTACTCAAATTGCCGCTTATCTTTTTGAAAGAAAAGCCCTTGAGTCTTATGAGATGTCTGTGTGCATTTTCGTTTTTTTGGCTGTGTTCGGTAGTGTTTATCGAACGTTTTTAGCTGGCAGCAACTCATGCTGCCGGGCACATCTTGATAGAGGATCCAATGAAAATTTCTGATGTTAGGTTGGAAATGGAACTGGGCGGCGTTGATTTGGCGGATATCGCTGAAATCGTAGAGCTTTGCAAAAGCAAGGGTTTAAACAGTGAAATGATCGATGAAGAGCTCGTAAAACGCGGCTATGAAAAGATATTTACTCTGGATTATGATGATTATGAGAGCTGGGGAGACGAGGATGAGTATGCCTCCGTTGAAAAATTCCCGCACCGACAACAGTACATAGACTAAAGAGGCAGTGATGGAAAACAAACAGCTAGTGCGTGCCTATTATGATATGTGGAACAACCACGACTTCGAAGCAGCCGATACGATACTGGATAAAGACATCCGTTTTCGCGGCTCTTTGGACATCGTTGCGAACGGTATTGATGGCTTCAAAGAGTACGGACAGATGATATTGAAAGCATTTCCAAATCTTTACCATGCCATCGAGATGGAAGTTTATGAGAACAATCTCGCCGCCGTCTACGTGACCTATTCGGGTACACACGAGGGCAGGTTGCTTGGGTACGAGCCTAGCGGAAACCGCATAAGCTACTCTGGAGCTGCATTTTTTCACTTTAAAAATGCAAAGATCATGAGCATCAACGTCCTGGGTGACCTTAACGCCCTGCACAAACAGTTGGCTCAGCACTAATGCTGGCCTGACTTTCTCTCTTTTTTACATCCAGCCGCGCATCATCAGGTGCTGATACATCGGTTTTAGCATATAGACATCAAAGGCCCACCATACCGAGCGGGGAACGGAGACATCTTTCCAGAATGGAACGGATGAAGCCGGACCGTCATAGTTGAACTCCGCCATGATGATCTCGCCGTAGTTCACCTTGAGAGGGCAGACTGTGTAGCCGTCGAACTTCTCTTTGAGCTCTTTGCCTTCCATGGCAGAGATAAGGTTGGCAGCGACGATAGGCGCATGGTGACGTGTCGAACCACCTGTCTTGCCCATAGGAATGCCGCAGATATCTCCGATACCGAATACATTTTTATAGCGGCGGTGCTGAAGGGTCTCATTGTCCACTTCCAGCCATCCCTTCGCCGTTCCTTTTTGCCAGCTAAGAGAGGAGTCCACGACGGTATCAACAGCGCTCATTGGCGGCACGATATGGATGAAGTCGTACTCCATATCGACTTTTTCGTAGTGGTCAAAGGTCTCGTACATCTCAAAGTCCGGATCCCATTCGCCCTGCTCCTGATAGAAATGCCCAAAGGTGGCTATCTTCTTTTGGACATCAATGGAAATTAGATTGTGCTGGAACTTTGTCGACATGCCCTCATACCCTTTTTGGGTTCTGTGAAGCTCCTCGTCTACATTTTTCAGGCTGAAAAGCGAAGCGTTGCTGGTCGCAAAGATAAACTCGGCAGAGAGACCATCTTTTTTAAGGTAGTCGGCACTGAGGTAGAGGATCTTTTGCGGCGCACCCCCGCATTTGATCGGGGTGTTGGGGTGGGTATAGATCGCACGGGGTTTTTTGCCCTCTTTGGCCGCTTGCTTAAGGGCGTTGAACCATTCCCATGTCAGCTCACCTCCCTCGTGCGTCCCTTTTTCAAGATCATTCAGATAGACCGAAGAGATACCGTGCGTTCCGATGTCCTCTTTTGTCAGACCCTCTATCCATTCATAACGGTACTGAAGACCTGTGGCAACAACAAGGTAGTCATAAGAGAGTTCTTCGCCGCCACGCAGCGTCAGGCTGTTGTTGTCGGGATCAAAAGCCTTAACCTCGTCTTTTATCCATTTGACATCGTCTGGAATAAAATTCTTATTGCTCATCTCGATCTCATCCGGCTCGTAAACACCCGCGGCGATAAAGATCTGTCCCGGCTGGTAGAGGTGGGTCTCATTGGGTGCGATTATGGTGATATCGGGATTGCTCAGTGATGAACGAAGGTGGGCCATCGCCATAATCCCGCCGGCACCTCCGCCAACAATAACGATTTTGCCTTTAGCATCAGAAGAGGCTTTCGCCTCCGTTACAGACGTGCCGGCAAGCACAGAAGCAGCTATGGGCGAAATTCCCATTAGCTTCAGGGCATCACGACGGGAGAGTCCGTCAGTCTTTTCTGTCAGCGGTTCAATTGGATTTTTCAAATTCATAGCATATCCTTTAGTTATCAAAGACATAATATAGCATTATTTTCTTACAAATTTATCACTTATTTAAAAATAACTTTATCTAACATCAATTGTATCGAGGTGCGTCCGTTAAATACATTTTTGTTCAAGGTGTAAGAGCAGGAGATATTTTGTCCCGCTTTGAGCTCATCGCTGCACCTAAAATAGATCAGGTCATGGGTGATGCTGTCATTCTCTTCAAGTCGAAGTTCGATCTTGGCATGCTCTTTTGCCTGTCCCAGCCGCCGGACGGAGACGATCTGCGCCTGGGAAGCCAAAAAGCGCGGGCGGGGATTGGCCTCGCCATAAGGCTCAAACTCTTCTAGCAGATCCAAGAGCTCGAAGTCGATCGCACTGCTTGTGATCTCGCCTAAGATCTCCTCCTGGGGGAGATAGTCTTCGTCTGCAATTGAGGCGGCAGCCTTGTTGAGCGCCTCTTTGAATTCGGCAATGTTCTCTTTCCTCAAGCCCAGGCCGGCCGCCATCTTATGGCCGCCAAAACGTGCCAGCAGATGCGACTGCGCTTTGATAAGCTCGTAGATACTGATCTCGCCGATGCTTCGTGCGGAGCCTTTGGCCATAGCATTTTCTATGGACAAAACAATAGAGGGCTTCCCAAACCGCTGCACAAGCCGGGATGCAACGATCCCGACGACACCCTCATGCCAGCCTTGATTGGCAACGACGATGATATTGTCGCTTGGGTGCACCTGCATAATTGCTTCCTCAGTCGCCTCGGCTTCGGTGGATTTTCGTATCTGGTTGAGCTGGTCGAGAAGCTGGTACTGTTTATAGGCCTCCTGATCGCTCTGTGCGGTTAGAAAGGCCAGGGCGATAGAGGCATCCTCCATGCGGCCGGCACTGTTGATGCGCGGAGCAATCTGAAAGGCGATGTCTTCAGCGCTGAGCGTATTTTTGCCGAGCATATCGCGGATGATGACCATGCAGGGGCGCAAAGAGCTTCCCATCCGTTTCAGCCCCTGCTGCACAAGTGTTCGGTTGATGTCGTTAAGCGGCATAACATCGGCCACGATAGCCAGACACAGAAGATCCAGAAACTGCGAAAGGTCAACGCTGGAGCCGATCTCTTTTTTGACCAAGGCCATCAGGAGCCAGGCGACCTGGGCCCCGCATATCGCTTTGAATGGGTAGTTGCAGACGCTTAGCTGCGGATCGATTATGGCAAAGGCAGCAGGCAGTTCGGAGGAGGGGGTGTGGTGGTCGGTGATAATCAGGTCGATGCCGCGTTTTTTGCAGGCATCGGCCGCACCGAAGGCATTTATTCCGTTGTCTACAGTGATGACGAGGTCAGCTTCTATGCGGTCTATGATCTTCTCAGAAACTCCGTATCCGTCGAGAAAACGGTTCGGGATAGTCGCTTCCACCGGATAGCCAATAGCCTTGAAAAACTCCACCATCAGTGCCGTGGACGTGACCCCGTCAACATCATAATCTCCGACAATATAGATCTTTTCATTGTTCTTCATCGCCGTGGCAATACGCCGGGCAGATTTCAGACCGTCATGCAGTAAGGCCGGATCGGGAATGTCGGAAAGTTTTTTGAATCCCTGGCTAAAGCGCGCGGAGAGGATCTCATGCAGGCGCGCTTTGGAGAGCTTAGCCATGAGTTTTCAAAGAGGCAAGAGCTGCTTTGACAAAGGCTAAAATAGTCGGATTTGGGGTTGTTAGACGTGAGGTAAACTCAGGATGAAACTGCACGCCGAGGAACCATGGATGGTCTTTGATCTCAACAGCTTCAATAAGACCGTTCGATTCGCCCGTGACGATCATGCCGGCCTGCTCCAGCTGTTCTCTGTAGGCAGGATTGGCTTCATACCGGTGGCGGTGGCGCTCAAAGATCACCTTCTCGCCGTAGGCTTCACGAAGATGAGATTTTGATTTGGTTTCGCAGGGGTATTCGCCCAGACGCAGGGTCCCACCCATAGGTGACTGATGCGTACGAAGCTCTTTCTGTCCGGACTGGTTGATAAAATTGTCGATCAGATAGACCATCGGATTTGCCGTATCCGGATCGAACTCGATGGAGTTCGCATCCGCAAGGCCCAGGACATTGCGCGCATACTCGACAAGGGTAAGTTGCATACCCAGACAGATCCCGAGATAAGGGAGTTTTTGGACACGGGCGTATTCGATCGCCTGTATCTTTCCCTCTATGCCGCGTGATCCAAACCCGCCTGCAACCAGTACGGCGTCACAGTCCACAAGATAGAACTCCGCACCTTTGGACTCGATGTCTTCGGAGTCTACCCAGCAGATGTCGACTCGGGTATCAAGATGCGCGCCGCAGTGGATAAGCGACTCGATAAGTGATTTGTAGGACTCCTTAAGCTCCAGGTATTTGCCCACAAAACCGATCGTCACGCGCTCGCTGGGTTGAACGATCTGTTTGACCAGAGCATCCCACTGTTCCATATCCGGATGAAGTTCGCCCAGGCCAAGCTCTTTTGAGAGCGGTCCCAGGATATTCTGCTTTAAGAAAGTGATCGGAATCGCGTAGATCGTCGCTGCATCGAGGGCCTCGATAACGCAGTCTTGGCTCACGTCACAGGCAACGGCAAGTTTTTTCTTGAATGTTTTTGGCAAAGAGGCTTCGCTGCGCGCTATGATCATCTGCGGTGTGATACCGATACGTCGAAGTTCCTGGACAGAGTGTTGTGTCGGCTTGCTCTTGTGCTCGCCGGCGGCTTTTATAAAAGGGATCAGTGTCACATGAATGAAAAATGTTCCGGCCACTTCATCATCATGCTTCATCGTGCGGATAGCCTCCATATAGGGAAGTCCTTCGATATCGCCGACGGTTCCGCCAAGCTCTACGACAAGAACATCATGCCCTTTGCCCGCTCTTTTGATGCGGTCAACGATCTCTCCCACGATATGCGGCACAACCTGGATCGTCTGCCCAAGATAGCCGCCTGAACGCTCTCTTTCGATAACAGAAGAGTAGACCTGGCCTGTTGTAAAGTTGCTTGTCTTGAGAAAAGAGGTGTCCAGAAAACGCTCATAATTTCCGATATCGAGGTCAGTCTCAGCGCCGTCCTTGGTGACAAAAACCTCCCCATGTTCAAGCGGAGACATCGTTCCGGGGTCAACATTGATATAAGGATCGATTTTTAGCATACCGACATCAAGGTTTGAATGTTTAAGCAGGGTTCCCACGCTTGCCGCGGTAATCCCTTTGCCTAGGCTACTTAAAACCCCACCTGTTACGAAAATATATTTTGTCATCACATGCCCTTATCTTTGCGTTTTGTTATGCGAATTATAACTTAAAAAGCTTTAGGGCACCTCTAAAAACCCCAACTGCCTTCAGAGGTGCCCTTGATTGACACTGGACAAAGCGGCATGAGCAGGGTATAATCAGATAAAATTTTCTAAAGGTCATTTATGCATGACATCCTTCTGTACGGAACTCTGGCTTTGGGAATTTCGATCATCCTGAACCTTATCCTAAAGCGCTTCGGTATCCCGCAGATAATTGGCTACATCATGACAGGAACGATCATCGTCTACGCCTTTGATCTGCGCCATATGGTCGATTCGGAAGTCCTGCATGTCATCGGCGAGTTCGGGATCGTCTTTTTGATGTTTACTATCGGGCTGGAGATCTCTTTTGGACGAATGAAAGAGATGAAACGTGATGTCTTTTTCAACGGAGGGTTACAGGTTTTACTGACGGCGCTTTTTGTCTATCTGATCTCTGTCTATCTCTTCAACATTGCGGTTGAAGCCTCGATGATCATTGCCCTGGCATTTTCTCTCTCTTCGACCGCAGTGGTCCTGACCTATCTCAAACAGACAAAAAAGATCCATCTTCCCTACGGACAGCGCTCCATGGGGATCTTGATCTTTCAAGATATCGCGGTTATTCCGATCTTGCTGCTGATCGGATTTTTGAGCAACGATGGGGGGGATGTTACGACGATTCTGACAAATACGGTGATCAGCGCGGTGATCCTTCTGAGTGCGATGTTTATTATCGGCAAACGGATGATGACCTGGATACTGCGTTTTTCTGCCAATTCTCAGGTGGAAGAGCTCTTTATGGGTTCGGTGCTTGTTATTGTCATCGGCGCTTCTTTGCTGGCGGACTATGCAGGCTTCACCTACTCTCTGGGCGCCTTTATGGCGGGAATGATCATCGCCGAGACACGCTACCACCATAAGGTAGAAGCCGACATCGCCCCTTTTAAAGATCTTCTTTTGGGAACATTCTTTGTCACCGTGGGGATGAAGATCGATGTCAATTTCTTCTTCTCAAACATTCCTGTAATCATCGCACTTTTTGTGGCAGTGCTGGTGCTGAAGGCATTGCTTATCTATTTTATCGTGCGAAGCGGCTCGGACAAGGAGACCTCGGTCAAGACAGCCCTGGCGCTCTCGCAAGTAGGGGAGTTCTCCTTCGCGATCTTTGCTTTGGCGAGTTTGAACGGACTGCTCGAAGAGCAGATGGGTCAGATACTGGTCCTGGTCGTTGTTCTCTCCATGTTCTTGACGCCTTTTATCATCACGCGCATTGGAATGATCGGAAAGCTCTTCGCCAAAGAGGAGCTGAAAGAGAAAGATTACTCCGGCCTGGGGGAAAGAAAAAACCATGTCATTGTCTGCGGCTACTCGGTGGTTGGAAAGTTTGTGGCGAGGGAGCTTAGACGAAGAGGGGTGGAGTACATTATCGTGGACAACTCCTACAAGCATGTCAAAGAGGGTCTGCTCGAAAACGAAGAGATCTACTATGGGGATATGTCCCGGCCCTCAATCCTTCACGCACTGCACGCTGAAAATGCTTCGGCCGTCATCATCACGCTTGACAATCCGGAGAAGAAACGTCTGATCAGCGAAGCGGTCAGCCGGTATGAAAAACCGATCAACCTGATCGTCAAAGTCGTCAGTCTGGAAGAAAAAGAGATGCTGCAGGATCTTCCGATCCATGCTATTGTTGATGGAAAAGAGGAGGTCGCAAAGATCCTGGTCGAGCACAGCATGCACTGCCGCCTATAAAAGGGCGTCTCTAAAGCCCGATCAGTTGCCGCGTGAGCCCGGCTTGATTGCTTCGCTTTTGCCCTCTTTGCACAGAGGACAGGTTTCGGGTGTATAGATCTCGAAAGTAAAGTCTTCCAGCGCAAAAAAAGGCTTCTCTGCGGGAAGTTTGCAGTTTGGCTGGCGCGTGACACTGCTCTTGCTGCGGTGACAGAAGCCGCGATTGGCCAGAGCCGCAAAACCCACGACCTCACCGCCCAGAGCCTCTATAGCAGCGGCAGCCTCCATGGCAGATCCGCCCGTCGTGATGATGTCTTCACAGATAATGACTCTCTCGCCTTTTGAGACCTCAAATCCGCGACGTACACTCATCTTTCCCTCAACACGCTCGGCAAAGATCGAACGCTTGTCCAGCGCGGCGGCCAGAGCAAAACCTGCGATCAGTCCGCCAAGCGCGGGAGCACAGACGGTATCGACCTGAAGTCCGCTCGCATTGATCTGCTCGGCAAGGGCTTCGGCGAGGAGTTTCGCGTTTTTCGGGTCTTCGAGAACCTTGGCAGACTGAAGATAGAACTGCGAATGGTTTCCGGAACTGAGTTTAAAATGCCCCTCAAGAAGAGCGTTCGCATCCATATATATTTTTTTAACGTCCATGTTTTTCCTTCGGTAGGGAGGGAGGTGGCGAAATTATACTTTGAGTATTTCCGCTTCTTTCTCTTTTAAGATCGCATCGATCTTGGTGATAAAGCTGTCGGTGATCTTTTGGATGTTTTCCTGAGCGGCCTTGGACTCGTCTGCTGTGATCTCTTTGTCTTTTTCAAGCTTTTTGATCTTGTCGTTGGCTTTTCTGCGGTCGTTTCGGATAGAGACCTTTGCATCTTCGCCCATTCCGCGCATCTGTTTGGCTGATTCCTGGCGCTGTTCAACGGTCATCGGCGGGAAGAAAAGCTTGATCTGATTGCCGTCATTATTCGGATTTACGCCGATATTGGCCTTGCCGATGGCAGAATCGATAGTGCTGAGAAGAGATTTTTCCCATGGATTGATGACAATCGTCGTCGCATCGGTCGCAATGATAGAAGCGACCTGGTCAAGCCCCGTCATCGTTCCGTAGTAGTCGATTTTGATATTGTCTAAGACCTGAGTCGTCACCTTGCCGCTGCGAAGGGTCTTAAAATCATGTTTCATGTGCTCTACCGAGCCTGCCATCTGCTGTTCGCACTCTTCTTGGATTTCATTGATCATGTTATTCCTTTACGATAATTTTGCTGGTGTAGGCATTTCCGGATTTGATGATGACGCGGGTACGCCGCTTTGTCAAAGGAGTGAGCTGCTCGCGCTTAAACTCCCCCTCTTTAACCGTGATGTACTCCCACTCTCCCCCACTGATGTAGAGCTCAGCCCTGGAAATTGATCGTGGCATTGTAACGTGAATTTTATTAAGTTTTCCATTGGCAGGATAGCTTTGTGGAGAATGCCACAGGGCGTCTAAATATTTGATACGAAGCTTTGGTTTAAGGGGAACATCCCCCGTCAAAGCGATACGGTCAAGATCATTATGCGGACTTTTATCCGAGACGGCACCGACATTTTGGTTCAGGACAAGATCAAAGCCGAAAGAGGAGATAGATTGTTTCACTTTTTCATCAAATTCACCATAAGGATAGGCGTAATATTTCGGGGCATATCCCAGTTCTTTTACAAATGAGTGCTTTGCCTTGATCGTGTCCTCTTTGATCTCATCGGCTGACATCGACACCATGTGTTTGTGCGCGTAGGAGTGCAGTCCGATCTCGCCGTACTTAGAGGCTTCGCGTATCTGCGGCCAGCTCATAAAATCTCCATATCCCCTGTCCGTCGCTTCTATATAGACAAACAGCGCAAAGGGATAGCCATACTCTTTGAACAGAGGCAGGGCATTGCTATAGAAGCTCTTGTAACTGTCGTCGATGCAGAGCACGACCCAGTTGTCAGGGATCTCCTCTTTGTTTTTCAGCGCACGGTTTAATGTCTTCAACGGGATGACCTTATAGCCGTTATGCTTGAAAAACTCAAACTGATCTTTTAAGATAGTTAGGGAGGTGTTGGTTGAGGCATGTCTGTCGTCACCGAAACGATGGTAAACAAAGATATGGGCATCCGCCCAGAGGGTAAGGGAAAGAAGCGCGAGAAGAAGCGCCTGTCTCATTATTTTGTAGAGGTATTTTCGTCGCTGTCGGCAGAAGGCGTGATTGCTGCAGCCGAAGGAGCAACAACTGTTGTCTCTTCTATGATCGTATCAACAACCGAAGCACTGCGCTCCTGGCCGTAAAAGTATCCCATTCCTATGGTGTTCAGTACAAATAAAAACCCTAAAAAGAAGGTGATCTTAGAGAGAAAGCTTCCCGGCCCTTTGGCGCCGAAAACAGACTCGTTTGATCCGCTGTATGCCCCAAGACCGATACTTGAGCTCTTTTGAAGCAGTACGGTGATCGTAAGAAGAACGACCAGGACAATTTGTACAATGAGTAAAATAGAGATCATTAAGTTTCCTAATTAAAAAATTGCGAGATTATAGCCAAGTTTAACTTAGATACAATTATTTGGCACAGAAAGGGTACAATACGCTTTTAAAAGGGTGTCCAGACGTTATGAAAAAAGCATTGATTTTATTTATTATAGTGTTAGCTGTGTTTATCGCAGAGATCGTGATCTTTGACGAGAACGGCGATAATGAAGAGGCAAAACCCTACATTGCCGTCACCAATTTTGCACTCTATGACATCGCCATACACGTTGTAGGCGAGCAGGTAGAGGTGAAAAAACTTATCCCCTTCGGCGTTGATACGCATACCTATATGCCCTCAGTCAAAACAATGTCGGAACTCAGCAGGGCAGAGCTTTTCCTCTTTATAGGGCTTGGTATGGAGCCTTGGATCAAAAAAGAGCAAAACGGGCTTGACATGAGCCGGTTTGTCCATCTTAAAGCCCAAGCGTGTTCCCATGAAGATGAGCACAAGCATCACGAGCACGGCGAAGGTTCCCTTGATCCGCATTATTGGCTGAGCATAGACAATATGATCTTTATGACGAAGGCGCTGGCGATAAAAGCTACCGAGCACTTCCCCGAGCAAAGTGCCGAGTTTCAAAAGAATGCGCAGGCCTACATAGAGCAGCTCAAAGAACTTGACACTGAGTTCAAAGCGCGACTCGCCCACTGCAAACGCACAGAGATCGTGCTCAACCACAACGCCTTTTCCTACTTGGGAGAGAGCTACGGGTTTACCTCGCACAGCGTGACGGGACTTTCGCCTGATGAGCAGGCAAGCGCAAAGCAGATGAGAGAAATTATAGATCTTGTTAAAAACGAAGGGATAGAAATTATCTTTTTTGAAAGTTTTGTCAGCTCCAAGGTCTCCGAGACGATCGCGAAAGAGACGGGGGCAAGGGTTGACTCTTTGCAGCCCTTGGCAAACGTCACCGAAGAGGAGGCAGGCAGAGGCTACATAGGCCTGATGCGCGAAAACCTGGCCAAGCTTTCTTCTGCAATGGAGTGCGAATGAACTTCGCGCCTGCTGTTTTTGAAGCCAAAGGGCTCTCCTATGCGATCGATGGCACGTATATTTTGAAAGAGATCGACCTTGTGATCAAAAAAGGCGAGTACAGTGCGCTTATCGGACCCAATGGCGGCGGCAAAACTACCCTGGTCCGGCTTCTTCTTGGACTGGAGAAAAAAAGCGCCGGAGAGATCAGGCTTTTTGGAAAAGATCAAAAAGCTTTCAGATCCTGGGATAAGATTGGCTATGTTCCCCAGCGCGTATCGCAGGTCGATCAGTACTTCCCCGCAACCGTAGAAGAGGTCGTGAAGATGGGCCGTACGGCCAAACGGGGACTGTTTCAAAAAGAGTCGCCCTCAGACAGGGAGGCTGTTGCGTCGGCTATGACAAAGATGGATGTCACAAGCCTTCGCCATAAGCTCATCGGAGAGCTCTCCGGCGGCCAGCGCCAGCGGGTTATGATCGCGCGTGCGCTGGCCAGCGAGCCTGAGGTGCTTATCCTGGATGAGCCTAATACGGGCGTGGATATGGTCTCGCAAAATAGTTTTTACGCCCTGCTGCGAGAGCTGAACCAAAAAGACGGGATGACGATCCTGTTTATCACCCACGATGTCGGTGTGATAGCGGACGATATCCAGTCGATGCTGTGCATCAACCAGACCCTTCTCTCGTGCAATAACCCGCACGAGGTGCTGAGCTGTTCGGAGATGAGCAAGCTTTACGGGATCGATGCTCACTTGATCCACCATCACCACCACTAGGAGCATTTATCTTATGCTAGAGATATTTCAATATGACTTTATGATAAATGATACCTCGCGTGAAGAAAAGCTGAGTGACCTCAGGTTTTTAGCGAGTAAGGTGACATCAATGGGAGCATTTATCTTATGCTAGAGATATTTCAATATGACTTTATGATAAATGATAC
>JACUTT010000079.1 GCA_014859655.1 Campylobacterales bacterium
GCATAAAAGGATGCAGTTTCTGATGAATGTCGCTATTATTCCCGCCCGCGGCGGTTCAAAACGGATTCCACGAAAAAACATCAAAGATTTTTGCGGCAAACCGATGATAGCCTACTCGATTGAAGCGGCTCTGGAGTCGGAGCTTTTTGGCAGAGTCATTGTTTCGACAGACGATGAAGAGATAGCATCCGTCGCTAAAAAATACGGTGCCGAAGTCCCTTTTATGCGCCCAAAAGAGCTCAGTGACGACTTTACGCCGACTATTCCCGTTATTGCCCATGCCCTTGAACAGCTCCTAAGAGAAGCACCTGTAAACATAGCCTGCTGCATCTACGCCACTGCGCCCTTCATTCAAAGCCGCTTTTTAAAAGAGGCCTATGCCGCGCTGATTCAAAGCGGCTCGGCCTACAGCTTTAGCGCGGCAAGCTTCGCTTTTCCGATTCAGCGCGCAATAAAACTTGATGCGCACAGACATGTAGAGATGTTCTATCCTGAACACTTCAACACGCGTTCTCAAGACCTTGAAGAGGCCTACCACGATGCAGGACAGTTTTACTTCGGAGCTGCCCAAGCCTGGATGGAGGGAAAACCCATCTTTACAAAAGAGTCCACCGCCATCATCCTCCCGCGTTATCGGGTCCAAGATATCGACACGCCAGAGGATTTCAAACTCGCCGAGCTGATGTATGGCGCTATTAAAGAACAAGAAAAATCCAATGTCCAACATTCTCTTTAGAGCCGACTCCTCCTCAGTTATCGGCACAGGGCATATCATGCGTGACTTGGTTCTGGCCTCGCGCTATAAAGACGCCAACATAGTATTTGCCGTTCAGGATTTGAAGGGCAACATCAACCACGCCATAGCAGAAGCCGGACATAGCCTAAAGATTCTACGCTCAAACGATATCAAAGAGCTTGATACCCTGATAAAAACACTCAAGACCGATATGATAGTCATCGACAACTACGGCATAGATGCAGCTTATGAAAAAGAATTGAAAATCAAAAACCCGGCATTAAAGATCTTAAGCTTCGATGATACCTACGAAAAGCATTGCTGTGACATCCTGCTCAACCACAACATATCTGCCGATGAAAAAAGATATAAAGGTCTTGTTCCTGAAGGCTGCGAGCTTAGATGCGGTGCGGCATACACGCTGCTAAGAGATGAGTTTATGCAAGAAAAACAAAAAGCAAAAAAACCTTCGTCCGACACCCGCAATAAAAATATTTTTATTTCCATGGGCGGGGCTGACCATTCCAATATCAGCATCGAGATTTTAGAGGTTTTAGACTCTTTTCCCCATCTGCATGCCCATGTCGTGACCACGACCGCCAATGCCCATTTGCAGGCGCTAAAAGAGTACGTGCACGGCAAAGACAAGATCACCTTGCACATCAACACCAAGCAGATCGCCAGACTGATGCATGAGGCCGATGCAGCCATCGTCACTCCCAGCGTAACACTCAATGAAGTGATCTATATGGATCTGCCGTTTATCGCCATCAAAACGGCTGAGAATCAGCAAGATATGTACCGCTATCTGAGTAAAAACAACTACTCTGCTCTCGAAGAGTTTGATGCGATCAAACTCAAAAGCTTATTGGAAATTTTTGCTATAGAAATTCTAAATTTTACGGACCTCTCCCTGGATGATAAAAAAATAGTGCTGAAGTGGCGAAACCATCCCTCTATCAAAAAATGGATGTTTACCCAGGATGAGATCGGGCTTACCGATCATTTAAGCTTCATAGACTCTTTAAAAAAACGCATCGACAAGGTTTATTTTTTAGTCAAAAAAGATTCCATTCCCATAGGAGTTATTGACTTTACCGACATAGACAAAAAAAGCGCCGAATTCGGCATCTATGCGAATCCCAATCTCAAAGGCGTTGGGCGCTTACTGATGCGAGCCATCATTGATTACGCCTTTAACGTTTTAAAAATCGGCACTTTGAAAGCGGAAGTGCTTAAAGATAATCTCCATGCCATTAAACTGTATAAAGAATATAATTTTGCCGAGACAAACACAAAAAACGCTGATACCAATAACCTGGTGCACATGGAGCTAAAAAATGAAAATAGGTAGTTTTAATCTTCAGAGCGATGGCACCTTCATCATCGCCGAACTGAGCGCAAACCATGGCGGCAAGATAGAGATAGCAAAAGAGACGATCAAAGCCGCCAAAGAGATAGGCGCCAATGCCATCAAGCTTCAAACCTATACGGCAGATACCATTACCCTCGATTGCGACAAAGATGATTTTGTCATCAAAGGCGGAACACTCTGGGATGAGCAAAAACTGTATAATCTTTACCAAGAGGCTCATCTTCCCTGGGAGTGGCACAAAGAGCTTTTTTTGTACGCCAGAGAGATAGGTATCGATATCTTCTCCTCGCCCTTTGACAAAACGGCTGTCGACTTTCTGGAACAGTTCAACCCTTCAGCATACAAGATCGCCTCTTTCGAGATAACAGACTATGAGCTGATCCGCTATGCCGCTTCAAAAGGGAAACCTATGATCATCTCCACGGGCGTTGCGACCATCGGCGAAATACAGGATGCGCTCGACATCTGCCGAGGCGAGGGAAACAATGAGATCGTCTTGCTCAAATGCACCTCCGCCTATCCGGCAGCACTGGAAGACGCCAATCTGAAGACCATTGCAAACCTGGCCGAAACATTTGGCGTAGCAAGCGGGTTTTCCGATCATACGCTTGGGGTAACGGCCCCTGTTGTAGCCGTCACTCTTGGAGCGAAGGTAATAGAAAAACATTTTATACTCGATAAATCCATCGGCGGGGCTGACGCAGAATTTTCATTAGATAAAAAAGAGTTTGCACAGATGATACAGGCGGTCAGGGACACAGAAAGACTTTTGGGTCGGGTTTCTTATGAAATGAGTCCGAAAAAACTGAAAGCCCGTGAATTTTCACGAAGTCTGTACATTTCAAAAGATATTATCAAAGGTGAGCTTTTCACCCCGGACAATATCAGAAGTGTAAGGCCTGGTTATGGTCTGCATCCAAAATATTTAAACGAAATATTAGGGAAAAAAGCAACGCAAGACATCCCCTTTGCAACACCGCTCAAGTGGGAGCACATACAATAAGGTCAGACGAAATGACAGAGATCAACACCCTAGTAACTAAAAACTTTAACGATAACATCTCCTATATAGAAGCTTATCAGCCGGAGCTTTTTACAAAGCTTTCCGCTTTGGAGAGTGCGATCGAATTGGGCCATTACCAAGAAAAATA
>JACUTT010000038.1 GCA_014859655.1 Campylobacterales bacterium
AGTTTCTTTAGAAAACGAGGATACGAAGTTTCTTTAGAAAACGAGGATACGAAGTTTCTTTAGAAAACGAGGATACGAAGTCTCTTTAGAAAATTGTTTAGCCCGCTTCGCCCTCAACAATGGCCCACTGCACAAAGGGCATCATCTCGATCACCGCGTAGGGCAGTCCCAGTCTCACCTCGGTGCTCATCGTCACCACCTCCACGCGCAAGACCCCGTTCTCTATAATAAAAGCTTCAATGCTCTCTATTTTTTTGAACAGGACATCTTCGTTGGAAAAGGGCATGGTCAGAACGATGCGGTTCTCTTTGGGGATGTAGAAGTCTATCCCCTCGGCGTAGTAGACCTCGGAGCCTTTTTTAAGTATCTCCAAAAAGACGAGGGTCTCGAAGAGGCGTGAAAAGTCTTTTTGGAGGGTAAGGGCGTTTTTGATATTAAAGTCGAGGGTATAGAGCTTTTTGGTGGCGCGGGCATGGTCATACTTCTGCACCCAGTAGAGGTAGCCCTTGTCTATAAGCGTGTAGAAGGTTTTGTAGAACATATCCTTGGAGAGCTTCTGCTGCTGTTTGAGCCGCTCATACATTTGAAAGGCGGAGACCTTCTGGCCAAGAAGGCGCGCCGCGTGGATCATGATCTGCAGCTCCAGCGGGTTCAGCGAGAGCCTTAGGATGTTTTGTAGCTGACTTTGGCGGTTTTGCTGGGGCAGGTAGTAGAGTTCAGGATAAGATCCGGTTTGAAGAAAATGGGTGAAGGCGGTATCGAGGGTGTCATAGCGCGTATCGAAGGCCAGAAACTCCTCAAAGTCGAGATTGTAGACCTGAAGATGTTCAAAGCCCTCTATCTCGAGAGGCTCTTCCGTAGAGAGAATGATCTGCGAGACATTGGGAAGTGTGATGTCCATCGTATAGGCCTCCAGCACAAGGGTGTGGATCGTGTTCTCCCGGCAAAACATTTCCAGTTCGAGCTTGACGGTCTCAATGTCGATGCGCAGATCATTCAGATCGATGTAGAGATAGGCGGCCGTAGGCAGCGTAGAGAGGTACTGCTTGATGATAGAGCTTTTTCCTGTCCTGGCCGCTCCGGTGACGATGGTGTAGGGGTGACGGATCCGGTATTTTCTGTCTACAAGAACGTTCTTTTTTTCGGAGAGGTTGTAGAGGGCGTCAAGCATGGGCAGACCTTTCTCTTTTGAAGTGCTGTGCGAAGTATATCATTTCCTTTTTAAAAGGAACAAATAAAACAAGCCTGATAAAAAGAGGCGGAACATTCCGTCTGCCGTTTGTATTCGCGGCAAAATTGTATTTACCCTGCTACACTTTCCTTCTTAAAAGGAAACAAATTTTATTCATTATCGCTCCAAACCCTCTTAAACACTTGACCCGCTAAGGGTAAGTGGCTATAATTTCCGTTCCAATTTGGGTTAGTTCTGCGTTTTTGCAATGCGGACCTGTGGAATTAACGAGTTCTTTAAAGGAAAATCATGGAAAAAATTAGACTAAAGCTTCGTGCTTATGATCACCGTGTACTGGATAGATCAGTTGCTTCAATCGTTGAAGCTGTAAAGCGTACTGGCGCTGAGATTCGTGGGCCGATACCTATACCTACGAAAATCCGTAAATATACGGTTCTCAAGTCAGTTCACGTCAACAAGAAAGCACGTGAACAATTCGAAATTCGTTTGCACTCACGTCTTATTGACATCGTGTCTGCTACACCAGATACAGTTGACTCATTGATGAAGCTAGATCTTGCACCAGAAGTAGACGTAGAAGTACGTTCTATGGACAAGTAAGGATAGAAGATGGAATATATTGTACAAAAAATAGGTATGAGTCGAACTATTACAGTTCCTTCAGTACCGGTCACTCTTCTTAAGCTGATAGAGACTAAGGTCTGTGAAGTAACTGACGGTACGGCTATCGTAGCCTACGGTTCAGGCAAGAAGACAAACAAAGCAGTTGCCGGAAAGCAAAAGAAATACTCCGTAGATGCTCAGTTTAACCGTTTTGCAACTATGCAGGTTACAAACACTGAAGCAGGAGATCTTGATCTTTCGGCTCTAATCGAAGCTAAAGTTATTAAAACCTCAATGATCACTAAGGGTCATGGTTTTACCGGTGTTATGAAACGCTGGAACTTTGGTGGTGGTCCAGGGTCACACGGTCACCGTATGCACCGTACAGGTGGTTCAATCGGTAACTGTGAATGGCCAGGTCGTGTTCAAAAAGGACGCAAAATGGCTGGACAGCACGGTAACGTAAAAGTTACTGTTAAAAACGAAGTACTTTCATTCGATGCTGAAAACGGAGTCCTTGCAGTCAAGGGTTCAGTTGCAGGCGCAAATGGCGGTCTTGGTCGTGTAAAGGTTGTTAAATAATGAGCGCAATCGTACTTAATGAAAAATTCGAAGAAGCTTCTAGAGTAGCTTTGCCGGAAAGTTACAAGGGTATTAATCCTCACAACGTTTGGCTATATGTTAAATCATTCCAGGCTGCTGTACGCTCAAATAGCGCACACACCAAAACACGTAGTGAAGTAAGCGGCGGTGGCAAAAAGCCATTCGCACAAAAAGGTGGTGGACGTGCTCGTGCCGGTTCACGTCGTTCACCAATCTGGGTTGGCGGTGGAACTGTTTTCGGTCCTACTAACAACCGTAACTATGAGCAGAAGATCAACAAAAAGCAGAAGAAAGTTGCCCTTAACTGTGCACTTAACGCGCTTGCAGAAAATGGAAAACTTTTCATTGTTGATTCTATTTCAGTTGAGTCTGGAAAAACTAAAGATGCTGTAGCGATCTTCAACAAACTTGGACAGCGTGATGCACTTCTCGTTAAAGAGCTTATTGATGACAAAACATTTTTAGCATTTAGAAATGTTGATCAATCTTACCTTATTGAAGGTAATGAACTAAACGCTTATCTTGCGTCGACTTTCCGTTCAGTCGTTATAGAAAAAGCCGTTTGGGATAAATTAGTAGAGGGAGCTTAAGATGGCCGATATTACAGATATCAAAGCAATTCTTTATACTGAAAAAACTTTAGGTCTTCAAGAAGCCGGCGTGATCGTTGTTCAGACATCACCTCGTATGACTAAAAACGGTCTTAAAGAAGTTTTTCGTGAGTATTTCGGGATCAACACGCTTCGCGTTAACTCTCTTAATCAAGCCGGAAAAGTAAAAAAATTCCGTGGCAAAACTGGCAAGCAGAACGATTTCAAAAAGTTCTACGTGAAATTGCCAGAAGGCGCAGAAATCCAAAGTTTGGCGGTATAACATGGCAATTAAAACATACAAACCGGTCACTCCGAGTCGTCGTTTTTATACTAATGTTGACAGTGGCGATATCACTGCAAAAGCAAGCGTTCGTTCACTGCTGGTAAAAATTCCACAACACGCTGGCCGTAACAACAATGGTCGTATTACATCTCGTCACCGCCAAGCGGGAGCGAAAAAGATTTATCGTATTATCGATTTTAAACGTAATAAATTTGACATCCCAGGTACAGTGGCAGCGATCGAGTATGATCCATACCGTAACTGCCGTATTGCCTTGATCAACTATGCTGATGGTGAGAAGCGTTATATTCTTCAGCCAAAAAGCCTTGTTGTCGGTGATGTTATTACTGCTGCTGAGTCTGGTCTTGATATCAAGCCGGGTAATGCAATGAAACTTATGAATATCCCTGTTGGTACATTGGTACACAACGTTGAGATGAAACCAGGTAAAGGCGGACAAATGGTTCGTACTGCCGGCGGTTCAGCTCAGATCATGGGCCGTGAAGGTAAATATGTCTCACTTCGTCTTCCATCTTCAGAGATGCGCAAGATCCTTGGTGAGTGTATGGCTACTGTCGGTTCTGTCGGTAATGAAGAGTTCGCAAACATCGTAATCGCCAAGGCAGGACGTTCTCGTCACCTTGGTATCCGTCCACAGACGCGTGGTTCTGCGATGAACCCGATTGACCACCCGCATGGTGGTGGTGAAGGTAAAACGAACTCAGGCCGTCATCCAGTTACTCCATGGGGTAAACCGACTAAGGGCGCGAAGACTCGTCGTAAACAAGCTAGTGATAAACTTATTATCACTCGCCGTAAATCAAATCCTAAGAGGTAGATGATGGCAAGATCAGTAAAAAAAGGTCCATTTGTTGACGATCACCTAATGAAAAAAGTGATAGTTGCAAAAGAGACCAATAATAACAAGCCGATTAAAACATGGTCACGTCGAAGTATGGTTCTGCCTGATATGGTAGGACTTACTTTCAATGTCCATAATGGTCGCCAATTTATTCCTGTATATGTTACAGAGAACCATATTGGTTATAAGTTTGGAGAGTTTGCTCCAACGCGTACGTTCAAGGGCCATAAGGGTTCTGTACAGAAGAAGGTGGGATAATCATGGCTAGAGCATTATTGAAATTTATCCGTGTTTCACCGATGAAATCTCGTCTAATAGCGAGAGAAGTTCAGGGTATGAACGCTGAAGAGGCACTAGCCGCTTTGGAATTCACCCCGAACAAGGCAGCGAAGATCATCTCTAAGGTTATTGCATCTGCAGTAGCGAACTCTGGTCAAGAGCCAGAAGATTGTGTGATCACCTCGTGTCGTGTTGATAACGGTCCGGTACTTAAGCGTTTCCGTCCACGTGCTCGTGGTATGGCTTCAGGTATTCGTAAACCGACAGCACACATCTTAGTAGAAGTAGAGGGCAAATAACTATGGGTCATAAAGTAAATCCAATCGGACTTCGCCTGGGCATTAATAGAAATTGGGAAAGCCGTTGGTATCCTGATTTCAAAACTGCACCAGAGAGTCTTGGTGAAGATCACAAAATCCGTACGTTCTTGAAAAAAGAGCTTTACTACGCAGGTATCTCGAATATCATTATCGAGCGTACTGCAAAGCGCCTTCGTGTAACTCTCGTAGCTGCTCGTCCTGGTATCATCATCGGGAAAAAAGGTTCAGATATAGAGAAGATCAAAACGCGTCTTCAAAATTTGATCTCTAAGCCGGTTGCGCTTAACATCAAAGAAGAGAAGAAAGCGATGATCTCCGGCCAACTGGTCGCAGAAAACGTAGCAACTCAGATCGAGCGTCGTGTTGCTTTCCGTCGTGCGATGAAAAAAGTTATCCAAAATGCTCTTCGCGCTGGTGCCAAAGGTATCAAGATCTCTGTTTCTGGTCGTCTTAACGGTGCCGAAATGGCACGTACTGAGTGGTATCTTGAGGGACGTGTTCCTCTTCATACTTTCCGCGCTAAGATCGACTACGGTTTTGCTGAGTCTCATACTACATACGGTTGTATCGGTGTCAAGGTATGGATTTTCAAAGGTGAGGTACTTACAAAAGGTGTCCCTGCTGAAGTAGCTGAAGAGAAGAAAGAGCAGCGTCCAAAACGTGCTCCAAAACGCGAAACTAGCGGAAAGGCTGAATAATCATGTTGATGCCTAAAAGAACAAAATACAGAAAAATGATGAAAGGCCGTAACCGCGGTAAGTCTGCGAAAGCAAACAGCCTTGCATTTGGTGATATCGCATTTAAAGCGGTTGAAGCGGGACGTATTAATTCTCGCCAAATTGAAGCGGCGCGTATTTCCGCGACGCGTCACATCAAGCGTCAGGGTAAGATCTGGATCCGTGTTTTCCCGGCTAAGCCATTGACTGCCAAGCCACTTGAAACTCGTATGGGTAAGGGTAAAGGTTCAGTTGACCAATGGGTCATGAACATCAAGCCGGGCCGTATTATTTTTGAAATGGCCGGCGTACCCGAAACGGTAGCACGTGAAGCATTGACTCTTGCGATGCACAAGCTTCCATTCAAAACGAAAATCATTACTGCGGAGATGAACAATGAAATATTCTGATTTAGCAGATAAAAACGTAACAGAGCTAAACGCTCTTCTTAAAGAGAAAAAGACAAATCTTTTTACTCTTAAGATCAAAAAGCAAATGATGCAACTTCAAAACACTAGCGAACTTCGTGTTGCTAAAAAAGATATTGCACGTATCCAGACAGCACTTCGTGTGCTAGCAAACGCGTAAGGAGACCTGAATGACACATAAAAAAGAAGTTCAAGGTGCAGTAGTAACAATAGCAGGCGACAAGTCTGCGACAATCGTTGTTGAACGCCGTGTAATGCACCCACGTTACCACAAGGTTGTTAGACGTTTTAAAAAGTATGTGATTCATGATGAGAAGAATGAGCTTAACGTAGGAGACATCGTTATCGCTATCGAATGCCGTCCTTTCTCTAAGCGTAAATCTTTCCGCCTGAAAAACGTTGTAGGAGCTAAGTAATGATACAGAGTTTTTCGCGTTTAAATGTTGCAGACAACACGGGTGCTAAAGAGATCATGTGTATCAAAGTACTAGGCGGCTCAAAACGCCGTTATGCAACTGTTGGTGATGTTATTGTGGCTTCTGTAAAGAAAGCTACACCAACAGGAAAAGTAAAAAAAGGTGCAGTAGTCAAAGCGGTTATCGTTCGTACTCGTAAAGAAGTACAACGTGAAAACGGTTCACTTATCCGTTTCGACGACAATGCAGCTGTAATCCTGGATGCGAAGAGAGAGCCTATCGGTACTCGTATTTTCGGCCCTGTTGGCCGTGAAGTACGTTACGCTGGCTTTATGAAAATCGTATCTCTGGCACCGGAGGTAGTTTAATGGCAAAGTTTAATTTCAAGAAAGGCGATACTGTAGAAGTCATCGCCGGAAACGACAAGGGTACTAAAGCAGAAGTGCTGAAAGTAATGCCTAAAGACGGCAAGGTTATCGTTGCAGGTTGTAAGATCGCAAAGAAAACTGTTAAGCCTACAGAAGAGAACCCAAAGGGCGGTTTCATCAATAAAGAGATGCCAATGGATATCTCAAATGTTCGAAAAGTGGAGGCATAAGTATGGCTGCAAGACTAAAAGAACGTTTTAACGCTGAAATCGCTCCAGCCCTTCAGGCTGATCTTGGGATCAAAAACGTAATGCAAATACCGAAACTAGAGAAAGTAATTATCTCTGTCGGTGCTGGCTTTGCGATGAAAGACACCAAGTTGATCCAAAATATTGCTGATACGATCAGTACTATTGCAGGTCAGCGTGCAGCGGTTGTAGTAGCAAAAAAATCTGTTGCAGGTTTTAAAGTTCGTGAAGGTATGCCGGTTGGTGTGCGTGTTACACTTCGCGGTGAAAACATGTACAACTTCGTGGACAAACTGATCTCTATCGCACTTCCTCGTGTGAAGGATTTCCGTGGTATCAAGCGTAATGGCTTTGACGGCCGCGGTAACTTCAACTTCGGTCTTACTGAGCAGTTGATCTTCCCTGAGGTTGAGTACGATTCAGTAATGCAGGTACATGGTATGAATATTACTATCGTTACCAGCACTGATTCTGATACAGAAGCATTCGCATTACTAGAAAAATGTGGTCTACCATTCTCGAAAGGATCTACCAATGGCTAAAAAGTCGATGATCGCAAAACAAAAGCGTACGCCTAAGTTTGCAGTACGCGCTTATACTCGTTGTCAGATCTGTGGACGTCCACACTCTGTAATTCGAGATTTCGGAATCTGCCGTGTCTGTTTCAGAAAAATGGCAAACGAAGGTCTAATCCCAGGTGTTAGAAAGTCTTCTTGGTAGGAACACAATGGACTTTTGTCCATTCCTGCTGAAAAGAAACTCCTGACAATAGCAAATATACCCGTATATTTAGCACATAAGGAAAAATAAAATGGTAAATGATTTAATATCTGACTCATTGACGCGTATTCGTAATGCGGCAATGAGACGTTTAGACGCTACTACGCTTCTTCACTCTAAGAGTGTTGAGGCAGTTGTAGCTATTCTTCAGGACAAAGGCTATATCGATAGCTATAACGTTCTTGAAAATGGTGTCAAAAAATCGATCAACGTTGTACTTAAGTATAACGAGGCCGGTAAAACAGTGATCAATGAAATGAAGCGTGTTTCTAAGCCTGGCCGTCGTGTTTACAAGCCGGCAGCAGAGATCAAACGTTTCAAAAACGGCTACGGAACGATCGTAGTATCCACATCGAAGGGTGTTCTTCCTAATGACAAAGCTTACGAGCTTGGCATTGGCGGAGAAGTCCTTTGTACAGTATGGTAAGGAGATAACATGTCACGTATTGGTAAAAAACCACTCGAAGCTCCAGCTGATATTAAAATTAGCGTTGACGGAGATGTTATATCTTTTGAAAAAGGCAAAGACACGCGTACGCTTGACACCAAGGGTAACGTCGGTATCGCTCTAGAGGGTCAGACTTTGACATTCTCGAACCTTTCAGATTCACGCGTACACCGTGCATTCTGGGGAACATACCGTGCACTTTCTGCAAACATCGTCAAAGGACTTACTGAAGGTTTCACTAAGTCACTCGAGATCAATGGTGTTGGTTACCGTGCTGCCGTCAATGGCTCAGTGCTAAACCTTCAGCTTGGTTTCTCTCATGATATCAATTATGAGATCCCTGAAGGTCTGACGATCACTGTTGAGAAAAACGTTATTACTATCAAAGGCAATGACAACCAGAAGATCGGTCAAACTGCAGCTGAGATCCGTGCGTTCCGTCCACCAGAACCGTATAAGGGCAAGGGTGTTAAGTATGTCGGTGAGCATATTACACGTAAAGCTGGTAAGACAGGAGGCAAGAAATAATGAACGCAAAAGTATTAAAAACTAAAAACAAAACACGTATTCAGCGCAAGCGCCGTATTCGTGGCAAGATTTCTGGTTCTGCAGCGTGTCCACGTCTTTCCGTGTTCCGCTCTAATCGTGCGATGAGTGCTCAAGCGATTGATGACACTACAGGTACGACAATGGCTTCTGTTTACTCAAAAGCCCTGAACCTAAAAGCGAACAAAGACGATGCTGCCAAACTTGGTGAAGCGATGGCTGCTGCACTTAAAACAGCGGGTATCTCTGAAGTAACTTTTGACCGTAACGGTTATATTTATCATGGTGTTGTTAAAGCGTTTGGTGACGCTGTGCGCGCTAATGAAATCAGAATGTAAGGCTGTATGATGGAAATCAATAGAGACGAATTTGAAGAATCGATCGTAAATATCGGTCGTGTGACTAAAGTTGTTAAAGGTGGTCGCCGTTTCCGTTTTACTGCACTTATTGTTGTTGGTAATAAAAAAGGCCAGGTTGGCTACGGTTACGGAAAAGCGAAAGAAGTCCCTGACGCTATCAAAAAAGCAGTAGATGAAGCCTTCAAAAACATCACTACTGTCAGTATCAAGGGCACGACAATTGCTCACGATATCGAAGAAAAATATGATGCAAGCCGTGTTATCATGAAACCAGCCTCTGAAGGTACCGGTCTAATTGCCGGTGGCGCTATGCGCCCGGTTCTTGAGCTTGCAGGTTTTCAAGATATCTTGACTAAATCAATCGGATCCAACAATCCAAGTACGGTTGTGCGTGCGACAGTTAACGCACTTGCCCGCTTAAAAGGATAAGAAATGGCATTAGAAAATCTTTCACCGGCTGAGGGTTCAACTCACAGCCGCAAACGTGTAGGTCGTGGTCAAGCTTCGGGAACGGGTAAGACTTCTGCACGTGGTCAAAAAGGTCAAAAATCACGTTCAGGTTACAAGCGCAAGCGTAACTTTGAGGGTGGACAGCAGCCATTGGCGAAACGCCTTCCAAAAATCGGCTTTACTTCTCGTAAAGTTAAGCCGTACGTGATAAATGTGGAGCGTGTCACAGCCGTAGCAGCACTTTCTGAGATCACTATGGAATCTATCCGTAGCGTACATAAAGTAGCAAACTCAATCACTAAAATTAAGCTGGTAGGCGCATCTGCAAAAGATCTTGCTAGCAAAATTAAAGATGAGAACATCACAGTTACTGGAAAATAGTTGTGAGTAAGTCTTTAGTAAATAAAATCCTTATTACTCTGGGCTTCTTATTCCTCTACCGGATACTGGCATATGTGCCGGTACCGGGCGTGGATGTAGAGGTAATCAAATCCTTCTTCGACAGCAACACTGACAATGCGCTTGGGCTTTTCAACATGTTCAACGGCAACGCAGCAGAACGTCTCTCTATCATATCCCTTGGAATCATGCCTTATATCACCGCTTCGATCATTATGGAACTTCTTGCTGCGACTTTTCCGGCACTTGGACAGATGAAAAAAGAGCGTGACGGTATGGTCAAGTATATGCAGATCATTCGTTATGCGACGATTGCGATCACTATTGTCCAGGCCATCGGTGTTTCTGTGGGACTTCAAAACCTCACCGGGGCAGACGGAGGTTCGGCGATTCTGGTTGAAAACATGAACGAGTTCTTGCTTGTGGCAGCGATCTCAATGCTCGCAGGGACTATGCTATTGATGTGGATCGGCGAGCAGATCACGCAAAGCGGTATCGGCAACGGTATCTCTTTGATCATTTTTGCGGGTATCGTCTCTTCGATCCCTTCGGCGATCGGCTCAACCTTCACTTTGCTCAACACAGGCGGCATGAACTTTCTTATGCTGATCGGAATCATTTCGGTGATCCTGGTTACCGTCGGTGTGATCATTTATGTCGAGCTTGGTGAACGCCGTGTGCCTATTACCTATGCTAAAAAAGTGATGATGGAAAACAAAAACAAACGCGTGATGAACTATATCCCGATCAAGGTCAATCTTGCGGGTGTCATTCCGGTGATCTTTGCATCAGCGATCCTGATGTTCCCGGGGACTATCCTTTCGGGGAATATCACCGAGAACAGTTCTGATGCCATGAAGTTTGTTGCAGATATTATGAATCCAAACTCATATTTCTTTAATGTTTTCACTTTTGTCTTTGTTGTCTTCTTTGCCTATTTTTACGCATCGATCACCTTCAATGCAAAAGATATCTCTGAGAACCTAAAACGTCAAGGCGGCTTCATACCCGGCATCCGTCCGGGCTCGCATACGGCTGAGTTCTTAAATGAAACGGCTAGCCGCTTGACCTTCACCGGAGCGATATACCTTGGACTGGTGGCAACACTTCCTTGGATCATCGTCAAAGGGATAGGTGTTCCTTTCTTCTTCGGAGGAACCGCTGTTTTGATCGTTGTTCAAGTCGCACTTGATACAATGCGCAAGATAGAAGCTCAGATCTATATGCAAAAGTATGAGACACTTTCGGCAGTGGGCCTGTAACATGGCTATTGCGCTTCGTAAGCCTGATGAGATAGAAAAACTGCGCGCAGCAAACAAGATTGTTGCGGGTGCTTTGAACCTGATGCGCGAACATGCCAAGGTCGGCGTCAGCTTGAAAAAGCTTGATGCGATGGCGGAGGAGTTTATTCGCTCGCACGGTGCAAAGCCATCATTTAAAGGCCTCTATGGCTTTCCTTCTTCTGTATGCTGTTCACTCAATGAAGTGATCATTCACGGTATCCCAACGGACTATAAACTGCATGAGGGTGACGTTATCGGTTTCGATATCGGTACGGAGCTTGAGGGCTGGTTCGGGGATGCCGCCATAAGCGTCGGTGTCGGAGAGATTACAAAAGAAGATGAAGATTTGATTGCCTGTGCAAAGGACAGCCTTTACCATGCAATAAGTATTATAAAAGAGGGCATGCGTTTTAAAGAGCTCTCTTTTGAGCTCGAGAAGTTTATCAAAGGTCGCGGGTATATTCCCTTGCGGAGTTTTTGCGGCCATGGCATTGGGAAAAAACCGCATGAAGATCCTGAGATTCCCAACTATCTTGACTCTCCCAATCCAAAAGCGGGTCCAAAAATCAAAAACGGAATGGTTTTTTGTTTAGAACCGATGATATGCCAAAAAAACGGCAAACCAAAAATATTAGAGAACGGCTGGGACGTGGTAAGTGAAGACGGATTAAGAGGTTCGCACTACGAACATACCGTCGCCATTATCAACGGCAAAGCCGACATTCTCTCAACACTATAAAGGAAACCTAGAGATGGCAAAAACTGACGTTATCGAAGTGGACGGTAAAATTATTGAGGCACTCCCGAATGCAACATTTCGTGTAGAGCTTGAAAACGGCCATGTGATCTTGTGCCATATCGCAGGAAAGATGCGTATGCACTACATCAAGATCCTTCCTGGCGATAAGGTTAAGCTTGAACTTACGCCTTATAGTCTTGACAAGGGCCGTATTACCTACCGCTACAAATAGTCTCTTTTCCTTCGGGAAAAGAGCACCCCCTTCTTGCAAACTTCTATTCTTATCCACAGCCTCTATTTTTAGGCAAAATTAATAGTTCCTCACTTACAATAGCTCAAATTATGCCAAAGGATTGATTATGAAGAAATACAAATGCCCGACCTGTGACTATATCTATGACCCAGCACTAGGCGACCCCGAAGCCGACATTGCTCCAGGAACCGCTTTTGAAGACCTGCCTGAGGAGTGGACCTGCCCGGACTGCGGCGAAGCCAAAGAGGAGTTTGAGGCTATCGAATAGGCTTTTGCAAATAAATGCAGCTTTAAGAAATATTTACCCAAACTCTCTGTATAATGCCGCTTCAAGACCTACAGAGGTGGCTTAAGGCACACATCTAAATTATGGACAGTTGGGAGAGCTGGTTTAATCCAGTCGCCTGGAACGCGGCCGTAGTTCATTCTACCGAGGGTTCGAATCCCTCACTGTCCACCACATTAAAACAGATAAAAACCCCGCTTAAAACATCACAAATAATTATCACATAAAGACCTGCAATACGCAGTTTTGGCCATCTCTTACGCTATAATTGCACCACTAAAACGGCAAGGATTGTGTATGGAACGCAAGATGGATGAGAACGATTTTATAGTTTCTAAAACAGACTTGAAAGGGAAGATAAGCTACTGTAACCGTATCTTTATGGAGATGGCGGAGTACAGCGAAGAGGAGCTTTTGGGCGCGCCTCACAGCATCATCCGCCATCCTGAGATGCCAAAAGCCGTCTTTAAACTGCTTTGGGACCGTATCCAGAAAAAAGAAGAGGTCTTTGCTTACGTGCTCAACCGGACAAAAAACAAAAATGAGTACTGGGTCTTCGCAAACGTTACGGCCTCTTTGGACGTGCGCGGCAAGATCATCGGCTACTACTCGGTCAGACGCAAGCCCAACGAAAAAGCGCTTGCGATCATAAAACCACTTTACGCTGCGATGCTCGAAGCTGAAAAGCGCGGCGGTATAGAAGCTTCAACGAAAATTTTAACAGATCTGTTGGCAAAGAAAGGAATGAGTTATGACGAACTTATCATCGCTATTCAAGAATAAGCAGAGTGCTGTACTTCTGGCGGGACTCGCCTTTGTTGTCTTTTACAGCCTCTATCTGGGTGACTATATCCTTTTGTTGGTGGCGCTGCTTGCGATAGGTGTTTCTGCTTTTGTGAAAGCAAATACGCGAAGCGCGAACAATATGCGTCTGCGAGATGAGATCAGGCGTGTTCTTCTTGCAACCGTCGAGGGTGACCTGGAGCAGAGGATCACCCATATCCACTCCGAAGACGAGGGACAAATGGAGCTGGCCTGGGCCGTCAACGATGTGCTCGACCAGCTCGAAGCCTTTATGCGCGATATTTCGACTTCTATTGAAATGGCATCAGACGGGAAGACCTACCGCCGTACCTTTCCGGGCGGTCTTCACGGAATGCTCAAAAAGACCTGCATCCAGCTCAACGGTTCGATCGACGCGATCTCTTTGGGACACAAGACAAAGGTGCGCGGAGATGTGGCCAACAGAGTCAATAAACTCGGCGGCGGCATAGGCGGCGGATTGAAACTGATCCAAAATGATGTCCATAATGCCGAGATAGAGTCAGAAACCATCGCTAAAACCGCACAGATGACAGCGGACCAGGCCTCAAAAAGCCGCGAAAGCGTCTTTTCCGTCAGCAAGAAGCTGGCTGAACTCAGTGGGCTTATCAGCGCTTCGCACGAGGGGGTCATCAGCCTTCACGGCCGCTCGCAGGAGATCTCCGAGGTGGTTGGCCTGATCAAAGATATCGCCGACCAGACTAATCTGCTCGCACTCAATGCTGCCATAGAAGCTGCCCGTGCCGGCGAGCACGGGCGCGGTTTTGCAGTGGTTGCAGACGAGGTAAGAAAACTGGCCGAGCGCACCCAAAAAGCGACCCAGCAGATCGAGATCACCATTTCCACGCTGCAGCAGGAGTCCAGCGAGATACAAAGCAACTCAGAGCATGTCGCAGAGCTTGCAGTGAACTCCAGCGACGAGATCCAAAGCTTTGAAGAGATCTTCGCACGTTTCTACGAGACGGCGCAGACCTCGGCAAAATCGGCTAACACTATCCAAAACCGTCTCTTCGTCACGCTGACCAAGATCGAGCATATTATGCTCAAATCCTGCGGATACGCCTCTGTTTTGGATGAAAAGAAGACCAGGGAGTTCGAGGGCACCAGCGAGTGCCGGCTTTCTAAATGGATGCAGACGCAGAGTGCGCAGCGCTTTAGCCATACCAAGGCGATCGGAAAGATCAGTTCTCCGCATTCAATCATTCACGAGAGGCTCCTGATGAACATCGACTTTGTTGAGAAGGGCACATGCTTTGAGGGTAAAAACCCCGATATCATCATCGAGAACTTTGCCCAGATGGAAACCGCTATGCAGGAGCTGTTTGCTCTGCTGGATGCTATGGCGGTCGAATAAGAGAGTGTTTACTCCGCGTTTACGATTGCACTATACAATGTCATATCCGCCTTATACATGGTTCGGTTGGATGCAGAAAAGCAATTTCCCCCTCCTAGTGTTGCTCTGTATGGTAAATCTAATTTTTTTCACATGTTAAAGTGCCCGGACCCCCCCCGTCCGGTCCTTTTCTTCAATTAAAACAAGCTACTTATGCTAAAATATTCTCCTAAAAATTACTTCCATTTACAAAGGATCTCTCATCAGACGATGTGCGCTCATAGAAGATGATTCCATTTTTTTAACCTTGATGCATGAGAATTTTGAGAACAAAGGGTGGCTCTGTGAAGGCTTTAGTGATGCTTACGGAGTTCTGGATGCGGCCAAAAAGAGGATGTATGATCTTTATATCATCGATGTCAATCTGCCTTTCTCAAACGGCATAGCTCTGTTAAAAGAGCTGCGTAAAACACATCCTCAGGTTCCTGCGATCATGGTGAGCGGCTCCAATGATATCGAGACGATCATGGACGCGTATGCGGCAGGCTGTGACGAGTATCTGAAAAAACCTTTTGATCTGCGTGAGCTGGAGCTTAAGGTGTCAAAATTGATGAATGATAAACTTCTCGAGCTAAGCGAAAACGTCAAATATGACCTCGCCGGGCACACCCTGCTGATAGATGAGAAGGCAGTGCATCTGAGCCAAAAAGAGACAGCACTTCTGCATGCCTTTATGAGTAATATCAACCGCTCACTAAGCCACGAGTATCTCGAATCGGTTGTGTGGGGATCGGTTGAGGAGAACGGACACGCCCTGAGAAATCTTATCCTTCGCCTGCGAAAACGCATCGGCAAGGGGATCATCGAGACCGTTCAGGGCAAGGGCTATATCCTGCGCCTAAATGCAGAGAAATGAAAACCCCGCTCTAAAACGCTTTAAAAACCCTCCTGCTTTCAGCCTCTATACGACCGGTTCGGGCCGGCTCAGATAGTAGCCCTGAATATAATCAACCCCGACTCTCTTGCACTCATTGTAGATCTCTTCTGAAGAGACAAATTCGGCTACTGTCTGAAGGTTTAGGCGGTGCGAGAAGTCAACGATGGTGCGCACAATGTTCTGCGCACCGGGATCGGTATCGATGTTTTTGATAAGGGAGGCATCGATCTTGATGAAGTCGACATTGAGCCGCATAATATGGGCAAAATTGGAGTAGCCGATCCCGAAGTCGTCGATGGCGATCCGGCAGCCATACTCTTTGACAGCGGCGATAAAGGCGGAGACCTCTTCGTAATTCTCTATCCCTTCGCTCTCAAGTATCTCAAAAATAAGCCGATCGCCGACGTTTGAGTCTCTGAGAAGCCCATAGATCATCTCTTGTGTCTCTTGGTCCATAATGTCATCGATGGAGAGGTTGATCGAGTAGCGGTGCGGTGTCTTCTTCAGCTGTCTGAATATCTCCTGGATCACAAAATTGGTGATGTGCGGATAGAGGCGTGACTTCTTGGCAATATCCAAAAACATGAGAGGCGGGATAAGCGAGCCATCATTGTCGATCATCCTCACCAGTGCCTCATACTCGAAGATCTTCTGTGAAGAGGTCTCATGTATGCCCTGATAGTGGAGGGTAAAGCGCTGCTCATCGATGGCGTCTTTGATCTTTTTTGTCCATGAGATATTGTTGAGATAATCCTCTCTGACATGAAGCGCATTCTCAAATTTGACAAAGGATAGACCCCGTTTTTTAGCCGTCTTAAGCGCCATATCGGCCCGTCCGATCAGATCGCACTTATCTTCAGAACAGATGTCGACACCCATGCTCAGCGAGACAAAAACAGTGATGCCTTCGATACTATAGCGCCTTTGATGCAGGGCCAGCAGGATCCCTTTGCCCATCTCATCAAAGACATCGCTTGGCACAGCCTCACTCAAGCCTAGAGCATACTCATCCGAATGCATTCTGTACAAGGTGAGCGGGTAAGCCGCCGTGACCTCTTTGATGGCATTGGCGACGCTAAGCAGGATCTTGTCGCCGATCTCATGCCCGTAGAGATCGTTCATCTCTTTGAAGTTGTCAATGTTCAGAAGCAAAATAGCGACATACTCTTTTTGAGGAAGATCCTCCAGAAGTGCTTTTCGATTGGGCAGCCCGGTGAGAGGATCGCTGTAGAGCTGATGCTCAAGCTCTTCTACGTGTATGGCGGAGAGACTGCGGATACGGTCGATAAGTGCTTTGAAGCCGACATATAAAACGACACTGAGCAAGATGAGAACAATAAGACTGACAAGAAGAAGCTTTCGTATGTCGCGCTTGTGTGCGATCTCATCTTTGCTGATGTCGATAGCGCTGATGATCCGCACCAGGGAGCTGTTGTCATAGGTGCTCAGTTGCTGTGCTGCGACAATATGGGTCAGGTCTTTGTTGCTATAGCGCAGGGGCTCCTCGAGTGCGAACTTTTGCGGCAGTTCTAGAAAGAGCGGATCGTTGAAGGAGATCAGTGAGTACTCTCCGTACTCTTTGAAGTGCGTATCGGGCAGAAGCTTGCGGAGTGCATCGGTGTCAAAAGCCAGAGCACTCTTGATCCCCGCATAGGCATTTAGGCGCTCCTGGATACGGTCGATTTTGGCAGAGACCTGCAACAGGCCCAGAAAGTTTTTGTTCTTGAAAACAGGAACAATGTTGACAAGCGAGATGTTATACCGTGTAACATCCAATGAGATGATCGGTTGTCGCATCTGCAGGGCTTTGGCGATCATTGGGCGCTCTTTGGTGATATTGTCGCCAAATTTTTTGGGATCCAAAAGGCGCAGGAAGTGGGCTCCGTCCGCACCAATGAAACCGACCAGATCAGCCTCGCCGCGCGAAAGCGCCTCGTTCAGATAGGGCATAGCCACTTCATACAAAGTGTCACGCTCATGCGCTTCAAAGGCGTCTACAAGCCTTCGGTCCGTTAGCATCTCAAAGGCGAGGTGGTTCAGACCTTTCTCGGTGTCTAAAACAGCAAGCTTGTAGGAGTGGTGTAGAAGTTCGTGATGCGTATTTGTCTCTTTGTCGATGATGCGCCTCTTGTTCTCAAGGGTATTGAAAACAAAATAGCCTATCAGCAAAAGAACCGTGATTATCGCAAGCAACGTTGCTTTGTTACGTATCTTATCCACACTCTACCTCACACTCAAGAATCATTTTCTATGATTGAGTGGTAATTATATGTTTTTTTTATATGAGAAGCATTAAAAAGCAAGGATTTACAAGCATAAAAACAAATATGTGATAAAAGGGAGACAAATAAAACTGAGGCCGGTTTTTGTTGTTTTAAAATACCTCTATTGAGGGGTACAGACTTCTCTGGCTTACATAAAGGCACTTCTTTGCTAAATCACCCCACCGCCATTTTAGCAATCTCTTTCCATAGAAAAGGAGGAATCTCCTTCTCCAGTTTCCAGGTGATACTCATCGGTTTGGAACCCTGGTGCTCTTTGTAAAATACTTTTCCTAAAAAAACATAAGAGAGAGTATTGTTAAAGGTATCGACATTTTTTTCTCTGACAAAGAGTAAAATATTTTTATTGTTTTCTTGATGGGTAATGTAGGAGAGGCCACGCCCCCTGTCGGAGCGTGAAGAGTTTTGACTTTGCCAGTGAAATAGTGTTTCACTCAGAGCATAATCATCATACATCGTTGTGGGGGAATACTTCTCTTCCGTTTTTTCCAGCGTGACAAACAGAAGCTCGGTGTTTTTATCCACTATACTTAAGACCCCTTCTCTGCTGCTTGATTTTTTGTCAAATCTATTCTCGCCAAAAGCACAGAGAATCTGATCGCGGCTATAGCGGGAGTGCACTTTAAGCGCCTGCGTATAGCCCAAGTCAATATCATGCTCACTATAATCGATTCTCTCATGCAAAATTTCGAGGAGTTCAATAATCTCATCGACTAAGGTGCTGTTTTTTCCAATGCTTTTAATGCTTTGCGCAAGTGAGCTAAACCCGCCCGGTGCTTGCCAAAAGTCATAATGCAGCATTGTCGCTAGTAGCGTCTCTTCTTGGGAGAGTTTGTCATTAAGAACAAATGATTTTTTGGCCAACTCAGCAATAAATTTAAAATAAGAGAGCGATTGTGAGGTCAGCCACTTTTTACTCACAGCCCGTACTAATTCTTTCTCATTGTCCGCAGCAAAATCTTCGTGTTCACCGGCCAGTTGACATAAGCGTTTCCAGCTCCCTCTTTTATAGATGATTTCCAGGGGTATATTGTAGAGGGAAATGAAGTTTTTGAGCGTTAGCGGAAGGGCTGTTTGATATTTAAAGTTCCTTATTTTGCTCACTAATTGGTTCGTGTTAAAGGTGGTGGCTTTTTTGATGTTATTTAA
>JACUTT010000080.1 GCA_014859655.1 Campylobacterales bacterium
AATGGGAGCATTTATCTTATGCTAGAGATATTTCAATATGACTTTATGATAAATGCCTTCCTTGCCGGAATCATCATCGCCATCCTCGCCTCCGTCTCCGGTTCTTTTATCGTACTGCGCCGTTATGCCCTGCTGACAGAGACGCTGGCGCATGTAGCCCTGGTCGGCATCGCTATCGGCATGGTCACGGAGCAAAACCCGATCTGGGTGGCCGTGCTGGTCTCGGTGCTTGCCGCCTGGTCCATAGAGTATCTCCGCTCCTACTACGGGATCTACTCCGACTCTATACTGGCGATCTTTCTTTCGGGCTCATTAGCGCTGGCCGTCGTGATTGTCTCCTTGTCAGGTTCGTTCAACGCCTCTTTGTTCACCTACCTGTTCGGCTCGATCCTCTCTGTCTCGTATGAAGACCTGATCGTGATGAGTCTGTTTGGCTTCCTCTCCATGGCCGTTCTTCTGGGCCTGTTCAAAGAGTTCTACTTCATTGCCTTTGACGAAGAGGTGGCGCAGGTGAGCGGGTTGAGAGTCAAGCTGCTCAACTTTATGCTGGTGACCATCATCGCCGTTGTCATTGCCCTCTCCATCCGTGTGGTAGGTACCCTGCTTATCGGCGCGCTGATGGTTATCCCGACGATATCAGCCCTGCGCTACCGCCTCGGTTTTTCGAAAACCATTCTCCTCTCTTTAGTCTTTTCAATCACGGCTGTCTTGATAGGGATGACGCTCTCCTACCACTACTCTTTGCCAAGCGGAGCAACGATCGTACTGGTCATACTGGGGATCTTTATCATCTCGATAGTTATCAACAGAAAATGAAAGCCGTCCAAAAAGAGTTTTCGCGCTTTGCGGACACTTATGCACACTACAACATTATCCAAAACCGCGTAGCGCAGAAGCTGGTGGACGAGTGCAAAGACAGACCGCAAAGGATCTTAGACCTCGGCTGCGGCAGCGGTACTATAGCAAAGAAGATCGCCTGGCCCTATGAAAAGTTTACCGGTGTTGATTTCTCATCGCAGATGCTGGAGCTGCACCCCAAAGACGACAAGATCGTCTGCCGTATGGGGGACTTCAATGAGGAGACGCTTTTTGAAGAACTCGTGAATGATGAGTATGACCGTATCTTCTCCGCCTCCTCCTTGCAGTGGGCTGTGGATCTGGACAAAACGCTTTATCAGATATCGCAGCTGAACGCGCCCATCTCCCTGGCAATCTTTACTTCCAACACCTTCAAGACCCTGCTTGAAACGGCAGGCATTAGTTCACCGCTTCGCTGTGCGGATGAAGTGAGCTATCTGCTCGGGCAGTATTTTCGCCTTGAGACGGAACTGGTGGAGTATGAGCTGGAGTTTGAGTCGATAGAAGAGATCTTTGCCTATATCAAGAAGAGCGGGGTGTCGGGCGGAAGAAACCTGCTTGGCTACACCCAGATGAAAGCCCTGATGAAGAACTACCCGACAAAGAGCCTAAGCTTTGAGGTCCTCTTCGCCAGGAACTAGGGTCTCTTTTTCCAGAGTATAGAGTTCATAGCGGATATTTTTGAAGTTTTCCGAGAGAAGAGGGTCGACGACCTTGTAGATCTCTTCAAGGACGCGTGAGGACTCCTGGGCCCGCTTGAAGTTGGCGATGACAATGCTCTCGATCGAGACTCTCTGCATCTCGCTCGGCATCGTCGGACGCAAAACATCATTTTGTGAATCGCGCGAGGCAAGAAGCGGCTGAATATCGTCGATCTTGCAGAGGTGGCGGAGTGTTTTGAGGCGGGTGGAGAGAGCTTTGTCGTTGTGCACATAGCGCGCCATATCTTCAATAACGCGAATACCCTCTTTCAGACGGTTGATATTCGCATCGATGACGCGAAAGAGCGCTTTGTCCACTATTTGTTTTTCTTGCGTGAGGCTTTGGCCAGTTTGGCTTTTTTCTTTGCCTTGCTTTTTTGTTCAGCCGAGAGGGCTTTGCGCGCCGCGTTGGCATTGGACTCGGGAACGATACTATTCTTTCCGCCGATATTGTTTTTTTGCTGTGTTGCAAGATGGCTGTTTTTAAGCCCGTCTGCCATATCAACACTTGAGGTATTTGTACGTGACATCTGTTTCCTTAGATTGTAGAGTTATGATAGAGAAGAAGATTTATAAAAAGAGCAAGCGTCTGCTTATAAATCCTGATCAATCCGCCAAGGCGGATTGCTTATTCGTCTTTTCCGAAGATACCAAAAAGCTGCAATAGCGCTGTAAAGATATTTAAGAAGTCGAGATAAAGAGCGATTGCTCCGTCGATAGGTGTCTCATAGGCACCCTTGATGATGTTCTGCGTGTCATAGATCACCAAGATACTGAACAAGACCACGACAGCACCCGAGATGATGACATGAATTAGAGGGTTGCCCAAAAAGAGGTTGACAAGTGAAAAGCCGATGATTACAAAGAGTGCGATCATCAAAGGCTTGCCATAGCTTGTAAAATCTTTTTTGGTTCTGATAGCAACGAAACTCATCGCACCAAATACGACGGATGTCATCGCAAAGGCATTACCGATGATAGCACCGCCGCCTGACATACCGAGTGTACGTGCCAAGAGTGGAGCAAGCGTGATTCCCGTCATAAAGACAAAGCCGAACATAACGGCAAGGTTGATCCCCGGCTTGCGCTTAACGGCAAAAAGACCAAAAAGCAGAGCGAACTCTACGATGATCAGTCCGATAAACCACTCCTGGATAGCTCCGGCAAAAGGGATACCGACATAGGCTCCGGCAGCACCCGCCAGCATAGAAGCGGCGAACAGTTTGTAAGTCTCTTTTACAAATGAGACAAGTTTTCCTTCGCTGCGTGCACCCACATCCTCATAATGAGACTGCTGTGCATAGTCACGGTCGTATAAAGCCATAAAAAAATCCTTTGTTTATATTTTCTGAGTGAAATTATACCAAAAATCCCGGCCATATAATTCTCTATACATTATATAGGGATTTTTTAGCACAAGCCCACTTCAGATGATTTCGAAATTTATAGCCTAATTGTGTGGATAATGTGTAGCTCGCGTAATGTAAAACAACATTAATACATCATAAAAATGGCAGAAAATAAACAAAACCCCGAACTTTTAAAATTCCCTCAAAAAACCCTTGACATGA
>JACUTT010000039.1 GCA_014859655.1 Campylobacterales bacterium
CCCTTAAGTAGGTATTTACAATCTTCTTTGAACGGGTCATACCGCCGTAAAATAGCGCCAGTCCAGCCGGTGTCATCAACATTACGAATGCGGTTGACACCATCGTCCAAGCGGTATCCCCGCTATCGAGTACAGGTGCATCTTCAGCAAAAGCAAGAAGAGGCATGAGCAGTAAAGCTGCGAACAATTTTTTTCATCAAGCACTCCTTTTTAAGCATTCTTCCTATCGGCTGCGCTTTTCTTTTTCTTTTCCGCTGTCTTCTCTTTTACTTTTTTATGGCGCGGCTTCTTTTTTTGACTTCTGCCCGGAGCTGTCTCCTCGCTCGGTGTCTCGGCTGAGGGGACAAAGCCTTCGAGCTCTTCTGCGGGAATGTCATGGCGCATAGTGCGCTCGATGAGATAGAGAAGGCTCTCCTCATCAGGGCTGACCAGAGAGATCGCCTCGCCGCCCTCGCCCAGGGTGCCCACGCGGGCAAGATAGAACTCAGGCTCGATAGGAAGGTCGTAGCTTATCAGCAAGGCAATGTTGCCAAGGTTCAGCGACTGCATCATCGTATCCGTGGCAATAAGCACCGCCACATCGCCTTTATCAAAGGCCTTTGCCGCCGAAACACAGGCTTGCGCACTTTTGTTGGCATGCACGGCCGAAGCCGTGATCCCCTTTGCGTTTAGTTCAGTGCTCAAGCTATCCGCGCCGCGTTTTGACTTGCTGACGACAAGGGCTTTTCCCCTGCTTGTGATGATAAGCTCGAGCATAGAACGCTTGTCTACCTGCGCTGTGCGATACACTTTTTGTTTCGCACGCTTGGCGACACTGATGGGGTCATTAAATATTTTTTGGGGTTTTATAGGGGTCTGTTCGGACATAAGGTGGATTCCTTCGGGATTTGCTTAGGGGCGTACCCAAAAAAGCTGCAGTGAGCCGGGTACGCCAGAATGGTAAAATTATAGCGGATTTGTCACCCCTTACTAAAGGGCATCTCTTTTTCTTCTGTAGTCATTTTAGCCTCCCTATTTATTGTTTTGTACAAGTGTGACAGATTAAAAAAAGGTTTGTCAAGTTTTTGAAAAAGAATTTTAAATACTCATCGTCTTTGGTTTAAAGATCAGATATGATAGAATAAGCCCAAAATTATTAGAATGGGCGGCTCCATGTTTGTCACTGTAAAATCACGGATCATCTTTACTGTCGTCTTCTTTGGCATCCTGTGCGTAAGTTCTATGTATGCTTACCTCTCCTACACCTTCAACGATTTCTCGAACCAGACAGCGAAAAAATCTTTGCAGATGTTGAGCCAGTCTATCTTCCAGACGGTTACGCAGAGCATGATGTCGGGCGACAGAGAGACAATTCAGAGTACCCTTAAAACGGCCAGAAAAATAGAAGGGATAGAAGCCCTTAATATCACAAGGTCACCGCTTGTGCTAGAGCTTTTTGGCTCTGACGGCACTGCCTTCAGCAACGACACGCTCATAAGGCAGGTCTTTGAACGGAAACATTCCACGACCATTGAGAACACAGACAAGGGCCATCACACCATCCGCCTTCTCAACCCGATGATCGCCAAAGCCAACTGCCTTGCCTGCCACGTCAATGCCAATGAGGGCGATATCTTAGGGGTAATGGACCTGGTGATCTCGCTTGATGGAAATGATGCCGAGATCAGCAGTACCAAGACAACACTTCTGATCGCGCTTGTCATTGTGTTTTCCGTCTTTGTGGCAATGATCAGCATCTTTTTTAGAAAAGAGGTGATCACTCCCTTGAACGAGCTTCGAACCCGCATCCGTGCCCTTGTCGACGGCGACAAGGATTTGACCCGACGCATTTCGGTAGTACATGAAAATGAGTTTGCCCAGTCTGCCTACGCTGTGAATGATTTTGTCGGCTCCGTGCAGGAAACCATCAACGAGGTCAAATCCCTCGGACGTGAAAACGTCTCCATTGCCAACACCATTACCCAGGCGACCGTCTCCATCCACAAGAGTGTTGAAAAAGAGGGCAGTATCGTCTCCGAGACCACGCAAAAGAGCCACTCTATCAAAGGGATACTCGATGGGTCCATAGTCGTGGCCCGCGACACACAGGAAAATATCTCACAGGCCAACGACGAGCTGATCTCTTCAAAAGAGGCCTTGCATGAGCTGGTCAAGGAAGTCAATACCTTTATCGAGGTCGAAAACGACCTTTCTGATCAGCTCACCCACCTGAAACAAGACGCTGATCAGGTCAAGAATGTGCTGGGCATCATCAAAGAGATCGCCGAGCAGACCAACCTTCTTGCGCTCAATGCCGCTATAGAAGCCGCCCGCGCCGGAGAGCATGGCCGCGGTTTTGCCGTCGTCGCCGACGAGGTGCGCAAACTGGCTGAACGGACACAGAAGTCCCTCTCCGAGATCGAGATCAGCGTCAGTACCATTGTGCAGTCCATCAACGACGTCAGCGACAAGATGAACAGCAATGCCAAGGGGATGGAGCGTCTGACCGCGATCTCCGAAAATGTCGAAGAGAAGATCACCAAGACCTCTTCGGCGATGGAATACTCCGTAGACGTGGCCAACAAGTCGCTTGAGGACTCCAAGACCATCGTGTTGCATACGGATGAGATCATCTCAAAGATCGCCCAGATCAACGAACTCTCCCTCTCCAACAAAGAGAGTCTCAAACAGATCGAAGGCGATTCAAAACGTCTTCTTGAAGTCGCGCACACTCTTGAGTCACGCATCAACGAGTTTAAGAGCTAAACTCCTCGCTGCACAAGGAAATTTCTTCCGCGCTTAGCAGGCGGTACTCCCCCGGTTTAAGCTCACCCAGCTCAAGCCCGCCCATGCGGCTTCGGTGTAGGGCCGTGACCCTGTTGTGCGTCGCTGCAAACATCCTTCTTACCTGATGGTAGCGCCCCTCTGTGATCTCAAGCGCCGCGTGCTGCTCGTCATAAACACTTAGCCGTGCGGGTAAACAGGGACTCTTCTCGCCTTTTAGCATCAGCGTTCCCGAAGCAAAAAGTTCCGCTTCCTCGCCGTTCATCGGCTCAGCCAGGCTCACTTCGTAGCGTTTAAAGACCCTCTTTTTAGGCGAGGTGAGCGCGTGGATAAGCTTGCCGTCGTCAGTGATAAGCAGCAGGCCGCTCGTCTCTTTGTCGAGGCGTCCGACGGTAGAGAGTTTGGGTGAACGTTGGCGGTAGCGTTCGCTCAAAAGTGCATAAACCAGCTCCCCCTCTGTGTCGTCGTGGCTACAAACCATTCCCAGCGGCTTGTTCATCATGATCACCATCCCCTCCGGCGGATCGAGAGGCTCGCCGCGAAAATGTACCTCTGCATGTTCCACCTTCGTATCGGGTTTGCTAACGCGCTGGCCCTTAATCGTGACGGCGCCTGAATGGATAATGCTTTTGAGTTCCCTGCGGCTGCCATAGCCTAGACTGCTCAAAAGCTGGTCAAGCCGTTTTTTCATGAATTTTCCAGCTCCGCCAGCTTCTTCTCATACGCCGCAAGCATCTCATCCAGGGCATTCTGCACGCTCTCTAAACGCTCGAACTTTGCTTCGACCTCGCTCTCCTCTTTGGCCACAAGCTTTGAAAGCTCCATCACCTTCGCACTCTCCGCCTTGCTGGAGGCTTCGATAAGCTCCTCGTGATGAACAGATATAAGCTCTTCGGTCTTCATGATGAACTTCTCGAGTGCTTCGGCCTCTTTTTTCAGCGGCGAGGAGAGTCTGGTACGCTCCTGGACAAGCTCTGCTCTGAGTTTTTTGTTCTCTTTTTTGTTTACTTTGAGCACTGTTTTTGTCTTTTCGCCCGTTTCTTCGTTCTCGTCGCCCTCCCAGCCAATCTTTTCGAGGAAAAGGTCATATCCCCCGTCAAAATACTCGGCACTCTCTTTTGAAAAGATGATGAGCCTGTCGGCTACGCGGCGCAAAAGCTCTTCGGAGTGGCTGACGATGATGACCGAACCCTTGAAGTTTTTGATCGCCTTCATCAGTGCTTCGATGGAGTCCATGTCGAGGTGGTGCGTCGGCTCATCGAGAAAAAGCAAGTTGGCCGGCCGGGCCAGAATCTGCCCCAGCATCACCCGGCTCTTCTCTCCTCCTGAAAGCAGAGAAACCTTTTTCTCCGCGCTGTCCCCGCTGAACATCATCGCCCCGCAGATGCTTCTGACACTTGAAGCGGAGAGCTGGGGATTGGCGGCATAAATCTCGTCTATGATGGTGTTTTTGGGATTGAGGCGGGAGATGTTTGTCTGGCCGAAATGCGCGGCGGCGGTGGAGCTGTGAAACTTCACCTCGCCGCTACGCGGTGTGAGCTCGCCGCTGATCGTGTTAAGCAGGGTCGATTTTCCCGTGCCGTTTTTCCCGATAATGGCCAGACACTCCCCTTTTCCCAGCGTAAACGAGATGTTTTTAAAAAGAAGCTTCTCTTCTGTGTAGCCAAAGCTCAGTTCTTTGACCTCAAGCAGGACTTTGGAGGGGGTCTCTTTGAAGTTGAAGTCAAACTTCAGCGCAGCCTCAAAGCCCAGGTCCTCCATCGTCTCCATCTTTTCAAGAATCTTCACCTTCGACTGCGCCAAAGCAGCCGTAGAGGCGCGCGCCTTGTTTTTCGCGATGAACTCTTCAAGCTCTTTGCGTTTTCGCTCCTGGGAAAGCTTCTCTTTTTCATACAGCTCGTCGTTGGTCTTGAGCTGCTCGTAGAACTTGTGGGTGTCGCCGCTGACCAGGAACAAGGAGCGGCGCACTATGCCCATCGTATGCGTCGTGATACCGTCCATAAAATCGCGGTCGTGGGTGATGAGGATCACCTCGCCAGGAAAACTGCGCAAAAAGGATTTGAGCCAGCGCAGAGAGAGGATGTCGAGGTAGTTTGTCGGCTCGTCCAGAAGCAGAAGGTTGGGCTCGGTGACGAGAAGTTTGGCCAGATTGATGCGGATCTGATACCCTCCGGAGAAGGCAAGCGGGTCTTTTTCAAGGTCCTCCTGTCCAAATCCCAGACCAAAAAGGATCTTCTCCACCTTGTAGACATCATACTGTGCCTCCCCGCTCAAGGCCAGTGCAGCCTCTTCTCTAAGTGTCGGCGCGGAGAACTCGAGATGCTGTCTGAGCGCGCCGATGCGGTAGCCCTTGGGAATGACGATCTCACCGCTGTCAGGGCTCTCTTCGCCGAGGATGAGCTTAAAAAGGGTCGACTTTCCGCTTCCGTTTCGCCCGACCAGACCGATCTTGTTGCCGGCATTAAGTTTGAAGTTAAGCTTACTGAAGAGCTCCTGGCTCGCGAAGCTTTTGGAGATAGTGTTTAGTTGTATCATAAGACTGCTTTTTGCGTATTATAACTTTTTTCATCTAGTCTCTTTGTTATAATGCGGCATGACTTATCACGAAGAACTTCAGGCCAAACTCGAGGCCGCCCATACGCTTGCTTCCGCAAAACCAAGGCAGACACTCGATGTACTCTCTTTTGAGGAGCAGCTGGTAAATGCCCTTGAAGCGGAGCTGGAACTCTCTCGGTACGATCTAAACGAGAGCGATATCCTGCGCAGCATCAAGATCTTGCACGCGCTTAGCCGCTATAGCAGGGCTTTTGAGCACCACAAGGCGCTGAGTATCTTCTATGTTCTGGCAAAAACCGATCTTATCCAGGCCAAAAACCTCTACCGCCTCTGCAAGACCACGCCCAAAGAGTTCAAGCAGATCATCACCTCCATGGCAAAATGCGGCCTGATAGTGATCGGCGAAGAGAAGATGCTAGAACTTAGCATAGAGGGGCAGAGTCTGGCCGAGCGCATCGGGGTTGACGTCTTTATTTAGGAAGGCGCACCTCAACAAGCGTTCCTTTGCCCAGCGTACTGCGCATGCTGATGGCATAGTGGTGAAGGTCCAGGATCATCTTGACGATGGAGAGCCCCAGGCCTGTTCCGCCGTTTTGGCGTGCGCGCGCTTTTTCTGCGCGATAAAAGCGCTCATACACAAAGGGCAGCTCCTCTTTTGCTATCCCCTGCCCCGCATCCTCGATCTGTAAGATATAGTCCGTCTCATCCTCATAAAGATTTACCTCCACCTGCGAATTCTTCGGACTGTAGAGGATGGCATTTTTGATCAGATTGGCACAGACTATCTTCAGAAGGGCCTCATTCGCCTTTACCGTAAAAGGGGTGATCTGCGTGATCTTGATCTCTATCTCCCGGCTCTTAGCAAAGGGCTTAAGCTGGGTGATCGCCTCCAAAAGAAGCTCGTCAAAATAGACATTCTGGAAGTTTACGCTCATCTCGGCACTGTCTTTTTGCGCCAGAAAAAGAAGCTGCTCTATGGTCTCCTGGACCCGGTCCGCCTCCGCGCCCACCGCTTCTAGCACTTTTTTGTACTCCTGGGCACTGCGCTCATGGCGAAGGGCGACATCGATCTCCCCTTTTATAACGGTGAGCGGTGTTTTTAGCTCATGAGAGGCGTCGCTGCTGAAGGTCGACACCCGCTTAAAAGACTCCTCGAGGCGTTGAAGAAGCGCATTGAAGGTTCCCACCAGCTCTTCGATCTCCAGCGGGATCTGTTTGGTATCGAGGCGCTTAAAAAGTTTTTCGGCGGATATACGCTTGACCATGGCTACCACGTCATGCACCGGCGAAAGCATCCTGTTCATCAACATATTGCCCAAAAGTAGATAGATGAGCAAAATGACGGGACTGGATATGAGCAAAATGAGCAGAAGCTCTTCAAGAAGAGGCGAATGCTTCTCCTTGAGCGTTGCCAGCTGGAAGAACACCTTGCTCTTCTCATCTTCCAAGACCAGCATGGAGCTCACCCGGTACTCTTCCTTGTCATAGAAGTCGATCTCGTAGAGCTCCCCCGCCTCATGCAGGGGAATCTCGAAAAGTGCCTCTTTCTCCTGCGATGAATAGGAGCTGTACTCCGGCATCTTCTTTTCCTTGCTATAGTAGAGCACCTTGACGAAGAGCGGGGAGATCTTGAACTCGCTCTGCAGGTCCGCTGCCGCATCCTTCGCGTCAGTATAATAGCCCCGCTTAAAATCAGAGAGAAAGTCATAAGAGACAAACTTCAGGAGCGAGTCGAGGTTGCGGCTCAGCCCCTCCTGCGCTGTACTGTAGACAAAGTAGCCAAAGCTCAGCAGAATAAGGGAATTTGCGATAAAAAAGTAGCCAAGCAGGCGTGATTTGAGGCTTTTAAACATCATCTTCGCTCAGCATATACCCCGCACCTTTGATGGTGTGGATCAGTTTTTTCTCAAAGCCCTTGTCGATCTTGTTGCGCAGACGGTAGATGTAGACATTGACCACGTTGCTCATCACCTCCTGATTCATGTTGCTCAGGTTCTCGTTGATCAGGGTCTCGCTGAGGAGTTTTTCTTTGTTACGTGCAAGGTACTCCAGCAGGGCGTACTCTTTGGGGGTCAGGCTTATCTTTTTATCTGCGCGTATCACTTCGTGGCGGGAGGTGTCGATGCTCAGATCGCCGACAGAGATGATGTTTGAGACCTTCGAGGGGTCGCGTAGCTGCACACGGATGCGCGCAAGGAGCTCTTCAAAGGCGAAGGGTTTTGTCAGGTAGTCATCCGCCCCGCTGTCCAGTCCGTCGATCTTGTCCGAAAGGCGGTTGCGCGCGCTTAGCATGATGATGGGCGTCGTGACCTTTCGCTCTCTAAGCGTTCGACATACGTCCATTCCGTCTCTTCCGGGCAGCATCACGTCGAGCAGGATGATGTCGTAGGCATTGACCTGTGCGAGATAGACCGCCTCGTCTGCGTGCGCGCTCAGGTCAACACTGTAGGACTCTTCACTCAAGCCCTTTTGCAAAAAAGAGGCGATCTTGGCATCATCTTCAACTACTAGGATTTTCACATTCTTCCTTTGATTTGTAAAATGATACCAGAGTATTTTCTCTATTCTCTTGCAAAAAGCTCAGAGCCGCATCAATAAGACGAATGATCAGCCATGATAGAAGCAGCGTGATCAGGGTATGGCTCAGGTAGTGATCCCCCATCGCCATCTTGTAAAAGCCCATCATACTCCCCGCACCCAGAGCTGCCGTGAGCGCTATGATCTTGTTTCTTCTGCTGCGAAAAAGAAAGCACAGAGAGATCAGGGCAAAGCCGCCGCTGGCATGACCCGCGGGAAAACATCTGAATTTTTCGCTGATGTTTAAGGGCATGGGGTCGAGTACTGTAATGTAGGGATAGGTGCCTCCGTAGCGTTCGTTTTCGCAGGGACAAGGTGTATTTGTCGCTGTTTTTAGCACACCGGCGGCGGATGGTACCAGGAGCATGCTTAGGCACACGGTGAGAAGACCCCGGCGGTATTCTCTCAAAATATTTGCTCTTTTCGTAAAAGAGAAGAGATAGGCCGCGACAAAGCCTACACCGATGAGGATGATGAGATATTTTATGCCCCTGTAAAAAAGCAGTGCCTGCCAACTCTCTTTATCACGGGGAAAAAACCAGGACTGTGCTGCATTGGCGTAAAGCGCGTCCTCTATGAGCAGGTCAAGTGAAGAGAACTCGAAAGTAAAAAAGACAGCGGCCAGAAGCAGCACAACAAACCAGATCTCTTTTTTAGTTCCCATACCGGTCACGCTTCTTCGTGTGCAAAAGGCTGGAGCCCTGGTAATAGGCTATGGCCTCTTCCTCATGGCGCGCGTCGCCTTGGATCTCTTTGTAGGACGAAGAGAAGAGGTCGTGTGAGAGCACCTGATAGCTCTGCACATCTCTGCGCGGCGAGAGCACGGTCAAAATGCCGTCTTTATAAAGACCGAGTTTTTGGTAGGTCCCCACCAGCGCACGTTCACGAAAATCGCTCCGCAAGATGTCCTGTCCGTAAAACTTACTCTCATACGACCAGTTCAGAAGGCCAAAAAGCGTCGGCATCAGATCGATCTGGCTGGAGAGCTTCTCAACCTCTGCCGCTGCAATGATCTGCGGCGCATAGATAAATAAAGGAATGTGGTACTTATGCAGGGGGAGTTCCGTCTTGCCCGCGCTAGAGGCGCAGTGGTCCGCCACGACGACAAAGATCGTGTCATTGAACCAGGGCTTCTCTTTGGCCTGCTTCAAAAACCTTCCTATCGCATAGTCGGTGTACTTCACCGCCCCCTCGCGCCCCGAATGCGAGGGAATATCGATGCGCCCCTCAGGGTAGTCATAAGGCCTGTGGTTGGAGGTTGTCATCACGAAGCTGAAAAAAGGCTTCTGCTGCGCAGCCGAAAGATCCGCCTCTTTGAGCGCCTTATCCAGGAGGTTTTCGTCACTCACGCCCCAGACGGTGTGAAAAGTATCCTCTTCAGCGCTAAAACTTGTCCTGTCCACAACATCAAATCCGTTGCCCTCAAAGAAAGCGTTCATATTGTCAAAATAGCCGTGTCCGCCGTAGATAAACTTCGTCTCATACCCTTTTTCACGGAAGACAAATCCGCTTGAAAACATCTTTTCATTGTCGGGGCGTTTGACGATGGAGCGTCCGGGTGTGGGCGGCACGGAGAGCGTGATCGCCTCCATCCCGCGAACCGTGCGTGTCCCTGTCGCATAAAAGTTTCTAAAAAAGAGGCTCTCTTTGGCCAGGGCGTCCAAATTGGGCGTAAGGCCGCTCTGTCCGCCAAGAGAGGCCAAAAACTCCCCGCTGAGGCTTTCGATGACGATCATCATGACATTGTGTTTTTTTTCTGTTCCGGTGTTGGTGACATGGCGACTGATGTCAAAAGTGCCCTCCTGGGTGAAGACTTCATTCTCCGCGCTGAGCACTTTTTTGAGTTCGCTTATCACAAGCGATTCATCCTTGCTCTTGTAAAAGTGTGCATACTCCAGTGTGTTGTTTCGAAAGGCCGAAAAGAGGGAGTAGAGACCGGAGTGTGAGAGCTCGTTGTTGTACTGGTTCTTAGAGACCCTGAAATCATCCTGCGAGACGGTAAAAAAGAAAAGCAGCGGGGTGAGCAGATAGAGTGTCACAGGGAGAATGCGCTGCTTAAGTTTTTTCTCGTCTTTAAGGGCGTAGGAGACGAGTTTCAGGCGGTAGAGTACAAACCACATCAGCACACTGATGGCGGTGATGAAAAATGAAAGCAGTCCCATAGGGTAGGACTCTCGGATATTTCCGATCACCTCGGTCGTGTAGACCAGATAGTCCACCGCGATGAAGTTGAAACGCACCTTAAATTCATCCCAGAAGAAGTACTCGCTGAAGGCATAAAAAGTCAATCCGGCCAAAATCACAAACATGAAAAGATGGCTTAGGAGGTGGTGGATTTTGCTCTTTAAAAATTTGGTTGGAAGGAAGAAAAGATAAAGGACAAAAGGGATGACAAGGTAGCTCGCAGCCACAAAATCATAAAAAAGACCCACCAGATAGATTTTGAGCACTTCAAGCCCGCCTAGCTCTATCATTCCCACCGAATCGATCAGTAGCACGGTACGCGCAAGAGCAGAGATAATTAAAAAAAGAAGGATGATGATCGTGACGAACCTGAACCTGTTGTGCAAATAATGCTGCATATGTTTTTCCTGAATTATTGATGCTGCAATAGTAGAGAAAAGAAATGAATGCCTTATGAATAATATATGAATTTTTGTTCATCCTGACCAGACTGTAAAAATAAATAATAATAGTTTTAAATACATTAACAAATAAATTATTATTTTTAACTAAACGATAAGCTCTTTCGCTATATCATGGACCCTCATAAAGACCCTGAACCACAAGGAATATCATGCTTAACGCTTTAGCTTCTTCGCAGCTCTACCATGCCTGTGACAGCACCTTTTTTTCATTTAATAGCACCGATGAGATTGAACCTGCCGAACAGCCCATAGGTCAGGAAAATGCCCTCGAGGCGATGGGTTTTGCGACCGACATCCAGCAAGAGGGCTACAACCTTTTTGCCATGGGACCCTCAGGCAGCGGCAAGTACTCTACGGTGATGAGTTTTCTCAAAAAAAAGGCCTCCACAGAAGAGACGGCCAAAGAGTGGTGCTATGTCAACAACTTCAAAGACCACCACAAGCCTCTGGCCATCGACTTCGAATCAGGTCAGGCCATCATATTTAAAAACGACATCGATGAGCTGATCGAACTCTTTAAAGCCATCCTCCCCACCTTTTTTGAGAGCAGCGACTACCACAACGACCGCGAACTCATCAATAAAAAGTATCTTAATAAACAAGCGGAGATCTTCGCTCAGCTCCAAGAAGAGGCGAGGAAGCATGATGTCTCCATGAATACAGCCTCCCCAAGCCGCGTCACCTTTGTGCCCATCGTCGACGGAAAACCCATCACTGCCGAAGAGTTCAAAACCATCGAAGGCGAAAAAAAAGAGGGGCTTTCGCGCAAGATGAGCGAGTTTGAGCAGATCGTTAAAGTAGCCTTGCGCAAGGTAAGTGAACTGAGCAAAGCGATGCAAAAGGAGTTCAAGGCCCAGGACAGACGCGTCACCAAAGAAGCCGTCGAGTCGCTTATCGACGACCTGCGGCAAAAGTACAGCTACTCGCCCAAGATCACCGGCTATATCAACGCCATGCAAAACGACATCATCCACCATGTGCAGGACTTTTTGGTCAAACCCGAAGAGATGGCTGCGGTGCCCTTTATGCAGGAGTTTTACACCCCCTCTTTTGCACGCTATAGCGTCAATCTTCTCATCTCCTACGAGGAGGATGGCCCTGCCCCTGTCGTCTTCGAGGACAACCCCATTTATCAAAACCTCATCGGAAGAGTGGAGCATGTGGCCCATGTCGGTACCCTGGTCACAGACTTTACGATGATCAAACCCGGTGCCCTGCATAAGGCTAACGGCGGCTATCTTGTCCTAGATGCACGCAAACTTTTGATGCAGCCCTTCTCCTATGAGGCACTTAAGCGCGTGTTGAAATCCAAAGAGGTGCGCATTGAGTCCCTGGCCCAGCAGTACTCCCTTATCAGCACGACAACAATAGAGCCCGAACCCATCCCCCTCAATCTCAAAGTCGTGCTGATCGGCGAGCGCTTTTTGTATTATCTGCTCAACCACTACGACCCCGAATTTAGCGAACTCTTCAAGGTAACGGCCGACTTTGAAGACGAGATGCCGCGCAGCGATGAGAACCTGCAGCGCTACGCGCAGATGATAGGCATGCTGGCAAAGGAGCACGCGCTTTTACCTCTAACACCCGAGGCCGTGGCAAGAGTCATCGAGCAGAGTTCGCGTGAAGTTTCGCATGCTTCGAAGTTCTCTACCCACCTTCGCAATCTTGCCGATCTCTTAAAAGAGGCCGATTACTGGTCGAAAAAGAACGAGCGCGAGCGCATAGAGAAGAGCGACATCGAGGCCGTGTTGCAGAGCAGAAAAAAACGGCTCAACCGCATCCAGCTCAAACTCTACGAGCAGGTCGACGAGGGCACACTAATGATCAATGTCAGCGGCGCGGCCGTGGGTGTCATCAATGCCCTCACCGTTATCTCTCTGGGCGGCTATAGCTTCGGTCTTCCCTCGCGCATCACGGCCAGGACCCGTATTGGCAAGGGCGAGATCATCGACATTGAGCGAAAAGTCGAGCTTGGCGGTCCTATCCACTCCAAGGGGGTGATGATCCTCAGCTCCTATCTGGGCTCAAGGTATGCCTCTGACCTGCCACTAAGCCTCTCCGCCTCGCTGGTATTTGAGCAGTCTTACGGGAAGATCGAAGGCGACAGCGCCTCCTCCACCGAGCTCTTTGCCCTGCTCTCCTCGCTGTCACAGATACCGATCAAACAAAACATCGCTGTCACCGGATCGGTCAATCAGTTTGGCGAGATACAGCCCATCGGCGGCGTCAACGAGAAGATCGAAGGTTTTTACGACATCTGTATGCAAAAAGATCCCGAAGCCGCTTATGGGGTTATCATTCCTTCAGCCAACGTCAAACACCTTATGCTCAAAAAAGAGGTCCTTGAAAGTGTTGAAAAAGGCATTTTTTCGGTCTACGCGATTACGAGCATAGACGAGGGGATAAGCATACTTACCGGAATCGAAGCGGGCGAAGCGGATGAAAAGGGGAACTACCCCGAGGCCTCACTCAATGCCAAAGTCGTTGCGCGTCTGCATGAACTCTCCGAAACTGCCAAAAGATTTTCCCACACCAAACACAACGACAATAACAACAAAGAGGAGCAGAAAGAGCCGTAAGCATTTTAAAAAAATGCTTTTTCTCTCTGCCCAGCCTGCGTAAACACACATACAGTCCCCTCTCCTCTTCGCTAAGACTCTCCGGCACATGCACCGTGATACGAAGATATAGATCTCCCCGCTTCTTTTGCGCAAAACAGGGAAGACCTTTTTTGCCCAGGCGCAGCACGGCATTAGGCTGTGTTCCCTGCGAAACAGTGAGACTTACCGTGCCATCAAGGGTACGAACCTCTATCTCCGCACCCAAAATGGCAAAGAGGACAGACACGTGGATGGCTTAGCCGGATCTCAGCCTCTATACCGCTCATGATCTTTTGCAGGGAAACACGCAGTTCTACACGCATATCCTCACCACACGACTCGCGCTGTCCGCCTTGTTGATATATGCTGTCAAAAAACCCGCCGCCGAAGCCTCCTGTGTCAAAACTGAAACCGCTTCCGCGAAATATCTCGTCAAAATTGATCCCTCCAAAAAGATCCTCCTGCGAAAAGTCCGAGACCGCCTCAAAGCTACGGCTATCGTACTCTTTGCGTTTTTTTTGGATCAGAAAGCACGGCATAGGCTTCGGCGATCTCCTTGAGCTTCTCTTCCGTATTAGGTTCTTTACTTCTGTCGGGATAGTATTTGCGCGCGAGTTTACGGAAGCTGTCTTTTATCGCTTTCTGGTCCGCATCCTTTGTCACGCCAAGCACCTCGCAATAGTCGCGTTTCTCTGCCGTTTTGATCTATTGCTCCTTAGTTGTTCTCGTGAAAGTCAGCATCCACGACCCGCTCATAAGGGGTATTCCCGTTTTTCTGTTCACTGCTTTGCTCTGTCTGCTGCGCACCCGAAGTCCTTCGACAGAGACAATCCGGTCGATGCCCTCCTCACTCAGGTCTGCATCTTTAAGTGCCTGTTCTATGGGGCCTTGCAGCGCTCGATAACAGGATGCACAAAACGGTCAAGTCGGTGTATGTAAGATCGATGTCGCGAAGCCGTATCTTCTCGCGCTTGCCGTGCCCGAGGGGTTTTCTGCCGCCTGTCTGCGCGCAGGCTCACCCACGAGCTTGCTCCCGTCTGCCGTGATAGCGACGTAGCTGGGAAATGCTTTTGCGCTGAGTCTGATCCCCTCTGCACTGGGAGTAATGACCGGTTTTCCCGCGCGAAGCACTGCGGCTGCAGAGTTTGGCGCTCCTAGATCGATTCCTATGATTGCCATAATTTTTCCTTTTGTTTTTTTTACTGATGTTACGCACTTTAGGAACAAAGTCCCCAAAGCAGCAGGGAGAGTTTTTAAAATGCCACTGCGAATATTATTCCCCGACGATAGAGATAAAGCCTGATCTTCTCCTGTCCTTTGATGGCCTCTTTGAAGCCCTCGATACTCCCTATCTCTTTCTCTTCTACCTGGATGACAATGTCCTGCTCCAGTATCCCTGCTCTTTGCGCCACACTCCGGCTTTTGACCTGCGCCACATAAAGTCCCTTGAAATCATCAGAAGCCCCCATGGCTCTTTTCATCTCGCGCGTCATAGGCTTAAGTGCCATACCTTTGTATTCATAGCCGCCTGCGATCTCGCTGTCGTTGGGCAGGCTCTGCAGTGTCACACTCTTTTCATGAAGGACTTTGTTGCGAAGGAAGGTGATCTTCACCCTGGTGCCCGGTGCTATAGCACCGATGACATTTCGAAGCATATTGGCCGAATCAATCGCCTTGCCATTAACCGAGACAATAAGATCACCGCGCTTGAGACTGATCTTTTCTGCCGGCGTATTTTTTTCAACAGAGGTGACCAGAGCACCTGACTTTTTGCCGTAAAAACTGCTCAGTTCATCGCTCACGTCAGAGATGCTCACCCCCAGATAGGCGCGGGTAAACTTTCCCTCCTCAATCAGTGTCTTACCGATGGTCTTTACCATGTTTGATGGAATGGCAAATCCCACCCCTGCGTTCCCGCCGCTTCTGCTGATGATGGCGCTGTTGATCCCGATAAGATAACCTGCCGAGTTCACCAGTGCGCCTCCTGAGTTTCCCGGATTGATCGAGGCGTCTGTCTGGATGAAGTCTTCATACTCGACAATACCCACAGATGAGCGCCCTGTAGCCGAGACAATCCCCTGCGTGATCGTCTCGCCCACACCGAAAGGATTGCCTAAGGCAAAAACGATATCACCGACTTTCACCTTGTCCGAATCGTAGAAAGTGACGGAATTGAGCCCTTTTAGCTCGATCTTGATAACGGCCAGATCGCTTTTGGCATCCGTACCGACGAGCTTTGCATCATACTCACCGCTCTTGTCCAAGACGGTGACCTTGATCGTGTCCGCACCCGCTACAACATGGTTGTTGGTGATAATATAGCCGTCTTCAGAGACAATAACACCCGATCCCAAAGAGCGCTGGATACGCTCCTGCGGTATATTCAGACCCGGGTCGCCGAAGCCTCTGAAAAACTCCCTGAAAAAAGGATCGCCTAAAAAGGGGTTGGCATATCCGCCGCCCACTTTTATGCTCTTTTCGGTTGATATGTTGACCACTGAGGTGCGTACATCCTCAAGCACGTTGTTGTAGGAGAGTAAAAACTCTTTGTGCGTGGGATAGGTGCGTTTCATCGTCGTATCATAGTCTTTAAATTTAACGTCCTTGTCAAATAGAGCTGCCGCAAGCACAGAGACAAAAAATGTGCCGGCAATAAGTAGGTATCTCATCATTACGTCCTTTTTTATGACTCGGTTTTTATCTTGATCTGTTTCGTCGGTGCTTTGGGCAGCATCTTTTTGAGAATGGAAATACTCAGCACCCCGTCTTTGTAGCGCGATGCGATATTGTCCGCATCAATGCCCGGAAGTTCGACTTTGACACTATACGCCTTCGCATCAGAGGCGATGTCCAAAGAGGGTTTCAGCCACTCTTTTTTTATAAAAGAGCTGCTCGGCCAGCCCAGATGAAGCCCCTGTCTAAGCGAATCAAAAAGGCGTTCTATTTCACTCTGCACCTCACGTCGTGAAACAGGAGGTTCACTGTCTCGTTTTACCGGGACGACCTCTCCTTTTGACTCTTCTTCTTTTTTAAACCAGTTCCACGGTGCCGGTTTTTCAACATCCATTGGATTCTCCTTTTTATACAATAAAATATTTTTGAACTTATGATAACACATAATAAACAGGATTACGCTTTTTTCTTCCTTAGATTTCATGTCGTCACTGAGAGTATCTTTCCAATCGCAGTAAAGATCACATTTCACTTTTGGTTTAAACGTAATATCTATTAACTTTAGTTATACTTTACTAAGTATCTTTAACAGTTTTCAAAAGGCCAGGCATGCTTGAAAATATGAACTTTTACAATTTTATGCACAAACAGATATGTATTCTTATTGCTCTCTTTGTCACTACCGGGCCAGGATTTATCTACATAAGCTGGGTCTACGGTCAGCCGCTGCTTCCTGAACTTGTCTGGTATTTTTTCTTGCTGCTTGTCTCTTTATGGGGCTATAGCCTGCACCGGAGATATCTTAAAAATGAGATGACGCTTCAAGACAAAGAGAAGTGGCTACAGCAGCTAAACATCTTTTTATATGTCTACTTCTCTATGTGGACGCTTATGTTCGTGATCTACACATCCCATGACAAGATCGAGTTGCACTATGTTGTTATTGCGGCGCAGCTGGGTACGGTCGTCGTCTCCGCGACGATTTTGGCCTCGCAAAGAAAGCTGGCCATTGTCACCCTACTGAGTCTGATGCTGCCGCTGACGATCTACTTCATTCTCGTCGATACCTTCTACAGCTATCTGATCGCTTTTTTTACGCTTGTGGTCAGCTGGGTACTTCTGCATGCTTCAGGAAACACCTACAAGTACCTGTTCAAAAGCCAGCATCAAGCCTACCATGACCACCTCACTTCACTGGGGAACCGGCGTTTTTTCATCAAACTCCTCGAAAATGCCATCAAACTTCAGCAACAAAACAGGCGCCACATCTATCTTCTGCTGATAGACCTGGACCATTTCAAGACCATCAACGACTCGCTGGGCCACGATATCGGCGATATTTTGCTCCGTGAGGTTTCATCGCGCATGCTTGCCCTGGCAAAAAAACAGAAGAACACCGTATCGCGGCTTGGTGGGGATGAGTTTTGTGTATTGAGCTCGTCATATACTTCAAAACAGGAGTGCCTGGAAAGCGCACTGGCTTTTGCCCAAAACCTTCTTGATACCATCAAAGAGAGTTACACTATACAAGAACACCATCTTTATATCAGCGCGAGTATCGGGGTGAGTATCATCAACAACCCGAGTCTGCAAGCGGGTGAATTTGTCAAAGAAGCCGATATCGCGATGTACGAGGCGAAGAGTCAGGGGCGTGACGGGATCATTCTTTTCAACGAGAAGCTCTCTAAAAAAGTCGAACGGACCCTTGAGATCGAGCGCTTCTTATATTTTGCTCTTGTAAAGAATGAGATCTCGCTAAGATACCAGCCGCAGATCAGCGCTAAAAACAGAGTCGTCGGATGCGAGGTGCTTGTGAGATGGCATAATGAGAAACTGGGCCATGTCGGACCCGATGAATTTATTCCCATCTCTGAGCAGACAGGCTTGATCATAGAGCTGGGCTATTTCATTTTGGAAGAGTCGCTAAAGACCCTAAGAAGCTGGGAAGAGCGCGGGGTTCAGCTGGAACAGATGTCAATCAACATCAGTATGCGGCAGCTCTTTCACAGCAGCTTTGTCGACGATGTCCAGAGGCTGTGCAAGAAGCACCTGCCTACAGGGCTGCACTCAAAGCTTGTCTTTGAGATCACCGAGACGATTGTCGCCGAAGATATTCACAAGCTGATCTCCAAGATGAACACCCTCAAGGCCTGTGGTATTCGTTTCTCTATGGACGATTTTGGCACCGGGTACTCCTCCTTGAGTTACCTTCGACAGATACCCATCGACGAGCTTAAGATAGACAAATCCTTTGTCGCAGAGCTAGGCAGTGTCGAACAGGGCGAGAACATGGTCCGCACCATCTTGCACATCGCCAAAAACCTAAGACTCAATATCGTGGCCGAAGGGGTTGAGACTGCCTTTCAAAAAGAGTTTCTCCTCAAGAACAAATGCGATATTTTACAGGGATACCACTTCTCAAAACCCATCGAGAAGGATGAGTTTGAGAAGTTTTTCTTCGACTATACTGCTGTTGCCAAACAGACAGAGGCCGATGCCCGGACTGACCTGCTCTTCAATATTTAGGGCACCTCTAGTCACTCTTGAGCGCGTCACCTTTCTTTTTTTGGCGAAACCGCATGAGCCCACCGGGACATAAAATCTTTCTCTCTGCGTTTCTTCCCTCAATCATCTCCCTCATATTTTGATATGCTGAAGGGCACCTCTAAAAACCCCAACTGTCTTCAGAGGGAAAAAGAGAGATGAGATTG
>JACUTT010000040.1 GCA_014859655.1 Campylobacterales bacterium
CTTTTAGAAGGAGGTATTGAGCATTTCGTGCCGCAAAGGCGCGTTCTTGCATCTGGCGCATCCCATAATCATTAATAGAGGTGCTTTCTCCGGTTTGGGCGTAGGTGACATCGACGATATTTGGCATAATTAACCCTTTATTCTCTTTATATCTTCTTCAAGCTCTTTCATGCTTTGCTCTTTTTCTCGTTCTCTTTGTAGAGTTTTATATTTTTGATACGCTATTTCACTTTTTTCTTTTGCCACTTGATGACTGACTTTCCCCGCATGAGTCAATAAATCTCTCCCGTTGAGAGAAATTACTGCATCGAGCCTCGAAATCCAGTCTTTCATATACATGGGTATCTGCTGCATCGCCATCGTTTCCGCAAATGCCAAATACTGCTCCACCAACAAACCGAGAAGCTTTATTTCCCCTTCGTTGAGATAGTTTTTTGCAATGCTTACATCTTTTTTGGTGATGTTTTTGGATTCTTTGTCAAATGATCCCATCCCCATCAGCGGTAGAGAAATATCGACCCGGTTATGGACGAGTTCAGCTGCCGTTTGAGAAGATACCGCCCACAACAGTTTGTTTTGAACGATTTTAAAAAACTCTATCGTCTTTTCGTCTTGCGGATCATAATCGAGACTCGTCATATAGATATCTTTGATTTTTTGATAAAAAAATCGTTCCGAGAGCCTGATCTCACGCAGACGCTGTTGGAGTTCATCAAAATAGTTCATCGAAGTGCCACTTTTGAACCGCTCGTCGTTTAAAACGAACCCTTTGGTGATATACTCTTTGAGTTTTTCATTCGCCCAGATTCTAAACTTCGTTCCCGTCGATGAACGTACCCGAAAGCCTATAGCGATAATGACATCAAGATTATAAAAATCAACATCTCTGCTTACCTCGCGATTTCCTTCCATCTGAACTGTTCGGTAATTCCGAACAGTTGCATTCGGATTTAATTCCCCCTCATCGAAAATAGCCTTGACATGTTCACTGATAGTTGATTTTGCTTTACCGAATACATCACAAATTTGAGCTTGAGAGAGCCAAAGCGAACCGTCCTCGAACCGCACATCGACTTTGATGTTTCCGTTTTCATTTTGGTAGATGAGAATATCACTCATGATATCCCTTTGAGGAGATTTTGCATCAATTTTCCTTTTAAGTTGTCTTTAAATTGTCTAAAATAGCGTCTAAAAGCGTCTAAACTTTTTTGATTTAGACATTTAAAATCTCATTTCTTTTTACTGCTTGGTTAAGTACTTTTGTCTCTACCCCATACAACTCCGCCAGGTCTCTATCGAGCATTACTTGAAGCCCACGCATGGTGTAGATTTTACTTGAGACGGTGTCGGAGGTAGTCAAGCCGTTCATTTTTTCCCCTCTTTAGCCGTCATCTCTTCATAGAGTTTAAAGAGATATTCGAGCCGCTCCTCATCACTCTCAAACGGTTTGGCACGATAACATCGCTCTATTGCCAAATCGAGTTGATGATGTGCTTCTTTGAGGCCTTCAGGCATTTTGTCCGGGTCATAGAGTTGAGCCAATGTTTTTTCGGAGTGTTGTTCACGCTCATGGAGAATATTAAAAACGTGTTCAGTAATCAGCTCTTTTTGTTGCTCTGAAATATTTGGAAATGGGAAATTGTTATAGCACAATGCGGAAGAATATCTATAATCTGATTTAAGTCTGCCTGCTGTTGTCTTTACCCATACCATATGCATTTTAGAAGAAATAACACCAAAAATAAATGAGTTAGGAATATAAATAGCTTGGGCGGAATCAAGCACAATCGTATCACTATCCACAAAACCAAATGGAATATATTCCCTGCGTTCAGATGACACCCGTGGAATTACAATTGCGGCTGTATTTCTAAATGTTATTTGTTTGAATCTATTCGGGTATTCTGAATATTTTACGGTACATGAGGCTTTACTTAAATTTCTCCATTCAGCAACAGCATTTAATCTATCCAAAATAAATGGAATTTTTTTTGCATCTTCAACATCTTCATCATTTATCCATAAGCACCATCTTTGAATACTATTAATTAATTCATTGGAACCAATAAGCTTTTTTATATACTTTTCAGCTTGTGGGTATTGCTTCAACAACTTTTCTTTTTCTTCAAAAGTCAAAAATAAATAACCATTGTCAGTGGATTTATTGCCATAAAGCATTGGTGGCAAATTACTGATAGGTTTGCCTCTTCTTGCTAAAACAACACTTCTTCCAGCGGTAAGATATGGATTAATATTATTAACTATGTGACAAATTCCATTATAGTAAAGTTTCTTTTGACTGACAGAAATATTACTTAAACCTATTATTGAAACAATAACGGCAGCATTTGATTTTGCATTATTAGTCCATTTAAAGGAAGTATACGCGAATTTTATCTCTAAATTTTTTTCAAGAATATAAGGCCACAATAAACCAACTTGTTCTCCTTGACAAATAGAATTCGTGGAAACAAAAGCATAACAAGCATTGGAATTTACAATATAATTTGCTCCTTTTACGAACCAACAAGCAATATAATCTAGATTCTTATAATTTTCGAATCCATTACAAACTAAAGCCAAATCTTTCTTTTGTTCATCATCTTGCATGCTTGAACCCAAATACGGCGGATTCCCCAAAATATAAATCTCATCCCCATCTTCTTTCGGACAAACTTCTTTCCAGTTTAATCGTGTAGCATTACCCTGAATAATACTACCCCCTTGGTGCAACGGCAATGTCGGTGAGGTTCGACCGAATTCTTTGAAAAACTCCAAATTCATCTGATGTTCTGCGAGCCATAGAGAAAGGATAGCTACCTCATGGGCGAAATCATCGAGTTCTATCCCGTAAAACTGCGAGAGCTTGATTTCGGAGAATACAAACGAACGCTGACCCGAAAGTGCATCGATTTGTTTGAAGATTTTCATTTCCAGTTTTCGCAGGTTTTTATAGGCGATAATGAGAAAGTTTCCACTTCCGCAGGCAGGGTCGAAGATTTTGAGATGTGTGAGCCGTTTGTGGAGGTTGGCTAGTTTGGTTTTATTCTCTTTGCTTTGCTCAAACTCTTCATAAAGCGCATCCAAAAACAGCGGTTCGATCACTTTCATGATGTTTGGCACGGAAGTGTAGTGCATCCCCATACCGCCACGATGTTCAGGGGTGATTACCGCTTGGATCATCGAGCCGAAAATATCGGGGTTGATCTCTGACCAGTTGAGTGTTCCCACCTCGATCATGATATTGCGAGATTTCATCGAAAACTTTGGAAGCACAAAGCGATCACGGAACAATCCCCCGTTGACGTATGGGAAGGCTTTGAGGTATTCCGGCAATGATTGATCCCGTTTTTCGATATTAAGCACATCAAATAATCTTTGAAGATAGCTGTCCAAATCACTTCCGTCGGTTTGGGTGTGAGACTGAATCGCTTTGGTAAATTGGTTGTCACTGAAAATATTGGTATCTTCGGCAAAATAACAAAACAGCAAGCGTGTCAAAAAGACGTTGAGGGCGTGGACTTCCTCTTTGGTTTTCGTGGTGTTTTCTCTGATGATCTCATCATAGAGTTTTGCCATTTTTTCAGCTGCTCTGACATCGGCAGGATTTTCATCTTTGTGCTGTGCTCTCTCCATCCCCGCCCATGGTAAGAAAAAATCATAGTGCTTCGCTAAATCGAGCAGTTTGATATCGAGGGTGTCTTTGGTCTTAGTGTCAACCGCCAAAAGTGTTTCGTAATCGGTGACGATGATAAAACGAGGGGAATTTTTAGTTGCTTTTGGGTCGTTAGCTAACTGATCGATAAGTGCATGAAGCGTTTGAGCCGGGGCGACTTTGAAAAAAAGCTGTTTTCGATGGGTGAGTTCGCCTTTGGACTCTAGTTGATTTAATTCACCTTTTTCTAAACGTGCGAGAGTCGATTTCGGAAACCCATAGCCAAGCAAAAGATCAAAAATAAATGTTTGAGATGAAAAATTCTTAAGGAGTTCTTGCAGGTTTGTTTCGATTTGAGCAATTGTCATAGATAATCCGTTTGTAAGTTGATGGATTATAGCTCATTGTATCTTATACGAAACGCCATTGCCCGCAGGGCAACTCTCTCAACTTCAGGGTCCCTTGCTGAGAGTTGCCAAACGTTTATCGGCTCTTTTTCAAAGCGCTGAGGTCAAAGGAAAAGATGGAGCCCTCTCCCTCCTTGCTTTCGATGCTCAGGTGCGAGTTGTGAAGTTTCAGGACATAGCTTACTATAGCAAGTCCCAGCCCCATGGAGTTGTCCCAGGTGTTTTTTTGCACGCGGTAGAACTTGGATGTGATCTTCTCCAGCTCATTCGGTGCGATCCCCAGCCCCTTGTCAATGACCATGAGTTTGTTGTCCATGATAGAGACGGCCACGTCTTCCTGGGAGTATTTCATTGCGTTGTCGATGAGGTTGGTGATAACGGTCTCTATCATCGTCTTGTCGGCATAGACCGGACAGGAGTCGCCTGAAAAGAGGATCTCTCTTTGCGGATACTTCTTGCCGAGGTTCATAATGACCTCCTGGGCAAGTTCGGCCAGATCAAAGCTGCTCGGTTTGATCTTGAGGTCCTCGTTCTCAAGTTTGACAGAGAGGGAGAGGCGATCGAGCATGGAGGAGATCTTTTGGCCGTTTTGCATGATCTTCTGCAAAAAACGCTTGCGGATCTTGACATCGGCACCGGGATCATCCAGAAGTGTTTCGGCATATCCCTGAATCGACGCGATCGGGTTTTTAAACTCATGGCTTATGGCCGAGAGGATGTCGTTTCTCTGTTTGTTGATAAGGCGCAGTCTGGCGGTGTATTTGCGTTTCTCTTTTTCGCGCGTACCGAGCTTTTTGGCCAGATTTTTAAGGGTCAGGGCGATGTAAAGAAATTCGGAGAAATACTGGGGCTTGACGATGGCTTTGTAGTTCTTTTCCGAGATCTCACGCAGGTACTCGGTGATCTGATGGATGTCGTAGTGCACCTTTTTGCTGATCCTGTAAGCGAGCACCAGAGCAACGAGGATAAAAATACTGTAGGTGAAGACAAGCCAGTACCAGAGCGCATAAAACTCCTCCATTGCCGACTGCAGGCTGATGGAGAGACGGAAAAAGACAGGAGAGTTCCGGTAGTTCAGTTTCTTTGTGACATAAACAAAATCGCTTTCGACGGTATGGGAGTAGCGTGTGATGAAACCGTACTCTTTGAGGGCGGCTTCCATGATCTCAGCACGCCCTGCGTGGTTGTCCATCGTGTGCTTGTCTTCGTTCGATTCGGCCAGGACGAGGCCCTCTTCGCTGATGACGGTGACACGAAGCGCACTTTTAGTATGGATATCGGCTGCAAAACGGTCAAGGTTGTCGACATGAGGCAGCTGCAGTTCAAGCAAGGAGATCTGTTTGATAAGCTGCTTTTTGTTCTCCTGTATCGTTGCATTTTTGATGTTGAGGTAGGCGACAAAAGAGGAGAGCAGCAGGGTGCCGATAAAGATCGCCAGAAAGTTGAGAAAAAAGATATGGTGCAGTTTCAGCACAGGGTATAGCCTATGCCGCGGACGGTTTTGATGTACTCTTTCTCTTTGGTCGGATCGATCTTCTCTTTGAGGCGGTTGATGGCGACATTTACCGTCTTCTCCTGATAGATGTCATCCCCGCCCCAGACACTCTCAAGAAGAAAGTCTCTGTCCAAAACGACATTCTGGTTTTTGATCAGGGTAAGGAGCAGGTCAAACTCCAGCTTGGTCAGCTCAACCCTCTGCCCGCCTGCGGTAACCTCCCGGCTTTGCGGATTGATCATAATGTCGCGATAGGAGATGTTCTCTTGATTGAAATTAGGCTTGGTACGCTTTAGAACAGCCTTAATGCGCATGGAGAGCTCTTTGGGGCTGAAGGGCTTGGTGATGTAGTCATCCGCTCCGCGCTCAAAGCCCTCTTCGATGTCGCTCTCTTTGTTTTTGGCGCTGAGGTAGATCACGGGGGTCTGGATGCCGATGCGGCGCAGCTGGGCGACAAACTCGCTTCCCTCAACGCCGGGAAGGTTTCTGTCCATTAAAAGCAGGTCCACCTCTTCTTCTTGCAGAAGCTGCGTCACGCTGTTGGTATTGAGAAAACCGATGGTCTCATACCCCTCTTTTTGGAGGTTATACTCCAGGAGTTCTAAAATATCTTCTTCATCTTCAACAATGACAATCAGAGCCTTTGACATCATATTCCTTTGTGCGTTTAATAACTGATGTTATGCACTTTAGGAACAAAGTCCCTAAAGTGGCAGGGACAAATGTCCCTCCAACCCCCTAAAGCTACCCGCTTCCTTCGGATACGGGAGAAAACGGACCTTACAAACCCTGTCCGGGCAGGATGTGTAAGATCCGTTAATAACTTCGGATCTCGCCGCCCTCTTTGGAGTAGAGCATCAGTTTGGCGATATTGATCGCATGGTCAGAGGCGCGTTCAAGCTTGCGAAGCGTGCCAAGGACCTTCACATACTCGATAGAGAGTTCGCCCTCTATGATGATGCGCGAAAGTATCTCTTTTTCCAAGATGGAGTGGAGGTCGTCGCACTTGCTCTCTTCGACCATGACGGAACGGTAAAGATCCGAATAGTCGCAGAGTGCATGGTTGCTGAAGCACTCCGAGATATAGCGGATAGCCGCAATAGAGCTGGCATGCAGTTTGATGACGATGTTGTCGAGATTGGCAAGATTGCACTCGCTTTCGCAGTGCTCTTTCATGCGGCGGGCATATTTTTTGGCCCCCTCGGCAATGCGTACCAGCTCATTGGTCATCTTAAGATAAGAGATCAGAAGACGAAGCTCCTGTGCCTCCGGGCCGAAAAGCGCGAAGGTCTTGACGATCTCGTTGTCGATGGCATTGGCCTCTTGCTGCACGGTCTTCAAAATCCCTTTGACATGGTCGAACTGAGCTGGAGTGCGTGTTTCAAAGGCCTCGAGCGCCTGAGTATGGGCCTCGAGTATTTCTGAGATGATGTTTGCCAGCATCATCTGGATCTCATTGATCTTGTTTTCGTAACGGGGAAGCATTGCATTCCTTTATTTTTAATGGAAGGGCGTCCACAAGTCATTTTTTTTAAAGTATAACACTTATTTCAAGAGATGACGGCAATGGATGGCGGAATGATAAACAAGAATTATAACGAAACGGTTACAGAGGAGCTCTTCGCTGTAACCGTTTTGTTATCTTCGTGTCTTATACTTGAGGCAATTTAAAACGCACAAGGAGTTACAATGACAAAGATCGCAAAAGGTTTATTGATCGCAGCGCTTGCAGCGACAAGCATGATGGCCGGCAAAATAAGCGGCGCGGGAGCAACCTTTCCCGCTCCTTTGTATTATGACTGGGCCTATTCGTATGCCAAAGAGACAAAAAACCGCATCAACTACCAGTCCATCGGTTCAGGCGGCGGGATTAAGCAGATAAGTGCGCGTGTTGTAGATTTCGGCGCCTCGGACAAACCGATGAAAACGGCTGACCTTAAAAAGGACAAACTCTTCCAGTTTCCTGCTGTTATCGGCTCGATCGTCGTCGCACTCAATGTCCCGGGGATCAAAGATGAAGAGCTGAAACTAAAAAACAGCGTTGTCGCCGACATCTTTGCGGGCAAGATCACCAAATGGAATGACGCGGCGATCAAAGCAGACAATGCAGGTCTTGTTCTGCCGGATGAGAAGATCATCGTCTGCCACCGTTCGGACGGATCGGGCACGACATACAACTTTACCTACTATCTTGCGCAGGCCAGCAAAAACTGGAAAAACAACTACGGCGCAGGCAAGGCGATCGACTGGGCAACGGGCATCGGCGGAAAAGGGAACGAGGGCGTGTCAAGTCTGATCATCCAGACCCCTTATTCTATCGGATATATCGAAAATGCCTACAAAGAGCAGAGTAAGCTTGCTGCGGCGACACTGCAGACGAAAAGCGGAAAATGGGTAAGTGCCCGTGAAGAGAACTTCAAAGCTGCGGCGAAATATGCATCATGGACGAAAGAAGACAACTTCTATGCACTTTTGGCACTTCAGCCGGGTGACACCTCGTATCCGATTGTTGCGGCAACCTTTATTCTTTTGCCGGCAGAGAAGTTAAAAACAAATGCAGAAGTGATCAAGTTTTTTGACTATGCCTTCAAAAACGGCGATGCTAGTGCGAAAAAGCTAGGCTACATCTCGCTTCCCGAAGAGACAAAAAACCTGATCCGCTCCTACTGGGCAGACAAGGGTATCAAGTAAGCGCTGCTATAGCGTGATCTCGCTCACCCAGAGGTCATGCAGGTTGCAAAAACTCAAGGCAAACAGCTCTTTGTGTCCGCCTGAAATCTCATAGGTCGAGATCGGCTTGTCCGTCGGGAAAAAGACGCTCTCGCCCAGAACCTCTCCCGTGCTTGTCAGCAGGGAGTGTTTGACGATGTAATGCTCCGGCGACATGGAGTGTTTGGTCTCGATGGTGACCTTGTTTCCATCAACAGTGACCACAGGCGCATGACTCTGTGCTTTTCCTTCCCATCTTCCCTGATTTTTCTGTGAGTAGTAGAAGATACTGGCCTTAGTGTTTTCTGCGGCTGAGGCAGGTGCAACGCCCGCGGCAACAAGTCCTGCGGAAATGACGAGCGACGACTTCATAAACTCTCTACGGTTTTTCATAATAATCCTTTTGCATGTTAGTTTTACAGCAAGTATAGCAGGTAAAAATCAATCCAATATGAATTTTTTTCTGCTAAAAAGGGGCAGACTCCACGTTCTCTCCACGGAGTTCGGGCTACAATGCTCTAAACAACAAAAGAGAGGTCACACAGATGGAACAAACAAAAACAATAGGCTTCTTGCAAAACCGCAAGAACTCCTCTGCCTCCCATGAGGCCGGTTTTAGCGTTATGGCATTTCTTTTGGCTCTTGCACTCAGCACGACTCTGCTGCACGCAGCCGGCTTTGAAAAAGAGGCGAAGACCAGAGAGACAAGGGTGCTGATCAGTTCTGAAAAACCTTTGAGCACAGGCTCAAATACGCTGGAATTGGGCATTGTTGACAAGGGTGGGACGCTCACAGATGCACACGTGAGCGTAAAGGTCTTTATGCCGGCGATGCCCGGCATGCCGGCGATGGAAAGCACCTCAGAAGCAAAGCTCCTCAAAAACGGAAAATACAGCGTAGAGGTGAACTTTTCGATGAGCGGCACATGGCAGCTTCATATCTTTATCGCACCTCCTTCGAAGAAAACAGTGCGTGTCAAGACCTCGGTAAATATTTGATCTGATATTATGCACTTTAGGAACAAAGTCCCTAAGGTGGCAGGGACAGATTTGATTTTAAAAAGGAGAGGCCGTGGGACGACTGATAGTAGGATTGCTTTTTTTCATCGGCACGCTGAATGCCCTGAGTCTGGACGAGGTGATAGAACGAGCCTTAGACGAAAAGCCATCTCTGGCATCGATAGAGGCACGCATTCAGGCCGGCAGATCTGCTGTTGAGGCCTCGGACCAATTTTCAAACCCGCAGATCAGCTATATTCAGAACACGCTGGACAAGGCGCAGGCGATGCACCAGAAAACACTCACACTCCAGCAAAATCTTCCCTACTACGGCAAACGCGCCCACCGAAAAAAAGCCGCACTCGCCCAGGAGGGTGTCTTGATAGAGAGCCTGGTAAAGGCAAAAGCGGCCCTGGTCTATGCGATCAAAGAGCAGGCCTATACCCTTTGGGAGCTGGAAAAAGTCTACGCCCTCACCTGCGATTATGAAGTCCTGACACAACACACTATCGACCTCTATACCTCCTATAGCTCCATATCCGAAGGGTATCATCTGGGTATTATGTCCGCGACGCTGAAGCTTTCGGACCTTCGTATCCAAAAAAAGATTCTGCACGCCAAGATCACTGCGGCCTATGCCAAGCTCTCCTATTTCGCGGCGCAGGAAGTCAACAGTCTTGAGATGGAAATAGGCATTGGTATTATGTCGGAGATGACGGATGCAGCAAGTCGTCTGCAGAACAATCCCGATCTCGCGCTCAAAGAGCAGGAGAGCAGAAGAGAACAGGCCAATGTCGAGCTGGCCGAGCTAAACAGCTACCCCGACATCAACCTTGTCGCCGGATATGCGTATCGGGATAATTTTGATAATTATGCGAGCTTCGGCGTGGGCATCTCCCTTCCTCTGTACGGCAGTGAGGCATACAAGGAGCAGGAGGCGCGAAAATCAGCCCTGGCGGCACAGCACGCCAAAGAAGATATGCGCGGTGCGGTAGGCGCGGAGTTTCAATCCGCATACGCACTGATGCGCTCGGCTTTTGAGACCTACCATGTCATCAACGATGAGATGCTTCCGCAGATCGAACATATGTTTGCCTTGAGCAGCAGCTCCGTTTCTGCGGGCGGCGATCTTTTTAAGTACATCGATATACTGCTTCAAAAATTAAGGCTTGAGCAAAAGAGCATTAATGCCATCGCCGACTACAAGCGCGCAGAGGCGAAAATTTCGGAGCTTACGGGAGAGATAAAATGAGCGCTATGACAAAAACGGCAGGAGTGCTCCTTCTGATGCTTCTTGCGCAACAGACTCAGGCACTTGGCGAAGATAAAACCTCGTCTAAACGGGGGAACACGGTAGAGCAGCTCTTCAATGTCCAGACGGTAGAGGCCAAAAAAAAGAAGATGGGCAAGACAGAAAAACATTACGGTTTCGTCAAAGCCGATCAGAGTCGGGTGTATGCGGTAGCGCCGCGTTTCGACGGGTTTGTTGTCGAACTTTATGCCGACACGCTCTACAAGAAGATACAAAAAGGTCAGCCGCTGGCCCTCGTGTATTCGCCCGAAGTCTTTAGGGCAAAAGAGGAGTATCTCAATACCCTCAGCTATGTCAGAAAACACCCCAATGCAAGCATGCTTGAGAGCGCAAGGCTCAAACTGGAACTGCTCGGGATCAGTGAAGAAGAGATAGAGAAGGTGAGGAAGAGCGGTAAAACCTCCGCGAACACAATGCTCTACGCACCGGCAGAGGGCTATCTTTTTATGAAAGGGATCGAAAAAGGTTCTGCTTTCAATGCAAAAAGCACACTTTTCAGGATCGTCAATCTTGATGAGGTCTGGGTGGAGGCAAAACTTTTTGAAGAAGACCGGAGGATGGCGATGAGAAGCACAAAGCATATTCTCTCATTTAAGGGTATGGAGGAGACTTACATGGCGACGAAGGTTCTGCTCTATCCCGAGCTGGACCCGAAAGAAGCTACCCTTACCCTGCGCCTGAGCATCGAAAACAAAGCGCATAAACTTTTTCCCGGGATGTACGCGCGGGTAGACTCTGTCCTGCAGACGCAGGAGTATCTGATGCTTCCTTCAAGCGCCGTGATCCGAAAGAACGGAAAACATTATGTCTTTGTTGAAGGAGAGTATGAGGGAGAGTATGCGCCGGTGCAGATCGAAGCGACGCCTTTTGACAGCAACAGTTATATCGTGACCGAGGGACTCATCGAGGGGGAGCGTGTTGTCAACAATGCGCTCTTTATGATGGACTCGGACGCGCAGATCAACGGCTTGTACTAAGGAGAGCGGATGATAGAAAATCTTATAGCATTTAGTATCAAAAACCGTTTTCTTGTACTGGCGGCAATGCTTTTTTTGGTCTTCGGATCGCTTTGGTCGATGAAAAACACCCCGCTCGACGCGCTTCCCGATCTTTCTCCCCCGCAGGTGATCGTGCAGATCAGCTGGGCAGGACAGAGCCCGAAAATCATCGAAGATCAGGGAACCTATCCTCTGGTCTCGCAGTTTCTGGCTATTTCCGACATCAAGACGGTACGGGGGTATTCGAGCTACGCCAATGGGCTGGTCTATCTCATCTTCAAAGAGGGCACGGATCTCTACTGGGCAAGAAGCCGCGTTTTGGAACAGCTGGCCTCCATTCAGTCGCAGCTTCCTTCTTCTATGGAGGTTTCACTGGGACCGGACGCTTCGGGGGTAGGCTGGGTCTATGAGTATGCGCTCAGCTCCACAACCAAAAACCTGGCCGAACTGCGCACGCTTCAGGACTACTACTACAAATATGCCCTGATGGGTGTCGACGGCGTTAGCGAAGTCGCGTCTATAGGCGGCTTTGTCCCCAACTATCAAGTCACGGTGAACAATGACAATCTTGTCCGCTATGATCTTTCCATCCAGGATATTGCAAGGGTGCTTCAGGCCAATAACAACAATACGGGCGGGCGCATCGTGATAGAAAACGGTTTCGAGTGGATGGTTCAGGCGAAGGGCTACCTCAAAGATGCGGAGGATATCCGCTCGCTTGTCGTGGCGCAGGCCGGGGGTACGCCGATCACGATCGGCGACATAGCCCGTGTCGAGCTGACACCCGAGGCAAGACGGGGTATGGCCGATCTTAACGGAGAGGGCGAAGTCGTCGGCGGTATCGTCATGGTGCGCTACAAGGAGGATGTCTACGCGGCCATAGCGCGCATTAAGGAAAAACTTCAGACGCTGAAGGTCGAAGGTGTAGAGCTTACGACGGTATACGACCGCTCAGACCTGATAGAAAAAGCGATCAATACGCTCAAAAGTACTCTGATCGAAGAGAGCATTATCGTTGTGATTATCATCGGTATTTTCTTGATGCATCTGCGCTCCTCTTTGATCGTTCTGATCGTTTTGCCTTTGACGATCGGGGCCACATTTTTGCTGATGAAGCTTTTTGGCGTCGGCTCAAACATCATGAGTCTGGGCGGTATCGCTATCGCCATCGGTACGGTCGTGGATGCCTCGATCGTGATGATCGAGAATGCCCACAAGTCGCTGAACAGGTTTGAAAAAGAACAGGGCAGAGCCGCCGATGCCAAAGAGCGCATGGAAGTGATTGTACGCTCTTCTCAGAAGGTGGGGCGTCCGATATTTTTCGCACTGGCACTGGTCGTGGTCTCCTTTCTTCCCCTCTTTGCACTTGAGGGGCAGGAAGGTCTTCTCTTTTCTCCGCTGGCCTTTACCAAGAGCTTTGCCATGGCGGCGGGTGCACTGCTTTCGATTACCCTCGTTCCGGTACTGATGCTCTTTTTTATCAAGGGAAGGATTCCGAAGGAAAACGCAAACCCGCTGAACCGTTTTTTTGTCCGGCTTTACCATCCGCTCCTGGTCTATGCGCTCAAGCTGAAATACCTGGTGTTAGTCCTGGTTATAGCCTCGTTAGCCTATGCCTATCCTCTTTACAAGGGGCTCAACTGGGAGTTTATGCCTCTTCTTGACGAGCAGACGATGATGTATATGCCGGTCACGCCCTACGGCATCTCTGTCGATCAGTCCAAGGAGCTGACGCAAAAGACCGACAAGATACTCAAGTCGTTTCCCGAAGTGCAGACGGTATTCGGCAAGGGAGGGCGGGCAACAAGCGCGACCGATCCGGCACCTCTGGGGATGATAGAGACGATCATCACCTTCAAAGAGAAGTCGCAGTGGCGCGAGGGGATGACAGAGCAGAAGTTGCGCCGGGAGATGGAGGAGGCCCTTCGGGTCCCGGGACTGATCAACTCCTGGACCTACCCTATCCGCGGCCGTATCGACATGCTTCTAAGCGGCATCCGCACGCCATTGGGAATAAAGCTCTACGGACAAGATGCCCAGGGGCTGCAGCTTCACGCAAGCCAGATCGAGGAAAAGCTTCGGCATTTTGACAAGACGCTCTCTGTTTTTTCCGAACAGGCCAGTGCGGGTTACTACATCGATATAGAGATAGACGAAACCGCACTGCAGCGTTATGGGCTAAGCAAAAACAGTCTGCTTGAGTACACCTCTTTGGCGATCGGCGGGATGAGGGTCTCGACACTGTACAAAGAGCGCGAACGCTACGCGATAAGCCTGCGGCTTGAAGAGGAGGAGCGCCGCTCCATCGACGAGATGAAAAATATCCAGGTCAAAACAGGACTCGGATTTGTGCCTTTGGGCACCTTCGCCACGCTTGCGTATGTGCAGGGCCCCTCTATCATCAAGAGCGAGCGGGCCACGCCGGTGAGCTTTATCTACATTACGCCAAAAGAGGGAGTATCGGCCATTGCCTATAAAAATGAGGCGGATAGACTGCTTGAAACGCTGAAACTTCCGCAAGGGTACCACCTGGAGTGGGCCGGCCAATCGGAATATCTTGCCTCTGCCATGGAGAAGATCGTCTGGATCGTGCCGGTGGTCTTGCTGCTGATTATGAGTCTGATCTACCTTGCACTGCAAAAATCAGTTCCGACGCTGATCGTATTTTTAACGCTTCCTTTTGCCCTTTTGGGCGGTTTGATCTTTGTCGACCTGCTCGGGTTTGCGATGAGCATAGCCGTTATTGTCGGTTTTTTGGCGCTCTTGGGTATAGCGGCAGAGACGGCTATAGTTATGATCATCTATCTGCAGGAGAGTGTGGATGAGGCCCGGGAAAAATATGCGGACGACTTTGATGCCGGGCATCTTAGAGATGCGATCTACGAGGGCGCCGTACAGCGTCTGCGTCCGAAATTGATGACGCTCTTCTCCATTTTGGCGGCCCTTGCGCCGATCATGTACAGCAGCGGGGTAGGGAGCGAAGTGATGCAGCGTATCGCCGCGCCGATGCTCGGCGGTCTGATCTCTTCGGCATTTTTGAGTCTTGTGATCATTCCTATTCTCTATGAGATCTACATAAAGCTAAGCATCAAGAGATAAGAGAAGAAAAGCCTTTGTGCCACTTATTGTAATTTTTATCGTTCTTTTTTATTCTGATATAATGTGACAAAACAATGGAGCTTCTGATGCTGCGTCTAGTGATGGTACTCTTCCTTTTCTCCTCTTTTCTCTTTTGTGAAGAGACTTCGAAGGGCCGTTTCGCCGAAAACAACGAGAGCAGACGTGATGTCCTCTATACCAATCTTGCCGGTGCGGCAGTGATCACAGCCTGGGGCATCGTCAACTGGGATTATGGCAAGAATAAACCGCATGCAGGCAATGAGGGGTGGTTCAACCACGACACAAAGAGCGGCGGCGCGGACAAGCTGGGCCATTTTTACAGCGCCTATCTTGTTGGCTCCACTCTCAGCGGCCTCTATGCATCTTGGGGATATGAAAAGAGAGAGGCCGCTCTGTACGGCTCGCTCTCCTCTTTTTTGGTGATGAACTACATGGAGCTCGGCGATGCCTTCAGCAGTTACGGCTTCTCTTATGAAGATTTTGTGATGAACTGCCTGGGGGCGGCGAGCGCCTATCTTTTGTATGCGCATCCAGAACTCTCCGGGAAGGTCGATTTCAGGTTAGAGTATGTTCCGAGTTTTAAGACGGTGGATGTGGTGACGGAGTACGAGAAGATGAAGTACCTTATCACGCTTAAAGCAGAAGGTTTTGAAAGCATTTCCCACCCCTGGCTGCGCTATAGCGAACTTCATCTGGGCTACTATACACGCAATTACAAGGGCGGGTTTTCGTCTCAAAGCGAGCGGATCATCTATCTTGGTGTCGGCATCAATCTCTCGCGCCTCTTCAGACAAAACGGCTATGAAAAAACCGCACGTTTTTTTAACTATTACCAGCTTCCCTATACCTATCTCCCCTACGAACATGATTTTAGCCGATGAGAGGCAGAAGAGAGCATTTTTCGCTATGATAAAAAGATGAAAATCCTGTTTCTGGAAGATGACCCTATTATTGCAGAGAGTGTGCTTGAATTTTTGAGCGAGAGCTACGAGGTGAGGCACTGTTTCAGTTCCCAAGAGGCCTTGGCATGCGCGGAAGACGAAGCCTTTTCACTCTATATCTTCGACATCAATGTTCCCGGAATATCCGGAATCGAGCTGCTGCAAAGTCTGCGCTCCTTCAATGATGCGACCCCCGCGATCTTTATAACGGCGTATCAGGAGCTCTCTTATCTCACCAAAGGCTTTGATGCGGGGGCAAATGATTTTATCCGCAAGCCCTTTGAAGTCGAAGAGCTTGCGGTGCGTATCGAAAACATAAGGCGGCAGTTCAGCATGGACGCAGAGATAAAGATAGGCGAGAGTATCTATTTTAACCGGATGACCCATCAGATAGGTACGCAGACGCAAAAGGTGTCGATCAGTCTGAAAGAGAGCCAGATACTGTTCTATCTTGTCTCCCATAAAAACCGTGTCGTCTCGACAGAGGAGTTGTTGCAAAATTTATGGGAGTACGACGAGATGCCGGGCCACGATACGATCCGTACCTATATCAAAAACCTGCGTCAGATCGTCGGCAAAGAGCATATCGTCAATATCCGTGCGGCAGGCTACCGTTTTGAATAGTCTTGAAAAGAAGTCATTCTACTCCTTTGTGCTCCTCTATATCGTCTCCTCTCTTCTTTTTATTCTCCTAAGTGCCTACTGGTACTATTCGGCGCAGAAAAGTATGCTTGAGAGCAACGAGTATTACAGGCTTCAGCACATTGCCGATTCGGTTTCAAGAGAGATCATCAACGCCCACATGAAGGGAAAAGAGCTTGTTCTTCCCACGAGCAACGACGGTGTGAGCGTGGCCCTGATTAGTGTGGATGCGAAGGTGACCCATGGCGAAATACAAGAGGGTTTTGTCCCGAACAGAACGGAATTTGTGAAGCAAGGGAAGTACTCGGTTCTCGTCTCGGATGCGCCGCAGCGCCATCTTGATGTCAGGTTTGTCGTCGTTCGCTCCGCGGCCCTCTCCCAGCAGACAAAAGCTCTGCAGCAGAGGGTGCTGGGCGTCATCTTCGTCGTGGTAGCGATCATGATCTCTCTGGCCTGGATACTCTCCAAGCTGTTTATGCGTCCCCTTCACCAGAAGATAGAGCAGATAGAGAGCTTTGTGCATGATACGGCGCATGAGCTTAACACGCCGATCACGGCCTTGAGCATGAGCGTTTCGCGGGCTCTTAAAAAAGCCTCCTATGATGAAAAGATCTTAAAAAACATTTCGATCAGCACAAAGCAGCTTTTTGACATCTACACGGCCCTGGCCTATCTCTCCTTCGAGTCCAAAAACGAAAAAGCGAGCGCCCTGGAGATCAGCAGCATCTTAACAAAAAGCGTCGCCTACTATAAAGAGCTAAGTGAAAGCAAAAAGGTCAGCATCAGCGTAGAGGCCGAAGCCTTTATGTTCGAGATAGATGAGGCGAAACTGAGTATGCTGTTTGGAAACCTTATCAGCAATGCGATCAAATACTCTCTGCCTGATTCAAGGATACGGATCACGCTCAAAGAGGGCATCTTCACGATAATAGATCAGGGCATAGGCATCGACAAAGAGAGTATTGAAAAGATATTTGAGCGCTATAGCCGGGGAACGGATTATGCCGGCGGCTTCGGGATAGGGCTGAGCATCGTGCGCAAGATATGCCAGGAGCAGAAGATAGGACTGAAGGTCAGCTCCGAAAAGAACAGGGGGAGCTGTTTTGTCCTGAGCTTTAAAGCAGAAGAGCCAAAATAAGATGAAAGAAAAAAGATGCTAAAATGCCGGCAATGAAACGAAAAATTAAGATATTTTTAGCACTTTTATTTATACTCTCCACGCTGAGCACCTCTCTTCACGAGATGATGCCGCAGCATGACGAGAGCAGCTGTGAGGTCTGCGTCCTTGTGCAGCACGACAGCGGACTTGTTCCCCAAGAGTATGCCGCACTGAGTGAAATTTGCGTATGCTGTGAAAAAATACTGTTCTTTGAAGCACAAATCGTCTCCGCGCCTCTTGTAGCAACAAACCCCCGCGCTCCCCCGTTTTTTTCATAAATCATCATCCAAACACCGATACTATAATCAATAATTAAACTGAGCCTGCACCAAACAGCTGCAGGCTCCACAATGGGGAATTTATGAAAAAAGCACTACTACTCTCTGCCCTTGCTTCGGCAACACTTTTTGCGGTGGCCCCTGTGGTCAAACCGATCAGCGAACGGACCTTTTCACAGTCGCAGTACATGCCCGATATCTCCATGATCATGGACTTTTCCTATGTCAACCACAGCATCAAAGATGCCGAGCTGAACGATCTGCAGATCCCGGGAATCGCTGAAGGGATCGCGGGCGAGCACGATCACGGTGGCAGTACCGAATCCACCTACAACGCCAAGAACGGTTTCAATCTCAACTACGCGGAGATGGTGCTTTCGAGCAGTGTCGACCCCTACTTGAGTATGGATGCCGTCCTTCACTTTGGTCCACAGGGCGTTGAGATCGAGGAGGCCTACTTTACGACGACGGCTCTGGGAAATGGC
>JACUTT010000041.1 GCA_014859655.1 Campylobacterales bacterium
GTAGGTGACTGTTAATCACTTGGTCACTGGTTCGAATCCAGTATCCGGAGCCACACTTTTATAAACCCCTAAAACACGCTACTTCAACCAACAACCTTAACACTCGGTGTCGTCTCGGTGTCATTTGGTGACACACTTTCATTTAAGAACATAGCCCTTTTCTTCTCATCACGTTTGATATATCGAGCATATCTGCTTAGTGTCATCGTTGAATCAGTATGACCCAGCATATTTGACACCCACAATATGTCTTCACCATTCTCCAACATCACTGTCGCAAATGTATGCCGTGTATGATAAATCGGTCTGTACATTAGATCACACGCTTTGAGCGTTCTTTTCCAATGGGTGTCACGGATGCGCTTGATATCGTAGAAGTGTTCACCGCTCTCATTTAAGAAGACATAGCTTTTTGCTTTGCCCGTGATCTTGTACTGATTTTCCAGATAAGGCAGCAACGAATCTATCATATCTATATCTCTGACACTGCTAAGCGTCTTAGGCGTAGATACGATACCCATTTTGATAGCCCTCTTAATACGAAGCTCACGTTTAAAGAAGTCTACATCTTCCCATCTTAGACCGATCATCTCACCACTGCGCATTCCCGAAAAGAAACCCAGTGCAAAGAAGTTCTTGTATTGATCTTTTGCCTGATCTAATATAGTGAATATCTCACTGATACTAAAGGGCGTGATCTCAACCTTCTCCGCTCTGGGCAGTTTGACCAATGGCAAAGGGTTACGGCTGATCAGCTCATCTCTTAGTGCATCTTGTATGATGGTGCTAAGCACAGCTCTTATGTTTTTAAGCCGTCTGGGACTCACTGACTCCAATACCTTGTTTTGCCAAAGGGCGATATCGCTGGGTTTCAAATTGTTTAAACATTTTGAACCTAACACAGGTTTGATATGCTTATCGTATGAGATTCTATAATCAGCTTGCGTTGATTCTTTTCTTCTCGAACTGTGCATCTCAAACGACTTTTTAGCGTACTCGTCAACCGTTGGAATTGTCTTTTCAAATAACACGCCGCTTAGCAATTTTAACTGCATAGTCGGCAATATCTCGTTTTTTGCCAATCGCATATTGGCTTTGGTGCTGTCTAGTCCAAGAGGCTTGCGGTAATGCATACCTTGATGGGTAAACCTTATCCACAATGACTCTTTTATAGCACCGTGGGCGTTCTTAACCTTTTTTACATATATCTTCATTGTTGCTACCTTTAGCAAGTAACCACAAATACCATATATTACGAAGTTTCAATATTCATTATAGAGTATTCATAGTTACTTATACTTTAAATACTCTACTTGATATTTGCAAGCAGCTCATCTACAACGATATTGACATTACGTTTAGTTCTGTCGCTCCTTAGACCTATAATCCAGTTGTCAACCTCCTGCTTATCGAACAGCAGTTTTTTAGAGGGCTTGTAATAATGCACACCGTCAACGAACACTTCATCTTTGACCATCTTGTTGATCGAGTCCAATGAGTAACCGATGTAGTCGCTAAGCTCTCTGGAGTTCAACCATCTCTTCTCATTTGTTATAACATTTTGAAGGTTTAGTGCTTTGATCGCTTCAAATACTTTTGGGATAAGCTCCAAATGCTCTAGAGAAATGTTCATGCGATCCGCCCTAACGCGCTATCGCTTGTTTGCGAGTTATTCTGCGAATAACTCCCCATAGGCTTGATCGTGTAGTTATCGCTTTGCATATAGACCATCTCACCGTACTCATCTATAATTTGCACGATCTTTGCCGTATCAAGTGTCACGTAGATATCGAAGTGATCTTCATTAAGCAGTTTTGTGAGGGCATACATGGAGTATCTCTTATGCAGTAATTTATATAGTGATAGGGGTGCGAGTGTCTTGGATGAGCTAAAGCGCACTACCCTATTCCTTGAATACCAGGCGTTGAGATACTCTTCTTTTTCGCTCAACTTTTCTTTCTTTGACAAGGGCAGTACCTTGTTGATGTACTTCATCACGTAGGCAACGCTGTTGTCGATCTTATCTGTCACGACTTGAATATCGTTTGCTCTGCTGTCATAGAGTCTCTCGTATGCCTTCTTGACGCGTTCAATCCTATCTTCGGGTACAAACATGAGAATATGCGTATGAGGCGTACCGTCCTTGTGAGGCTCGTTTACTCGGAAGTAGATGCGGTTCTCTTTTTTGAGGTCTTTTAAGGCTCTGTCTTGTCGCAGTCTTGCGAACATCTTAGTGAGTACTTTTACCGACTCCTTGGGAGCCATGCCGTTGTATTTTTTATTGGAAACAAGCTTGCCTTGTTTCGTGCTCTTGAATTCGTGATATTCACTTGGCAGCGTCAATGTCATAAAGATGGGTTTTAAGCCTCTTTGCTTGGCGAGCTGTTCCAAGGTATTGACTCTGTTTTGTGTCTGTGCGTAGTATCGCTCTGGCGAGTGATAGACGGATATTATCAGATCAGAGAGGGGGATGTGGTTTTGGTTGATGCGGTCGTATAGGTAGGTGAAGTCTAAAAAGCCTTTTTGTCTTTGGAGCTTTTGCTTCACTAGGTTTATATCTCTTAGAGATAAGCCGTAATGGACTATTTTTGAGTACTCTTCGATATCGTCGAAATCGTGAATGTCCACATCTTTTTTATAATTAGTCAAGAGAGTACCTTCGGCACTCAAAGAGCTGCAACATTGCGAATCGCTCGCAATGGTCGCTGTTCTTTTCGTTTCGGGGATACTCCTATTTGTTGTATAATTCATTTGTTTATTCCTCCGTGGAATGACAGTTAGGGAAGCATCTTGCCGGACAGCTTCTCTAACACCTATCGTATTGATAGTTACTTTTTAGCTTTGCCTACTTTGATTTGAGCAAAGTTCTCACCATATACATTGCATGGCACCTTCACAACGTCACCAAGCTTCTTATCTTGAAACTGTTTTTCCAACGCACGATCGATGGGTATATCGTATGACTCGATTTGGATTGAACCGTTTGATAGTTCTTTCTTCTGTTGGATCTGTACGATAAAATCACCCTGTATAACTTCTCCTGTCTCTTTAGACTTGTAGTCTGGTTTGGGATATCCATTTAGGTATATTCCACTTATTTCTGCATTCATTTTTGGTTCTCCTTTTTGAAGTGATACTCTTTATTCGAAAATGGAGCGATGAAACTTGAACCTGATGTCATTCCGTGTTCTACAGATAATCTTGTATGCTCAATATAGAACTCTTCAAACTTCTCATTTGAACCGCAAAAGTCTTCTGTGCCAAAGCCATTTAAGGCTATATCATCTGCAAGTAGTTCGACAACGGCTGGAAGATACGTGACATTTGTTTCTACTCCACCTAATGTTACTTTCTCGCCTAAAGATTCAGGCAATACAATACGTTCAAACTCTAGCTTTCTTATCCCTTCATCAATCATCTCACGAATCAACGTTGATGTGTTTGTGCCATAATATTCAGCCAGCTTTTCAATTAGACTTGCTTTTCCTTTTGGCATTCGAAGAGCTATTGTTTTCTCTTCACCTTTTTCCTTAACCGATTTTAGTCTATTATGTAAACTCACAACAAACTCCTTTTAATAAATTTAACGTATAGTAAAAATATACGTTAAACAAATTGTATAACAAATAAAAAATTAAGTCAAGAAACTGATAATAAATTTATGAATGATAAAATAAAACTCGGTAATTGGATTGAAGAAGGTATGTGAGAAAATTAAAAAAAGCTCCTTTGAAATGGAGCTAGAACTCGGTGTCGTATCGGTGCTATCTATTAGCACCAAATACAATTTATGTAACAAGTTTACTTTTTGAAAACTCCGTAAATATGGTATCTAGTAGTATTATTTAGCTTATTCAGTCAGCTCCAGTATCCGGAGCCACAACATTTTTTACCCTCAAATCAACAAAATAGGTCCATAGTTTAATTTTTTGTACATTTTTATGTAATTATGTAATACTTTGTCAAATCTCTCTATTACGTCCTAATTCTTGAGATAGCTCATCTACCCCTTAAGGGTACCTCTAAAATAATCTATGCATCTTAACTCTTTTTGAAATTAGAAGTTAATTTTTTCTTGGGGTATTTTACTTGATGAAAACGGCAAGATAAACGGCTATATCGCATCACGCAAAATGCCTAACTGAGACCTTCTTCGATCGACGAAACAGGCCTATGAAAAGATGATCGCGGCAGAATAGTACAAGCACTTAGCCGCTGACCTAGCGGATAACATGCCCAACAAACTTGCTCATGTTGTCCAGGATTTTTCCACCGCGTCTGTAGCCCAGCCCGCAGGCCTCATAGGCAAAGAAGACACCGGCCTGGTAGTAGTTGCCCTTCGCATCCTGAGGAAAGTCGACCGCTTCTTGATAGACGGACTTGTAGTGTCCATACTCTCCCTCGTTTTGCGCTGCTATAGAGCCGTCCGCATTGACAAACGTCGTATTGGCCCCCTCGCGTCCGAAGACCTTCTTTTCGACATAGGCCATATTTTCCAAAGGCTCATACGAGGTCTTCAATAGATAGGGCGAATCAGGAAAGAGATCACAGAGTATCTTCATCATCGCCTTGCTTTGAAACAGCAGGCTGTAGGCAGGGTTGAGCACGATAGCCGCCTGGTTTTCGACGATCGTGTTGAGCTCAAGCGCCAATCCGCCCTCTTCTATCGCGATGTCTTCCCAGGGAAAGAGTTTGAACCAGTACTCATACTCCTGGTTTGCCTTGTCACAGATGTTCTGCTCGTCAAACTGTACCTCGTGCAGAAATGAAAATCCTGTCATAAAGCCCGCATCATCCGCCATACGCTGTAGCAGTTTGGTCGTGACCTCCTCCTCGTCATTTCCCTCAACGCAGGAGAAGAGAATGCGCCAGCCCTGATAAAGCTCTTCAAACCTGTCGGTCTCTTCAAAAAGAGTGATGAGGCGTTTGAAGTTTTCGCTGATCGACTCGTAGACCGTGTTGAACTGTTTCTGCTCATCCATTGCGTTGGCTTTGAGGATGGCCCACTGCACGACGGCCGTCTCAAAGAGCCCCGTCGGGGTGTCCGCATTGAACTCGATCAGCTTGATCGGCTTGCCGTCTATTCCTCCGGCAAGATCAAAACGTCCATAAAGGTGCCAATGCACGTCGTTTTCCCAGCTCTTTTTGATCAGCTCGATCAGGTTAAAGGGGATGCCCAGTTCGAAGAAAAGATCGTTTTCGATGACATGCTCGGCCGCTTGTGCATACATATCGTACAGGGTATTCGCCGCGTTATAGTAGGCTTCTGCCTCCTCCGGAGTTATCTGTACCAGCTCATCAGCCACGTATTTGCTTCCGTCCGCGTCGGTATGCCAGCTGAAACCGATCTGTTCAAGCGTAGCATTGTCGATTTGATTGACCTTAAGCGTTGAGATCATCCTGCGTATCCTGAGCTTTTTCCCGAAGAGGCCGATCGTTGGGAGTTTCCGAAGAAACTTTTTTTAGAGCTTCCTGCCGCGCCTGCTTTATTTTTGGCATGGTAGGCGGACTTGTTCACGCGGTTTGCATTTTGGGAAAAGTTTTTGTTTCCCATCAGCTGATTGGCAATCATGTTTCCAAGAAGCGAACCGGCGGCAACGGCCAAAATAGTTCCCGCAAGACCCATCCCCTCGCCTCCGTGGCTTTGTGTCGCCTCAGAGGTGCCCTTCTGCACATTGCTATACTCCTGCTGCGCCAAAAGACGCATCTCATCTTCATTCATCAGCCGCTCTTTCATCAGGCCATTCTCGTCGCGCTCGCGAATAATCGCGCGCGAGGGTCCATCTGTCGGCACCTCGTCTATCACGCTGTATTTTCCGTTTGCATTTTGCTCAATGATCAAAAAACGGTTTTTCGGCTCCTGCTGCTCCTGCGAACATCCGCTGAGTGCATTCATTACGACTAGACTCATACTTCCCAGCGCTATGGCAGAGCCCATTGTTTGAAACTTATTACGATTATGCATATCTTTCCTCACTTGTGTGTACGTTGAACTTATTCATTAATACTGTCCTTTTGAATTATAATTATCCTTTGAAGCTCATCATCTTCAAACCAGATCTTGTTGCGCCCCTCATACACAAGTGTACCGATAAAGGTTTGCTTGCCCGAGGAGATGATCTGGTTCTCTTTGGAAAAGAGCATTTCACCCACACCTTTTCCTATGAAGGGAATCTGCGTCAGGTTGACCAAGAGCAGGAGTGCAAAAAATATAATCACAGTAATCTTGCTATTTTTAAAAAAGATGAAGAGATACCCAAGAAAGCCTGCCAGGGTGAAAAAGAGAAAAAAGCTTTGATGGTCGGCAAAGAGCACATTGTAGTAGATGTCAATACCCTGGGCTTCTATATAATTCAAAAAAAGTCCGAGGATGAAAAAAAAGTCCAAGAAGAAGGCAAAAAAGACGCCGGTAACAAATGCTGTGATTACTTTGCTTGTCATTATCGCATCCTTTTTTTTGCTGCGCGTCCAAGACGGTAAATACGAGACGCTTCGCCCTCGTACAGCCCTTCTGCAGTTTCGACTATTATATCACTTTTTAAAAAAGCGAAGGCTTCGCTGTAGGCCAGGGATTTTTCGTTGGCCGAGGTCGAGTAGAACCACTCAAAGGGTTTTATAAAGCTGGCATGATGTGTGTCTTTCACAACGCGCACCGCCTTGGCGTTTGCGTAGGCAAACGTCGTCTTTTTTGAACGCCTGACCTGACGCTTATGTATCTTAGGAATGCGGCAGAGGGTTTTAAGGGTTTTAAACGAGGCAGTGACAAGGACAAAGGGTTTATCTGAAGGACGCTCTTTGAGCCGAGCCAGACGCGCCGCGTCTTGAGAGAGAAAACCGACTGTTGTGTCGGTCTGAACCAGCCAGAGCTTATTCTGCAAGGTAGTCTTGTAGGGCGACCGGTTCATTCCAGTTCTCATCTTTCATCTGTCCCAGCGCGTCTATCACGGCGCGCGCCGCAGAAAGGGTCGTAAAGTAAGGCATGCTCATGCGCAAAACGATCTGACGGATCTTGACCGCATCATCTTTGGCTGTCTTGTTGTCGGAGGTGTTGATGGCCATAGCAATATCGCCGTTCTTCATCACATCTTCGATATTCGGACGCCCTTCTGAGATCTTGAGTACTGTTTCGCACTCAATGCCTGCCGCAGTGATGATTGCTGCCGTTCCTCGGGTTGCGATCAGCTTGATGCCGTTGTCGCTCAGCCCCTTGGCGATCTCTGCGGCATGTTTTTTGTCCATGTCGATAAAGGAGAGGAAGCATTTGCCCTCAGTCGGAATGTTGTTCCCTGCCGCCATCTGCGATTTGGCAAAGGAGATCCCGAAGTTTTTGCTGATTCCCATGACTTCGCCCGTAGACTTCATCTCGGGACTGAGTACCAGGTCCGCTCCGTAGAGTTTATTAAAAGGAAAGACGGCCTCTTTGAGCGCGACATGATCTTTCAGGCGCGGCTTAAGCAAGCCGTTCTCTTCTATAACAATATTGTAGTTGTCATAATAGCTCAGCGCATTGCGCAGGGTATCGCCCACCATAACACGTGTCGCGACCTTGGCCAAAGGCATACCTGTCGCTTTGGAGACAAAAGGAACCGTACGTGATGCACGGGGATTGACCTCGATCAGGTAGACCTCGTTCTGGTAGATCGCATACTGGATGTTCATCAGACCGATAACGCCCAGGTTCAGAGCGATCTTCTTCGTCTGCTGCTCGACTTCGGCCTTAAGCTCGTCGCTCAGACTTACTGAAGGAAGCGAACAGGCAGAATCACCTGAGTGGATTCCAGCCTCTTCGATGTGCTGCATCACCGAACCGATATAGACATCTTTTCCATCGCAGATCGCATCAACGTCAAGCTCTATCGCCTGGTCAAGGAACTTGTCGACAAGCACCGGAGCATCATTGCTGACCGAAACCGCCTCGTCCATGTACTTGCGAAGCTCATTTTCGTTATAGACGATGCGCATTGCGCGTCCGCCAAGAACAAAGGAGGGACGCACAAGCACAGGGTAGCCCAAGGCATTTCCGACGGTGATCGCCTGCTCTTTTGTCGTAGCGATTCCGTTTTCGGGCTGTTTGAGCTTGTTTTCAGTGACAAAGGCCGAGAACTTCTCTCTGTCTTCCGCCAGGTCGATCACCCTTGCCGGCGTTCCCACGATCTGAGCGCCTATATCTGTGAGAGCATTGGCAAGTTTTAGCGGTGTCTGGCCGCCGAAGTGCACGATGATGCCGTTTGGTTGCTCATATTCAATGACCTCGCGCACATGTTCAAAATCAATCGGTTCAAAATAGAGCACATCCGAGGTGTCATAATCTGTCGAAACCGTCTCAGGATTACAGTTGTACATGATCGTCTCGATGCCCATCTCTTTGAGTGCGAAGGCCGCGTGGACGCAACAGTAGTCAAACTCGATACCCTGCCCGATGCGGTTCGGTCCACCGCCAAGGATCATCACCTTGCGTTTTGATGCATCGACGCGGTTGCTTAGTCCCGGAAGTTTGGAGATGTTGGCGGTAGAGTAGAGATAAGGCGTCAAAGCCTCAAACTCGGCCGAACAGGTATCTACCTCATTATACTCAAAACGGATGCCCAAGGCTTTTCTCGCCGCATAAACATCGTTTTCGTTTTTGTCGACATTTGAGTTGATCTTGATATGCTGGGCGATCTTTTTATCTGAAAAACCATAGGTTTTAGCCAGTCTTAACTGCTCTTCATTATTCAAAAGATCAATCGTAATCGTTTTTTCAAAAGAGATGATCTCTTCGAGCTGATATAAAAACCACGGATCGATTTTGCAGAGTTCAAAAATCTCCTCATGGCTTAGCCCGCGTCGGAAACCTTCCGCTACATAGAGCATACGCTCCGCATTGGGGCGGCGGATCTCATGCTTGATAAAGTCCATATCTCCCGGCATGGAATCGAATCCACACAAGCCTGTTTCAAGCGAACAGAGTGCTTTTTGGAAGGATTCTTTGAAGGTACGGCCGATAGCCATCGCTTCGCCGACGGACTTCATGCTCGTCGTCAGTGTACTCTCGGCTTCAGGGAATTTTTCAAATGTAAAGCGGGGAACCTTTGTTACCACATAGTCGATGACCGGCTCAAAAGAAGCCGGTGTGCCCGTGATATCGTTGGTGATCTCATCGAGCGTAAATCCCACAGCCAAGAGTGTCGCCACTTTTGCTATCGGGTAGCCTGTAGCCTTGGAAGCGAGTGCAGATGAGCGTGAAACACGCGGGTTCATCTCGATAACGATCATGCGCCCCGTTGCTGGATCGACCGAAAACTGCACATTTGATCCGCCCGTATCCACACCGATCTCGCGCAGAATATCAAAAGAGGCGTCACGCATACGCTGATACTCTTTGTCTGTCAGCGTCAAGGCAGGTGCCACAGTGATGGAGTCTCCCGTATGCACGCCCATCGGGTCGAAGTTCTCGATAGAACAGACTATGATGCAGTTATCCGCCTTGTCGCGGATGACCTCCATCTCGTACTCTTTCCAGCCCAGCAAAGACTCTTCTACAAGTATTTCCGTGATCGGACTTGCATCCAGACCGCGCTGTGCGAGTATCTTGTACTCGTCGATATTGTAGGCTATTCCCGACCCGCCTCCGGCGAGTGTATATGAAGCTCGTATGATGATAGGAAAACCGATCTGATCCGCCGCTATCATAGCATCGTCCATGTTGTAGGCGTAACAAGAGTTTGGCAAGTCCATGCCGATCTTGATCATCGCCTCTTTGAAAGCCTGTCTGTCCTCGCCTTTTTTGATCGCTTCGGGATTTGCGCCAAGGAACTCTACCCCCTCGAGCATCCCTCTTTCGTGCATCTTCATTGCCGCGTTTAAAGCAGTCTGTCCGCCCATAGTCGGAAGTATCGCATCAACCTTCTCTTTTTTGATGATCTCTGCGATGATCTCCGGAGTGATCGGCTCGACATAGGTCCGGTCTGCAAACTCCGGATCAGTCATAATGGTTGCGGGATTTGAGTTGATTAAGATAACACGATATCCAAGCTCTTTAAGCGTCTTGACCGCTTGTGTTCCAGAGTAGTCAAACTCACAGGCTTGCCCAATAACTATCGGTCCTGAACCAATCAGTAAAATGGTTTTTATATCGTCTCTTTTTGGCATTGCGACCCTTTAACGTGATGAATATTTATTGGATGAAAATTTGCAGATTATAGCGCTTGGGCCCTTAAAAAGGGATGAGTTTTTCGCGCAAAAAATTGTATTTTCTTGAGATTTCTTTTGAAGGCTTGTTTTTAAGAAGGATCTGCCGGTACAAAGGCCTTTGAGCAAAGAGAAGGTGAAGTGATTTTGTCTAAAAACGCTTCATGATCACCTGAAAATAGCCGGGCTGCGTGACATCATAGTAGGGCTTGATCCGCGCATTTTGAAACCCTTGAGACTGTGTCACTTCGATCACGCGCCCCACTTTGAGTCCGTTAAAAAAAAGATTGTCTAAGCCGCTTGTGAAGACCTCATCCCCGACTGAGATCTCTATCCAGTTAGGAATAAACTCGACAATCATCTCTTCCGTATTTTTTCCATGCACGATGCCGGGTGCTCTTTTTTTTCCGATATAAACCGCATAAGAACACTTATAGTCGGAGTTCAGCAGGGCCATAGGCTGCCCATGTTTAAAAGTCACAATACCCGCAGAGTAGCCTTTGCTGACCAGCCCGTATATCTTTGAGGTGTTAAAATCTTTCATATCCAGCCAGACACGATTGATATCACCCAATCTTGCATAAGAGAGTGTCTTCACTAACTGGACCTTTGGCGAGATTGCCAGGCTTGATTGGTGCTGTTCAAACATCTGGTTGAGCTCGACGGCAAACTCATGCATGAGAAGATTGCTGTTTTCGAGTTTTTTGTTTTTTTCCTGGAGTTCTTGGATAGTAGTCTGTTGCTCAAAATGTTCATCGATCGTGGAGCTGGTCTTGTCAATTGTTTCATAATAGAAACTTTTTGCCCCATTAAGTACACCGACAAATGGAGCCTGTATCCAGTTTGTAAATTGCAGCACGCCGATCAAGACGGCAAAGGAAACAAATAAAAAGCCGATCAGCTCTTTATTCATGTTCGAAGAGTTCCTGAAGAAGATCTATCTCTTCAAGTGCGCGTCCTGTCCCTTTTGCAACGGCTAAAAGCGGCTCGTCTGCTACATATACCGGGATTCTAATAAGTTCGGAGAGGTACTTGTCAAGCTGACGGATCAGTGCCCCGCCGCCGGTGAGGATAATTCCGTGGTTGACAATGTCACCGGCAAGATCAGGAGGCATGACTTCCAAAACATTACGCAGGGCTTCGCCGATCTCTCTGAGAGGATCACGCATCGCTTCGCGGGCATCTTCGCTGGTCAGCTCGATAGAGCTGAGCAGTCCTTCGACCTGGTCGCGTCCGTTGACGATCATGGAGAGTTCTTTGTCCAAAGGCATGGCCGTACCGATAGTGATCTTGATCTCTTCTGCCGAGCGTTCGCCGATCAGCAGGTTGTATTTGCGTTTGACATAGTCGATGATGGCCTGATCGATCTTGTCTCCCGCCACACGGATGGACTTGGAAAGCACCAGTCCGCCAAGCGAAACAACGCCGATCTCAGTCGTACCCCCGCCGATATCGACGACAAGGTTACCCTTCGGCTCACGAATATCGATCCCCGCGCCGATAGCCGCTGCCATCGGCTCTTCGATCAAGAATACCTCGCGTGCACCGGCTGAAAGCGCGGATTCACGCACGGCCTTGCGCTCTACCTGTGTCAATCCGTATGGCACACAGATAATGATACGCGGGCTAATAAGCGATGTACGCCCGTGCGCTTTTTGGATAAACTTGCGGATCATCTTCTCCGTGATATCAAAGTCAGCGATGACCCCGTCTCTCATAGGGCGGATGGCTTTGATGTTGCCCGGAGTCTTACCTACCATCTCTTTTGCTTCGCGTCCGACAGCCAATACCTTTTGATGTCCATAGCGATCTGTTTTTACCGCAACAACAGAAGGTTCATTGATAATGATGCCCTTGCCTTTTACGATCACCAATGTATTTGCTGTTCCTAAGTCAATAGAAAGGTCGCTTGAAAAAAGTCCAATAAACTTATTAAAAATCATGTCTCATCCTGTAAATTTTATGCTGTTTTCTTCTTATTCTTTTTGATATAGACAGGTTTTACGCCCTCTTCTACCATCTCTTTTGTAATGATGACCTCATAGCCCGCATACTCGGGAAGCTCATACATCACATCGATCATCATCTCTTCCAAGATCGAGCGAAGACCGCGTGCGCCTGTTTTACGTGCGATCGCTTTTTTTCCGATGGCACGAAGGGCATCTTCTTCAAAGTTCAACTCGACATCATCAATCGCAAAAAGCTTCTTGTATTGACGGACCAGCGAGTTTTTAGGCTCCGTCAGGATCTTGACCATCGCCTCCTCTTCAATCTCGCCAAGTGTAGCAATAATTGGTAAACGTCCGATCAATTCAGGGATAAGACCATACTGAACAAGATCGTCCGGCTCGACCATATCGTAGGTCGGCTCCTGCTCATCTTTGGACTTCTTCTCGTGTCCAAAACCAAGAACGTTCTGCCCCTGCTTGCGCTTTAAAATATCTTTCATGCCGTCAAAAGCGCCGCCGCAGATAAAGAGAATCCCCGAGGTATCGATCGAGATAAACTCCTGATTAGGATGTTTTCGCCCGCCTTTTGGCGGAATGTTTACCTGTGAACCCTCGATGATCTTCAAGAGTGCCTGCTGAACACCCTCGCCCGAGACATCACGTGTAATAGAGCGGTTTTCGCTCATACGTGCGATCTTGTCGATCTCGTCAATAAACAAGATACCCTGCTCCGCACGCTCAACATCCCCGTCGGCCGCCTGAAGAAGACGGGTCAAAATATTTTCGACATCTTCGCCGACATAGCCCGCTTCCGTCAGACTTGTAGCATCTGCTATAGCTAAAGGAACATTCAACACACGTGCTATCGTCTGCGCCATCAATGTTTTGCCTGAACCGGTCGGTCCGATCAGCAAAATGTTTGATTTGGCGATATCCGTATCATCATCTTCGATCTCGTGCTGTTTAAAGATGCGTTTGTAATGATTATATACGGCGACGGAGAGAAGCTTACGCGCATTCTCCTGGCCGATGACATACTCGCCCAGAAAAGCATTCATCTGCTTGGGCGTCATCAGCTCGACATCCATCTGGGGCTTGAGTTTGTTTTTCTCTTCACCCGAGGCATCATCACCGAACATAATACGGTAAGCTGAAATCACACAGTTCTTGCATATATAGACGCCGTTTCCGGCTATCAGAGGGTTTTCCTCTGTCTCGATCGCTTCACAAAAGCTGCAGTTTCTATGAATCACTATTTTTCCTTTCATACGCTATACCACGTTTGGTTTGAATCGCAAAGTCGCACAAGGCTTTGACGTAGTCGTTTTCACTCGCATCAAAAATTTCCTGTGCGGTCTCTTTGAGCGGGCGTCCTTTTTCAAAGAGTTCCTTATAGGCTATCTTGAGCTGATCGATGTCGCTGCGCTCGAGCTTGCGGCGTAGACCTGTCAGGTTCAAGCCTCGAAGACTCGCACGATTACCCTCAGCCATACAAAAAGGAGGAACGTCCTGCGACAACGCAGAAGCGCCGGCCACCATAGCGTAGTCGCCGATCTTAACAAACTGATGCACCGGTGTCATGCCGCCAATGACGACATGGTCTCCGATCTCGACATGGCCCGCAATCGTTGCCGCATTAGCAAAGATACAGTGGCTGCCGATGATGCAGTCGTGTCCGACATGCACATATCCCATCAGAAGATTGTGGCTGCCGATCACTGTTTTGGAGCCGCCGCCGACTGTTCCGGGATTGAGAAGCGTGAACTCACGAATAGTGTTGTCATCGCCGATAATCAGCTCGACCTCTTCCCCGTTATATTTAAGATCCTGGGGGATAGAGCCGACAACCGCATGTGAAAAGATTCTATTGTTTTTTCCGATAGTCGTCTTCCCGTAGATGCAGGCACCCTGGGCGACCGTCGTACCCTCGCCGATAATCGCCTGCGAAGAGACGAAGGCGTAGGGTGCTATAGAGACATTTTCACCGATAACAGCGCCCTCTTCTATAATGGCAAGTGGAGAAATCATACCCATCATCCCCTCCTTATTTATCAACTACCATGGCTTTTAGTTCTGCTTCAGAAACGAGGTTTCCGTCCACAAATGCCTTGCCTTGAAGCACCCAGATCGCGCCCTTGTTTTTAATCACAGAGATCTCGTACACAAGACGGTCGCCAGGACGTACCGGAGAACGGAACTTCGCCTTGTCGATGCTCATGAAATAGACAACTTTTTCAGCGGCCTGAGCCTCGGTCATATTCATGCTTTTGAAGGCCAAAATACCGCCGGCCTGCGCCATACCTTCCAAGATCATGACACCTGGATAGATAGGATGTCCCGGAAAGTGTCCCTGGAACACCTGCTCACCAATAGTGACATTTTTAAAGCCGACAAGTTTTTGATTATCATCAATCTGTGTAACACGATCTATCAATAAGAAAGGGTATCTATGAGGTAATATTTTCTGAATTTCTACAACATCCATCATAAGTGCTAAAGCCTTTTTATAAAATTTGGCTATTTTAACGCATATTTTGTTAATTATAGATTATAAGGCGCCTCTAGGGCTTATTCGCTTTTCAAGAGGAGGTATTCGCGGTTATCTTCGTAGCTCACGGCGTCGAGATAAATATCTATTTTTCCCTCACCCATCGCGTCGACCACAAAAATCGGACTCAGGTCGTAAGGAGAGTAGCAAAGCTGCCGGCGCAGGGAAATCTCACGCTCTGGCGCAAGGGGAGAAAAGATCATCTCTTTGACGCTTTTGAAACTGCTCTGTGTCAGAAGGTTGAAGTGTGCGAGGGTGATAAACTTCACCTCTTCACGGTTCATAAAATACAGACCGTTTAGGACGTGCTCAATGTTTCCGTTCGCCTTTTTGCGAGGAAGCGTCGAGTAGATCAGAGCATGGGCGTCGATGCTCTTTTTTGCCACGCTGAGCTTGCAGTTGAACTGGCGGTAGTTCAAAAACTTCTCGCGTACTAGCTGATAAGAAATGCCCTCATCCTCATACTCCATACGGCGCGCATAAAGCTCCAGCCGCTCTTCGATGGAAGCCGGAAGGATCTGATTTCCGATCGGAGAGAACATCTCGTCCATGAGTTTGTCCTGCTGTTCGCGCTGCATGCTCAGTCCGTAGATGCAGCCGCAGTAGTCCTGGCGGTAGAGCTGCTCCTCTTTGGTGACGCGGCTCTGGTCCTGGCTCCCGCCGCCTGAGCGGTAGTCCACGGCAATAAACTCGACCCCGTTTTTCTCAAAAAAAGCATCCCCGACCCGCTTGAGCTGTTCCTGAGATTTCAAGGGAGAGACAAGAAGGGTCGTCGTGATCTTCGTCTCGCCCATCTCAAGCGCCTTTAGCGCAGAGACCTCAAAACGCCGGTCAAAACAGACCTCGCAGCGTTTCCCTTTTTCAGGCTCTTTCTCAAGTCCGCGAACAAGTTGCATCCAGGTCTCAAAGTCATACTCGCCCTCAAGCAGCTCTATACCCAGTTTTTTACAGCTTCTTTGAACATCCAAATAGCGCAGTCGGTACTCTGAGTAGGGATGGATATTGGGATCGTAAAAAAAGCCGGTGAGTTTTTCTTGGGGAAAGTCAGCCTGGAGTTTTTCTAAAAAGAAGTGGGAGTCCACCGAACAGCAGATATGTACTAACACATTAAAGCCTTTTTGAAGATGAGGCCGAAGCCCCACTGTGTTCTAGCGCTCGGCTAATATCTCAACCGATTCGATAGCATCTTGCATCTCGATCGAATCAAGCACTGCCATAGACTCTTTGTCATCCTGCTCAATACCGCCAAAAACAGTATGAACCCCGTCAAGGTGCGGTGTCGGGCCGAAACAGATGAAGAACTGGCTGCCGCCTGTGTTTGGTCCCGCGTGTGCCATAGAGAGTGTCCCTTTGACATGTTTGTGCGTGTTCAACGATGTCTCACAGGCGATAGCCCAGCCCGGTCCGCCGGTGCCACGGCCGCTAGGACAGCCGCCTTGCGCCATAAAACCCGGGATAACGCGGTGAAAGTTAAGGTTGTTGTAAAAACCATCATTGGCCAGTGTCGCAAAGTTAGCTACGGTATTTGGTGTCTCGTCACCATAAAGTTTTATCCAGATTACGCCTTTGGATGTCGTCATTTTAGCCCACTGAAATGATGCCATCTCTTCGGCTGAGTAGTTATATGTTTTTAAAGACATTGTAATTCCTGTTCATAGATATAGATTTGTGAAATTATAATCAATCTTTCTTAAGAGCATCTCTCTGTCAGGTCTCTATTTTGTCGGCTGAAGTATAAAGAATGAAATTTAGAAGCAAAAATAAAAAGGAATAAACAGAAAATCGCTACAATGTCCTCACTTTATATATAAAGGGCACCTCTAAAAACCCCAGTTGCCTTCAGCGATAGACAGATGTTCACAATCAAGGCGACCCTTTGAAGCCCTAGCCATAGCTAAGGCAAGAAGGGGCAACGCGGAGCGTTGGC
>JACUTT010000042.1 GCA_014859655.1 Campylobacterales bacterium
CTATTTTACGGCGGTATGACCCGTTCAAAGAAGATTGTAAATACCTACTTAAGGGGTGCTATAGCAGGTCTGGTTGCCATCACTCCGGCAGCGGGTTTTGTGGATGTGAGCGGTGCTTTTACCATCGGGATTGTCAGCGCACTCTTCACCTTCTTCGGGGTCACTGTCATGAAAAAAACTGGGCTACGATGACTCGCTGGATGGCTTCGTAGTTCACTTTCTTACCGGTCTGTGGGCCACACTGGCAACAGGCCTTTTCACCTTGGACAACAAAGACCTCCTTTGGGATGGTCCTCTTAAGGAAAGTGGTGATAGAATTGGGCAATTATTTGTTCAGTTTGAATCGGTCCTGGTGGTCGGCCTCTTCACGCTGATCGGTACGGTCGTTGTCTACTATATCGCAGTTGCTATCACAGGCGGAAGACGTGTTATCGAAGACGAAGAGGTTGCGGGTCTTGATGAGTCGGTACACGGTGAATACGGGTTTAATCTTTAGAGGCGGTACCGCTTAGGCGGGACCTGCCCTCACTGCATTTTTACAGAAGGAAGTTACAGTATGAAAAAAATTGAAGCGGTAGTCAAACCTTTCAAACTTGAAGATGTAAAAGACGCACTCGCAGAGATCGGTGTAACAGGAATGACGGTGAGCGAAGTCAAAGGCTATGGCCGTCAGCAAGGGCACAGCGAACTTTATCGCGGTGCAGAATATGTGGTTGATTTTCTTCCTAAGATCAAGATCGAGCTTATCGTTGCCACTGAAGATGTAGAGAAGGCGATCGAAACGATTGTCGAAGCTGCGCGCACCGGCAAGATCGGTGACGGCAAGATCTTTGTGACGGATGTCGACAAGATCGTACGTATCCGAACAGGCGAAACAGACAACGAGGCGATATAGGGCCTGAACACTTTTTGAGCATGGCTCAAAAAACCATGTTTTAGGCTAGAAGATCAGGCTCGGAAAACAGACATCTTTCCAGCCCCCCCCCCGGCCGGCTTCCTCTTTCTCTGAAATCATGAATTTTCACCCTTTTGTTTTTAATGATTACGGCGCCTCCGTCGGTTCTATTTCTACAAAATAGGGTGCGGACGCGGTGGCGATTATGAACACCAACACCTCGGGTCTGGCCGGTGCGATCATCGCCGGTCTTATCATGTACATCCGCTACAGAAAGTTCGATATCACGATGATCCTCAGCGGCGCGCTGGGCGGACTGGTCGCAGTGATGGTCGGGCCCGATCTTTACACCATCTATCGACCCACCCTCATCGGCGTGATGCTGCTGATCGGTATGTTCATCAACAACTTTTCAAGCAACCCCAAAAGACACTATCCCCGCTACTGGCTATAGGAACAAAATCCTTATAAACGGTGGGGAAAAATCTGAGAAATTAACACTTCTGTAACATTTCTTATCTTACACTGTTGGCATGAATTCACTCTGGCACGCTCACCGCTCTTTTTTATACTCTTTTGGCATCCATCTTCTGCTGGGAGCCCTTGGTTTTGGCCTCTATTATGCGAACCATGAGAAGGCACATGAGGAGTACTCCAAAGTAGACCTGAGATCACTTCAGATCTGTACGCCCTTTGTGGAGCAAAGTACCCCAAAAGAGCCGGTAGCGGAGGCATGCGCATGTGCCGACGAGCCTCAACTCCTTAAACCTGCAGTAAAAGAGCCAAAGAAGATCCCCCGGAACAAGCCCATAGTCTCAAAAACACAAGGCGTGTCGGCCGTGAAAATGCCGCGTGTTCAAGAGGACAAAAAAGAGCTTCAGCAAGAGGAGCCGCAAGAAGTGGCCGAGGCTGAGACGGATGAAGCCGTTGAAGCCGTGGAGTCCAAAGCCGCCGCAGTTGTAAAAGAGCAGACGCAAGAGACTCCGGCTGCATCTGCGGTCGCAAGCGAGCCTTCGCCTAGCTATGAAGCGCGCTACATGCAAGACAATGTCGCACTGATCAATGCCCTGATCAAGCAAAACCTTAACTACCCCAGACTGGCCAAAAAGCGGGGACTTCAAGGAAAGACTATCATCTCTTTTACGATCAATACCCAGGGAGAAGTGAGCGATATAAAAGCCTCCGGCGAAGCGGCAGCCATTCTGAAAAAATCCGCACGCAAGACCATCGAAAAGGCCTCGGCTGATTTTCCCCATCCCGAGACGACGCTGGCGCTTCAGATCCCTATCGTCTACACATTAAATTAGATTTATGCGCGCAGGAGCGCTCCAAAGCAAAGTCTTACGAAATAATTATTATAATGATACAAAATTATGTTTGGGGAAATGATGTCTATTTACAGAGAGTATGATATACGCGGTATCTTTGAAAAAGAGCTGAATGAAGAGAGCGTCAAGAAGATCGGATTCACTCTAGGCAAGCGTGTCGAAGGGGAGTATGTCGTCATCGGCTATGATGCGCGTACCCATTCGCCGACACTTTTTGGGTGGCTCTGCAGCGGATTTGTGCATGCTGGCAAAAAAGTGATTAACATCAGCCTTGTCCCAACCCCGGTCACCTACTTCACCAACTATCAAGATCTCCCTCTTGCAAGCGGGAAGAGCGTACATTCAAGCGCATCCGTGATGATCACCGGTTCGCACAACCCTCCCGAATACAACGGTTTCAAGATCACACTCGACAAGGCGCCTTTTTTCGGCGAGCAGATCTATGAACTGGGGCGCGAGATAGAGCTCATGACAGAGAATATTCCCGACAACGAAGTGTATGAGAGCCTGGACGCGGCATCAATGTACATGGACTACATCGTCAAGGAGTTTGAGCATCTTAAAGAAATGGATCTGAGCATCGTGTATGACTGCGGAAACGGCGTTGCCGGCTCGGTGCTTCCACAGATATTTGAGCGTCTGCAGCTTAAGGCCAAGGGGATCTACATTGAGCCGGACGGGACCTTCCCCAACCACCACCCCGATCCCAGCGAAGAGGAGAACCTCGAGGACATCAAGGTGCTTCTTGCGCAAGAGGGAGAGATCGCCTTTGCCTATGACGGGGACGCGGACCGCATCGCGGTACTGAGCAAAAAGCACAATATCAAAGGCGATATTATGGCCCTGCTGCTGAGCAAGCAAATGGTAAATCCTACCGTCATCGGAGAGGTGAAGTGCTCACAGGTGATGTACGATACGATCCGTCAGCGCGGCGGAACGGCGATCATGTACAAGACGGGCCACTCCAACCTCAAGGTAAAGATAAAAGAGACCAATGCGGACCTCGCGGCCGAAGTCAGCGGACATATCTTCTTTAACGACCGCTATTTCGGATATGACGACGCGATCTATACGACGTTTAGGATTCTGGAGCTGATCCACAAAGGCATGGATATCGACGCCGAAGTGGACGCGCTTCCGCAGGTCTTTTCAACCGAAGAGATCAAGGTCAAAAGCACAGAGAGCGAAAAGTTTAAGATCATCGATATTCTAAAGAAAGAACTTCTCTCTCCGCCGGAGGGTTTCCCCCGTATCAAAGAGATCATCGATGTTGACGGGGTGCGGGTGGTCTTTGAAAACGGCTGGGGATTGGTGCGCGCAAGCAACACGACGCCTATCCTCGTGACCCGTTTTGAGTCGCAGAGCCTCGAAGATGCAAAAAACTATGAGAGACATCTTAATGACCTGATCCTCTGGGCGAAAGAAAGTTTAAAAGGATGAAAAAATGAAACACCATACTTTACTGATGCCGCTGGATATGCACCTTCATCTGCGTGACGGCATAATGCTCGAAAACATAGCACTCCTCTCAGCCTACAGCTTTTCAGGCGCGCTGGTCATGCCAAACCTGGTACCTCCTGTGCGTTCAAAAGAGGAGCTTCTCGCCTACAAGGCACGCATTTCTCAGGCCGTGGGAATGGAAGCGGCGGACGAGGACGAGTTTGAAGAGATTGGCGAGTTCAGCGACAATGGCGGGTTTGAGCCTTATATGACGCTCTTCTATCAAAACTACGACAAGGTTTTTCTAGCAGAGATTGCGGAAGAGATCACGGCGATCAAACTCTATCCTGCGGGGATCACGACCAACTCCGAGGGCGGGGTGAAGAACTTTGATCTAAACGAGATGCGTCCGACGCTTGAGGCGATGGCGGAGCTGAATATTCCCCTGTGTGTGCATGGCGAGACCGACGGTTTTGTGATGGATAGGGAGGCGGAGTTTATGAATATCTATGATGCCCTGGCGACGAACTTCCCAAAGCTTAAGATCATTATGGAACACATCACGACTAAGGCGGCGGTAGAGATGCTCGACAAGCACCCCAACTTATTCGCGACGATCACCGTGCATCACCTTCTTATGACGCTTGACGATGTGGCGGGCGGGATGCTCAAACCGCATCTCTTCTGCAAACCCATCGCCAAACGTCCGCAAGACAGAGACGCGCTTTTGCAGATCGCACTCAATGCCCACCCCAAAGTGATGTTCGGCTCCGATTCCGCGCCGCACCCCAGAGACAAAAAAGAGTCCTGCGGCTGTGCGGCGGGCATCTTTACGGCACCCATAGCGCTTCAGCTCTTGTGTGAGCTCTTTGACAAACACGGCAAACTTGAGAACCTTCAGGCCTTCGTCTCGGATAATGCGCAGAGCATTTACAGCCTCTGCCCCGAGTTCAAAGAGGTGATCCTGGCCAAACGGCCCTTTAAGGTGCCTGAGGATTACAAGGGCGTCGTGCCGATGTATGCGGGTGAAACTATTGGATGGGCAATAGAGGATGTCAATTAAAATACTTCTGCTCGAAGATGACCTGCTCTTTTGCGAAAGCCTTGAGGATTTCCTTGAGGACGAGGGGTTTAGCGTACTCTCTGCTCATAACCCTCATCATGCGCTCGAGCTAAGTTTTGAGAACAGGTTTGACATCTATCTGCTTGACATCAACCTTCCTTTGATGAGCGGGATCGAATTTTTAGACTCCCTGCGCCAAAGCGGCGACAATACGCCTGCCATCTTTTTGACCTCCTACCAGGACAAAGAGGTGATGAAGGAGGGTTTTTTGAAGGGCTGCGACGACTATCTCAAAAAACCGCTTGACCTTGACGAGCTCAAACTACGCATTCTCTCCGTGCTTAAACGCGTGCGCGGAGAGCAGAAACAGTGCGCCGGAGACATCTGCATCGATCTTCAGCAGAAGCGTCTTTACAAAGCGGGCGAGGAGATCGAAGTCTCAGTGCGCGAGTTTGCTCTGGTGGCTCTTTTTATGCATCACAAGGAGAAACTGGTTACCAAAGAGATGATCTATGAAACGCTTTGGCGCTCCAATGAAGAGGGGAGCGACGGGGCTATCCGTGTCTATATCAACAGGCTGAAAAAGATACTGGGCAAAGAGTGTTTCGCGAATATACGGGGTGTAGGGTACAGGTATGAACCGAAACCATAGATACATACTGCTCTTTATCTTTGTCGCGAGCGTTTTGCTGGCGGCCTCCCTGGGTCACATCTCCAACGGCAGAATGCCTTATTGGCTGATGATGGCGATGATGCTTTTGGCCGGGCTTATCATCGGAAGCGGCTATGTGCGCCACCTTATCGAACCGCTGGAGAAACGCTCAAACGAGCTGGAGCTTCTCAGCCGTCAGACCCTGCATGAGCTTAATATTCCCGTTGCTACGATCCTGGCCAACACGCAGATGCTACTCAAAAAAGAGCAGGAAGACAAAAACATCAAGCGTCTTGAGCGGATCAAGCAGGCGGCATCGGTGCTAAAGACCCTCTATAGCGAACTTGACTACATGATCAAAAAGCAGATACACAAGGTCGATCTTGAGATTTGCGATCTGCAGAGCTTGTTACAGGAGCGTATTCTCGCCTACAAAGAGATATTTCCACAGATCAATTTCGTCTGTGATTTAGAAAGTTCTAGTGTAAAAATAGATACAATTGGCTTTTTAAAAGTACTGAACAATCTTGTCCATAATGCTGTCAAATATTCCAAGCCTGACTCTGTCGTTGCGCTAAGCCTGAAAAATATGCACTTAAGCATCAAAGATGAGGGCATCGGGATGGAAGAGGATTTTCTGGTCAAGGCGTTTTCGCATTATTACCAAGAAGACAGTCTCAGCAGCGGTCAAGGCATAGGCCTTGGTTTGGTCAAAGAGTACTGCGATATGTATAAGATTTCGATTTATGTAGATTCAAACAAAGGCCAGGGCACAACAATAAGCCTGGATCTTACAAGCAGGAGTATGCGTGGAAACAGCTGAATGGACAAAAATAGCAGAGAGCGGCATCGATTACGGTGTCATCGGACTGCTGATCGTGATGAGTATCCTCTCGCTTTGGGTATTTATAGAGCGCTTGATGGTTTACAGCGACATCGATGTTAAAACGCATGACAATCGCGACAAGCTTGAACTCGACCTTGCCAACAATGTCTCAACCCTCGCCACGATCACCGTCAATGCGCCCTATATCGGTCTTTTGGGAACGGTTCTGGGGATCATGCTGACCTTTTACGCCCTGGGCGAGAGCGGAGCAGTGGAAACCAAGCAGATTATGAGCGGTCTGGCGCTGGCGCTCAAGGCTACGGCGATGGGACTGGTCGTCGCGATACCTTCGGGAATATTCTACAACGTGCTTTTGCGCAAGATGGAGCGTATTTTGGCCTACTGGGATATCGAACACAAAGCTAAATAAAAGGAGACGATGATGAAACGCAAACCGATGTCATCCATGAATGTCATTCCTTTTATCGATATCATGCTCGTGCTTTTGGTGATGGTGCTGACGACGGCAACATTTATCCGACAGGGGATCATACCCGTCGATCTTCCCGAAGCCAAATCGGCTGAGAAAAAGTCAAATGAGAAAGAGGTGACGATTTACGTGACCAAAAAGGGAGAGATCTTTTTTGAGAAGGAGCGCGTGGAGCTTTCTGAACTGAGATCAAGACTGCTCGAGCTCTCGAAAACGGATATTGTCGTCCTGCGTAGCGACAAAGAGTCAAGGTTTCAGGACTTTGTTTCTGTGATGGATATCTTGAAAAAGCTTAACCACGAATCTTTGTATATCGTAACGAGCGAGTAGGGTTTATCTCGGCAAGAGCATAAATTTCTTTTCTGCTATAGCGCTCTCTGTGCTGTTCTGCTCAAGGGCTGCCTCAGTGCGCGTGTTAAACTCCATAAACTCCATTTCCTTCTGCTCTTGGAAAAGAGTCCGCAGAACAAAATAGGCAAGAACAAGTATCATAGCGACGATATAGGCAAGTAGAAGCTTTTTGACAGCGGGCCTGCTGAAAAGAGAAGTCTTGGGCATTATCGTGTCAAAAAGAAAGTAAAACTTTCGTTTTCAAAGCCAAGATTGACCTGTACCCCTTTTCGCGCATCCACTGTTGAGAGAAGATCCTCGATGTGCTCATAGGTGCGCGGCAGGGTGATGTCCACACGGATATTGTGCTCGCCAAGAAGAGACTTAACCCTTCCTGCGATGATATTGACAAACTCGGCGAGAGTATCGAGGATGTCTTCGATATTGTCGGTCTTTTCGCCCAGAAGCAGTTCACAGGCTTTTTTCGCGATAGTTATAGGGAAGACTAGGATCACCAGGCCGTTGAGTTCTCCGTAAAACCCGATGGAACTCGCAACCTTATCCTTTGTCTGTGCGATGCGCAGCAGGTCTACCTTAACCTCTTGTTTTTCGGCCTTGGAGTTGGTCATCATCTCCATCGTGTTTACGGTCGCATTGATAAAACGTGGAAGTTCATTGACGAGGACCTTGGTGAGTGCACGTTTGGTATTCTTCGTGGCCCCTCCGCTTCCGCCGAGCTCTTTTAAAAGTTCTTTGTCTTTCAAGATATCATCCATGTTCTCAAAAAAGATCAGCCCCGCATCTTCAAGTTCGGTTTTAAAGTTTGCAGGGGTTTTTTGAAAGCTCATGCCGACGATACAGATGTTGGCTCCAAACTCCGCCGCAGCAGTAGAAAGTTTTGAGAAGAAGTTCAGACCGTGGACGTTCATCGAGACGACTTTATAGGCGTCGAAGATAAAGAGGGTAAAGCCCACATTGAGCGAGCTGGTGTGGTAGGTCATGTCAAAACTGCGCACGATCTGCGCATCTAAAAAGTCGGCTATGGTGTAGATGATGGCATTTCCGGTGACCCGCGTGGCGATCTTGGAACCTAGCTGTCCCAAATAGGTGTTAAAGATGATCTCTTCGTAAAGATCAGCCTGGCCTTTCTTCTGTAAAAACTCACTCTCACTTTGGCACATGACAGGGGTATGCCCCCGGTCAAAAAGCTCAATGGCCAAAGAGGAGCGCTGCGAGGGATCCTCATGCCAGACAAGTATACTCTTCTTCTGCGTACTCTCTTGCATACTAGGTGCGAACAAGGAAGCGATCTTCTCCGTTCTAAAAAGCGAGAAGTTCATATCCACACTGTAAAACTTTTGGATAGAGGCATACTTTTTTTCATCATAGTCGCACAAACCGACAATAATTCCTGATCTCTCGTGCAGGGATTCAAGAAGTTTGACAAAAATATCTAGGCCGTTCTTATTGAAAAAGACGACCTTCTTTAAAGAGAGCAGTATCATGTTGATATTCAGGCTCTGCGTTGCCTTGACGTCTTCTATCGTCAGAAGTGCAGGTGCCGTGGTCCCGTCCAAAAATCCCTGAGGGTGAAAAACACCGATACCGTTTTTTACTACTGCGCGCATTCGTCTATCACCACTTCCTGAAATTCTTCATAAATATCTTCTACATAGTCGATGTTGAACGCAATAAAATCATTCAAACCCGCTTCGACCGCTGAGGGTTGAGAAAGCTGGTAGAAAAAGAGCAGGTGCATCCATTTTGAAAGCTCAACAATATCTTCATTTGTTTCTTCATTTGTGCCTTTTGAGCAGAGAACGATTGTTGAGATGATCTCAGGCATCTCCCAGGCAGCAGCGATCTGTGCACACAGATCAAAAAGATCCATGCCGCTTAGGCGCTTTAGGATCGTGTTGTAGTCGATCTCTTTGGCGCTGCGCAGCAAAGATACTTCCTCTTTTTTGGACTTAAAAAGTGCCTCGCAGACGATGATGGCAGCGGGAAGAAGGGAGATGGCTGAATAGATCTCCTTCTCCTTGATCTGTTTATGTTCAAGGATACGCTTCCACATGACACCGAGATTGTCCTGGATCTGCGAAAATTCTTTGGTGCTTAGCGTGAAAAGCTCCCAGCGTGCAGGAGCGAGAAGAGAGATCATGTAGTTGTAGATGATCTGTTCCGCCTGGGCAAGACCCAAGACACCAAATATCTGCCCCACGGCTTTGATGTCGTTTTTGAAGCCGTATATCGGCTTGTTGACGATGTTTTGCAGGTAGAGCTTAAGGGCGCCATCTTCCGCCGCCTCACTTGCAGCCTTTGTCAGTTCGCCCTTGTCCAGCCAATCCAAGACCTTCTTTAATACGACAGGAGAGGGCGGGATAGTATGTATGTAGGCTTGAATATCTTCGTGTTTGATCAAACGATTGCTCCCATGAGATTAGTTTTTTTATTTTATCAGCTTAAGCTGAATTGTATATATTCCTTCCGTTAAGGTGCCCTGAAAAGATTGCAAGAGCGCTTAAGCCCGCCTTATGCTAAAGCTAAGTACAATTCCCCAATTAATTTATCCAAGGAGCCTCACAATGGCAAGAAAATGTGCTATTAGCGGAAAAGGTCCAATGGCTGGGAACAATGTTTCACACGCTAAAAACAGAACCAAAAGACGTTTTTTACCGAACCTGCGCACTGTCCGTATTACTTTAGAAGACGGAACAACACGTAAAATAAAGATCGCTGCATCTGAGTTACGTACTATGAAGAAAAATTCGTAGCACCAAGATTATGAATTGAACCTGTTTCGTAAGATCCGGGCTGCACTTCACTGGGAGCCCGCTCCCAAACCTCACACCTCCATTCTGCCTGATCTGTATGGGCAACTCAAAGCTTTCCGTTTACCTGTAATCTTAACTATTGTCATCATGATGATCGGCACTTTTGGCTATGTGCTCATAGACAATTTTACCTTGATGGATGCGATCTATCAGACAGGCATCACCTTCACCTCGGTCGGTTTCGGTGAGATGGGTACGATATCGGACATGGGGCGTATCTTTACGATCACACTGATCATCGCGGGCTTTGCCATCTTCTCTTTGGCGATAGGTATTATGGTCGCGGAGCTTAACCGGGGCGAGCTGCTACGAATATTAAAGGAGCGCAGTATGTTATACAAGATTGCACGTCTGAAAAACCATTTTGTCATCTGTTATCACAACGAGTACACCATTGAGGTGAGCAAACAGCTGCTAAAAAGCCATATTCCCTTTGTGGTCATCGATCCCAGCGGTGATTTGGAGAAGTGGGCGCATGAGTATAGGTATCCCTATTTTATAACGGGCGAACCGCATACGGAACTTGCCATGCTAAAAGCGCATCTCAGCTCAGCCAAAGGTCTCATCACCCTCTCGCACTCGATCGCGGACAACATCGCGCTTATTGCCTCTGTGCGTCTGTTTGAAAAAGAGCATGAGATCCCCGTGCCCTACAACGTCATCAGCAGCGCCTATAACACCTCGGACCTTGAAAAGCTGAAAAAACTGGGTGCGAATACCGTCGTCACCCCTACAAAGCTCACCGCCCAGCGTGTGACCGCTATGGCAGCGCATCCGGAGATGGAAAATCTTCTCGAAGAGTTTATGTACCGCTCCGATACGCCTCTGGACATGGAAGAGGTTGAAGTGCCCAGGTACTCATGGATGGTGCTGAAAAAGCTCAAAGAGACCCATCTTCGCCAGATCGCAAATGTCTCTGTGGTCGGTATCCGTAAAAAAGACGGCAAGTTCAGCCCTATGCCAAAGGGTGATGTTCTGGTGACAAGCGAGTCAAAACTGCTACTGATCGGAACACAAAAAGGCATCACTATCACAAAAAATATGATCAAAAAAAGAGTCAAGCCTGAGGAGCTTAAATATGTCTAAGATTGTGCCCAATAACAAGGGTGTATGTGCAGCAGAAGGCTTTTACGCCGACGGTATTGCCATTGGTTTGAAACGCGAGGGACAAAAAGATATTGCCTTTATCTACTCCGACACCCTGTGCGAAGTTGCCTCTGTCTTTACAACAAACAAGATGACGGCAGCGCCTATTCGGCATTTTCGTGCGCTCGGAAAGTTCAAGACAAACTTTGTATTGATAAACTCCAAAAATGCCAATGCCATGACAGGACCGGAGGGGATAGAGGACATCTGCGAAGTCCTGGAGGGAATGAAAAAAAAGTTCCCACAGATCGAAAATCCGGTGATGAGCTCGACCGGCGTCATCGGTGTCAGGCTTCCAAAACAGAAGATACTCGAGGGTGCCTGCGGTTTTGACCTGAGCAAAAAAGAGCCGGCCTCGGCTTCTGCAGCGATTATGACGACAGATACCTTCTCAAAGAGTATTGCCTTTGATGTTGAATGCGAGAGCGGCAGCTTCAGTATCGGAGCGATGGCCAAGGGTGCGGGAATGATCAACCCCGCGATGGCGACAATGCTCTGCTTTATCACTACCGACGCCGATGTTGAGGCTGCTATGATGCAGGAGATACTGAACGAGCTTACAAAAACAACCTTCAATGCGATCAGTGTCGACGGAGACACCTCTACAAACGACACGCTTTTGCTTCTGTCAAACCGCAAAAGCGGTGTCTTTGACAAAGAACTTTTTACAGAGGGGCTGCGACGTGTTATGCACTTTCTCGCTCTGGAGATGGTCAGAGACGGCGAGGGCGCGACAAAACTTGTCGAGTATGTCGTGACCGGGGCAAAAGACGCACGCGAAGCCGAGATCGCGGCAAAGGCGCTGAGCGATTCGCTTCTGGTCAAGACAGCGCTCTTCGGCGAAGACCCCAACTGGGGACGCATCGCTTCGACAATCGGTGCGAGCGGGATAGCATGCGACGAGGCGACCTTGAGTGTCAGCTTTAACGACCTGTGCGTCTACGAAAAAGGAAAGCTCCACTTTGACGCGGCAATGGAAGAAAAAGCGGCCAAGGTGATGAAGTTGCCGGAGTTTACGATCTTCTGTGATATTGGCCTTGGCGAGGGCGAATTTACGGCCTACGGCTGCGACCTCGGATACGAGTACGTCAAGATCAATGCGGACTACCGCACCTGATTGTCATTAACAAGAACAAAAGTTACTCAACAATAAAAAATGTTACTGGAGGATTGAGATTTGTCACAAAACAATTCAACAATCCTCGATTTCTTCTCAAAATTTCCCAATCAACCATTTGAATTTGTCATAGTTACTGACATCAATATCAAAGAGCATCCTAACTACTACAAAGCAATCTTCAAAAATATAAAAACAAATAAATACTTTTCACAACTTTTATCTCCAGAGATGATGAGATATAAGTATAAAGTAGGTCATATATATACTAAGGGTGAGCATGTCGGTCAAAATAAAAGTTTGCTAAAGAGTGAGTTCACAGTTAATGAAAACAATGATCTAAACCTTGTGGAGCTATCTACAGTTATCAATGAATCTGATGCTAAAAATATTATAGACTATGAGGGAGTAAGCAAATATCTGTTGATCTGTCAACACTTTATGGGACACAGAGGCGAAATTAAATGAGCCTGGAGTTTATTTTCATTTTCAGACTATTATAAAAGACACCTTCTATTTATTGGGATTTAACTAGTTTGGATCATTCTCATGAAATGTAACTTTTGATATCATACTATAAGATATTTTTATTGGTTAATATATATCTTATACTATTCATGACATACTGTTGACAATTTTGCAGATTAGGGAGTTTCATGAAGTATTTATTAAGTCTTTGGTTGTTCTGTACATCTTTAGTATGGGCCTATGACGCCAATATAACCGTAACAGGAAGCGTAAGTACAGGTGATTGTCGATTTATAAAAACAGAGAGAAGGCAGTATTTTCTTGGGCTGAAGGCTGTCCTGCTTACAGTAAAGCACAAGGTACAGCATTTCTCAAATCAAGAGGATACTGGACAGACCCTATTCCACCATGTAACCTTCCCGATGGCTTACCTATAGAATCATTTGACCCAGAAGTACCTCAAGGGTATGAACTACTTAGCGAGGAAATTGTTTCTGAATCCGAAACGGCTTATCCTGCTTACAACGGGGCAACTACAGTAGCAGTAAACGGACGTGCAATCAGCGGATACTGCTATGGCCTTAGCGCAGGTATAACTTATGACGTTGATCTTTACGGTGGCTTCTTGCAAACTAAACAGGTAAAGCGTGTTTATGCCATTGGCGAATGTAATGAGACTGATATAGACTATCCAGCACTGGAGAACTTTGAAGAAGTTCTATTCACGTGGAATCAAGGCCAAGATCGCACCATGGAGTGTAGCAATGAGGAAGGAACCGTCCAAAACCAGAGACAAACATGCCAAAATGAGTACCGCTGCGTTAAAAAGACATGCAGTCTTCCTGACATAGAGTTTCCGGAATTAGCTGACAACCAATTAATCACATCACTTTGGAATGATAGTGAAGATATGTCCCAACAGTGTTTGGAAAACAAAGGAATCATCCAGCAAGAGCGTCACGAATGCATTAGCGATTATCGATGTGTAGTTACACAAGAGACACCGGACGATTGCCAACAGCCAGTTGCTTCATATGTCGTACCAAAAAACGGGGTATTCCATGAGGATATTACTGTAGACGGTACTTCGATGACTTTGCATTACAGCTCTAGAAATGCTTTTGAAAACAATGAGAGGCATCCCAATGCAATCGCTCCGGGCTGGACATTAAGTGGTGTGCATGCCTATAAAAACGGCATACTTTATTATGGCAATGGTTCGAAGGAGGCCATTGGCGCGACATATATCGCTGATGAGGAGAAATACATTGTTTACGCTCAACAGGGTGTGAGTTATCTGTTTGATAGTGAAGGACGTCATCTTCTAAGCAGAGAAACACTTAGTAAGCAGACAATCTCCACATTTGCTTATAACGATGCGGGTAAAGTTATGTCTCACACTGATCGATTTGCAAATGTAACAGAAATCATCTACGATGAGCATGGTAATGCCAGTAAAATTATTGCTCATACCGGACAGGTGACTACTTTACGCTTCAATGACTCCGGTATGCTTGAAGCCATCAGTTATGCCGACGGGAGTTCTTATGCATTCGTGTATGATGAGCAAGCGTTGATGGTTGAAGAGAGTGAACCAAACGGTAATGTCTTTACTCATCGTTTTAGCAAAGAAGGAAAAATTGTAGAAATTGTTGATGCAGAGTATGGCATTTGGAGTTTTGACACACTAACGAACGGCGCAATGACCCAAAGCTCTATGATACTTGCCGAAGGTGATAAGATGGTTTTCACCAACTATCCACTTGAGAACAATGAACAGCGCTCTGTCATCAAGCGTCCTAATGGAGAAGAAGTTGTTGTCATCACATCGGCAGACCGCTCACAAAAAACAAGGAAAGAATGCGGCGTAAACCGCATAGAGAGTTTCGGTACCGATCCACTGACAGACAATGATGTACGGACTTCCGTTACAACCGTTCAGCCTTCCGGTTTAACGAGCGAAACTGCTTACAATATCGACTATACATATAACGGTGATGGAATGGTTATAGGAAAAAAAGTACAAACAAGCAAGAATGGCAGTACATCAGATTTCTATGAAGACCTACAAACACAGACTAAATCACTCACCTCTGCACTAGGTAAATACACTCGCTTCAATTATGACGCTGTGACAGGTCTACTAACAAACATTCAATCTTCAGGGCTTGAAGAAGAATACTATAATTATGATGACCAAGGACGAGTTACTGAGGTTCGCCAAGGTGAGAGAGTTGCCCGGTACAGCTACGACCCACACGGTAATCTCATTTCACTAAAAGACCCTTCCGGCAAAATAACCAGGTTCTCATACGATCAGCGTGGTAGAGTCGTTGAAACTGCTTATGCTGATGGGCATAGTAGTTATTTTAGTTACGATGCCAACGGTAACATGCTACGCCTGACGACCCCTATGCCAGCCGACTTTGAATTTACATATAATGGTGTAAACAAAAAGATATCAGCGACATCTCCACTTAAGAAGACTACCCAATACCTCTATGACAAACAGCGCCGCTTGATCCAGACTACCCGTCCATCGGGTAACATTGTCAAGCACAGCTATGTCAATGGTGAACGAACTCAAACCGTAACACCGGAGCGAACCTATAGCTATGCATACGATTGCGGTGGCAAGATAGCTTCTATTCAAAGTGATGCAGCGCAGGTTAATTATACCTATGATGGGGATCTGATTACACGAATGGACTACACCGGTATTCTCAATGCAAGTATCGGGTACACCTATAATAACTTTTTCCAGCCAGATAGCATTAGCTATGCTGATAATCTACAAGTATTGAATTACGATGCAGACAATCTTCTAGTACAAAGCGGCAGCGCTATCATAGAACGTAATGTCGAGAATGGTCTCATCGAATCGATTACTGATACAAGTTATATTCAGACAATAGCCAGCAATAGTTATGGCGAAGCAGAGTCTTCAATACTCAAAGTAAATGGAAAAGAGCTCTTTGGCTATACAATCAATGAACGCAATGCCAAAGGACAGATTCTTCAAAAAACTGAACACGGTGACAAAAAAGCAAAAACATACTCCTATATCTATGACGATGTAGGCAGATTGCTCACTGTTCTTGAGAATAAGAAGCTGATAGAGTCCTATACGTATGATGCCAACGGTAACCGTATTCACAAAGAAGGATATGGTTTAGTGCCGCATCCCGGTAAACATCTCGGTGCAAATGTAGAGAAGAACAAAGGACAGGGCCATTATCATTTAGACGAGTATCAAGTAAAGAAAGTGAGCATTGACAGTAGTTATACGGTAGAAGACCAACTAGAGAAGGTTGGTGAGACGCTGTATGCCTATGATGAAGATGGATATCTAAGCAGCAGAGTGACACCTCGCGGGACAACGCAATACCATTATGGTACACTCGGTGAACTACGCAGCGTAGTTCTGGAAAATGGAACTATAATCGAGTATTCACATAATGCCAATAACCAGCGTGTAGCTAAAAAAGTAAACGGAATCATCACCGAAAAATATCTCTGGCAAGATCTGACAACACTGCTGGCAATTTACGATGGTAATGATAATCTCATTCAAAGATTTGAGTATGCGGGTCAGCGTACGCCATATGCCATGAGCTACAAAGGCCAACGCTACTACCTAGCTTATGACCAGGTCGGAACACTCAAAGCCATAGCTGATGAAGAGGGTACAATAGTCAAATCGATTGTCTATGACACCTTTGGTGATATCTATGAAGATAGCAATCCTGAACTAAAAGTACCGTTTGGCTTTGCAGGTGGGCTATACGACGAGGACACGAGACTGACACGGTTTGGTTATCGTGACTATGATACCGAAACTGGGAAGTGGACGGCTAAAGATCCTATTGGATTTGATGGCGGGGATACTTCACTTTATGGATATGTTTTGAATGATCCTGTTAATTTAGTGGATCCAGTAGGTCTTTATGATCCGA
>JACUTT010000043.1 GCA_014859655.1 Campylobacterales bacterium
CTAAGTAATAATACGCATCTATTTATGTTATGATAGCGGGCTACTGTGTTTCAATTGTTACCAACAGTAAAAGAAAGCGGGCATAAGGCCTTGAATTATGAAAAGCGTTTATCCTAGGTGTGGTATGATGCTTGATACAAATTTCCAAAAACGAGGAAGAAAAAATGTTTACAAAAACACTTAAAACAGCGGCACTTGCCCTACTGCTTATGAGCAGCGCGGCGGTGGCAAGAGACGGTATTTACTTCAATGCGGTTAAGGGTGACGCAGAGCACGCTTACAACGAGATGATCAACAACAAGATTGAGGATATCGGTTTTGTGCTTTCTGATCCGCATGAACGCATCAATGACGCTTACGCGACAAAGTACAGCGAAGAGCCGGGCTTTAACAAGAGCCTTGACAACCTGGGCTTCTTCTCTGTCGGCAATGACGAGCTTCTTAATGAGCTTTTGAGCAAAGAGCCGAGACTTGGCGGGTTTTCTCCGTTCAACCTGCACATCTACAAGTATGCTAACGAAGATGTTACCCGCGTAGGGCATGTCAATCCCGAAGTTATGCTGGACATCGTCGGCGCTACGGATAAAGATGTTCGTGAAAAGTTTATTGCATCGTTCAAGCCTCTTGACGCGCTTGTCGACGCAGAGATCGGCGGAAAAAGAGAAGCAGTTAGCTTTGACAAGCTTCCTGCAAAGACATTGATGGAGTTCGAGCTTGAGTTCGACCGCTCGGATGATCTTTCAGAATTTATCGACAGCTTTCAGGAAGAGTTCGAAGCGGCATTTGAAGAAAACAAGTACATCATCGCGGGTTACAAGAACTACAAAGAGGCCTTTGCTGATCTAGAAATGCCTTTTCCTAAGTATGATGCGTATTTCGTCTATTCACTGTGCCATTTCTACTTCTCGTACGGTCTGTTTAACCACGGCAGCGCACAAGCAGGTGCTTTTGCTCCGTGTTCAATGTACATGTATGTCGAAAAAGGCAAAAATGTTCTGCACATCGGTATGCCTTACCTAGAAAACTGGATCGCAGCGGCTGCCATCACTGACACAAAGCAGATTGCTTCTATTCGTGCACTTGACAAAGAGATCATCAGCATCATGGACGGTCTTGGAGCAAAACTTAAATGAGAAAAGTTCTAAGTACATTTGCACTTATTTTGGCAATGGGTTTTAGCGGTTGCAGTACGCAATCGCTGAGCGCGGGCGAAGAGGCGGCACCCAAAGAGGCTCACGCCTATCTGATCGGTGCGATGATGAGTGCGGAAGAGGTGAGTGCCAAGCTTGGCACTGCCGGATTTGAAGTGCTCGGCAGTTTTGAGGTTAACCCAAAAGAGAAGCTTCAGACGGTTATCTACACCAATGAGACTATGAAGGCAATGGCTAACAAGCCGGGCCGCGGTTTTGCTGCTATAGGACGTGTTTTGGTCGATGCAGGAAGAAACAAGATCTCTGTTTCCAACCCTGTTTACTTTGGCAAGGCATTTATGCAAAACGAAGCAGACTACGCGGCGCTCAATGCGATTAAAGAGCGTTTGAACAGCGCGCTTGGTAGCTTGAACGAGACTTCTGATAAGTGGGAGTATGCTGCACTGGCGGACTACCACTTTATGGTAGGAATGCCTTACTATCAGGACAGTGTGGTTATCGGCGAAGGTGACAGTGAAGAGCTGATGAAAAAGGCTCAAACCTATAAAAAAGGCGCATTGCACCTGTTTACGCTGAAAATTGCTGAGGGAAAATACCTTGTCGGTTATGACCTTGACAAGCGCACGGCGAAGTTTCCTGAAAAGATCGGTACACATAACTCCGGGTTGCTGCCGTATACTGTTCTGATCGAGAACAACGAAGCGCGTATTCTTGCACCCAAGTTCTATCTCGCGGTTTCTTACCCGCAGTTGACAATGGGTGAATTTATGAAGATCGCAACCGTTCCAGGTGCCATCGAAAAAGACCTCTCACGCGCATTTAAATAACTCTTCACCCCCTTTTTTTTCTCGTTCCATTCCTCTCTGAGGTGGAACGCATGCCTCTCTTTTTTTGGTCCGTCTGTTTTCACTGTTTAATACTCTTTTGTAGTTTTTGTGGATATAGTTAAGTATTGATATCCTACTCTAGCATAGAGTTATAAAGAGATCGTTATGTCTAATATTTATAAAGATCCAAAAACTGATGAGTGGCATTACCCTGACAGTGCTTATATCCTGAGTGAAACAGATGCGAGAGGCATCATCATCTATGCGAATGCCCTTTTTTGTGAGATAGCAGGCTATTCACTCGATGAGCTCCTTGGGCAGCCTCATAGTATTGTCCGGCATCCTGATATGCCAAGAGCAGCCTTTAAGGGCTTGTGGGACGATGTCGAGACAAATGGCTTCTGGACAGGCTTTGTCGTCAATAGACGTAAGGATACGGGTTATTATTGGGTTTATTCAACTGTTCTGAGGCGTGTTGACAGAGAGGGCAAGCCGAGCTATCTGTCCATACGGACAAAACCGACCCGTAACAGTGTTGAAAAGTATACAAAGCTTTATGCTGAACTCAAAGATGCGGAGTAGCTGTTTTCACTAACTCAGATATTGTATTTTTATGTCGGGCTGATGTATGGCTTACACCTCGCCAGAGGTGTAAGCAGAAAAGAGAAAAGGTGCTATAGCAGGATTTATTTTCTTGTCAGCGGATTGCCATTTGGCACGGAGATTCCGCCGATACTTTTGATAATAGCGGGAATCTCGACATCAAGCTGGTTGATCTTCTCTAGTTTTTTCGGGTCAGTGATGTTGAGTGCACCTGCCCAGGCACCTAGCGTCGGCATACCTATGACGACTTTGTTCTCGCCCTTGCGAACATAGACATACATTGAGCATGGGGCAAAGATACCGGCTAAAGGAAGCGGGCTGTCACCGTCAAAGACGTTGTAAGAGAAGGGGATGTGGCAAAGTGAAAAGGTCCAGAACGAGTTATACTCGGGCATGACATCTTCATCACTGTTGAAGCTCCATTTTACATTATAGAAGCCGGCGATGATGTAGCCTTTCTCTTCAAAAGCGGTTCGAAACTGCTGCTCAAACTCTTCCAAAAAGTCATCGATGTCTTCGGGCTCTTCAAAGGGAATTTCAAAATTCATCATCGTATCTTCAGCGCGGCCTTTGAGATCGGCATAGCTTTTTTCGGCGCCAAACTTCTCGGTGATTGCCTTGCTGAGCGGCTCAAACGACTTAGTGAAACTTGCCCGAAGCTCTTTGTCATCGATCTCTAGGATGTCGAGCATCGCTTCGGGTGTCAGATGCGAAATCACCGTCTTCATGTCCGACTCTTTTCGGAAGGTCAGGAGGTTAAAAGGGGAAAATCCGGCCAAGCGCGGGTCTTTGTTAAGAAGAGGACGGATGGTCTCTTCATGCATCATCGGGGTAAAGGCGAGGTTGTTCAGCTTTGTTGAGCCGAAGTTGTTCGCATAGACCGCTTGGACATTTTGGTGCTGGTCGCTTAGGAAATAGCCCAATTCTTTCAAATCCTTTTTTACAAAAGAAAAGAACTCTTCATCAATGTTTTTGTCAAAGGTGTAGACAACGGCCAGCTTCTTGTTGTCTGAGGGCGTAAATGGAGCGTCGCCTTTTTGCGGAGCACTGTAGGCAGTTACAGCAAGGAGCGCTATAGCAAGGAGTTTTGTAATCGGTTTCATGTGAGGCCTTTTTTTTAAGATATGAATCGTTAAGCATGCAAAGAGCTGGGCTTTACTAAGCCCAATTCTTTGCATGCCTTGATGCGTTGAAGGCTAAAATGCACCTCTGCTTTAAGCAGAGGTGCAGGGTTGTTATTCGGTGATCTCTTTGACGATATCTTCAATCAGTTTTTGTGCTTCGATAAGTGTACCGAAAGTCTTCTTGTCTTCGATATCCAAATCAGTTGCTGTGATCCAGTTGTCGACTGAGGGGAATCCCATGTAGACTTTTGGATCGGTTTTGTACTTGTAGATATGGAAGGTACACGGGGCAAATGCACCGACTTCGGGGTGTTTCTGGTGGATTGGGTAGATAACATCAAGCTTGCAGATCGAGTAGGTGTCATAAAACTCAAAGGCTTTGTAGCCCGCTTCGCTGAACTCGCTGTTCAGGTCAACAAAACCCGGGAACAAAAAGCCGATAGGCTCTAGTTCGCCTTCAAATTCTGCCTCAAAGTCATCTTTGGCGTCGAGTCTCTCTTCTGGAGTATCCCCTTCAAATTTAACTTCAAAGGTTGTTGCAAGCGACTGGCTCATATCTGCAACATTGGTGTAGTCAAGTTTTTGGAACTTGCCGCCTGGGAGTGCTTTTTCAAGTGCTTCTTCGAGGAACTTCGCGTAAGAGATAAGGTCTGGATTGTCCATCGGGATCTGCGTGATTCTTGACATCCCTCTGAGCGTCAATGAAGAGATGTTCATTGTCTTTTTTTCATCATTTGAATAGATAGACATGCTTAGCGGAGAAAGCAAACCGATGCTTGGATAGTCTTTGACAAGGGCCACTACATGTTTAGGGCTGTGAACCGTAAAAAGGTGGTAGGTCTCATAAAAGGTTTTTCCAAATCTTGGCTTGAAAGGTGCGTTCATGTTGTTGTTGCCGTCTATAATAAAACCGGCCTTGCTGAAAGCGCTTTCTATAGTAGCTGTAGTTATCGCACCTTCTGCGTTGTCTGTTGTAAAAATACGGATATCTTGACCGTCATTTCCTCCTGCAACGCTTGGAGCCGTAGCTGAACATGCTGTTAGTAACATTGCTGCAAAAGCAGCGGCTAAGAGTGTGAATATTCTTTTCATTGTTATCCTTGTTTTTTGAATGTTTTGCTATGATCGAAAATGGTATCTAAATTAGGCATTTAAATACTTTAAAAAAAGTTTTTAAGACGATTTGTTTACTAATCAGATACGGACTGTATCGCCTTTTTTGATTGTAGCGGGAGAAATTGTTTTCGCAAATATGCCCCGGTACTCTTTTAGAAGATCGGGAAGCCTGTCGTCTGCTTTTGAGAGGCCCTTGCAAAGGGTACAGTTTTGGGTTATCTCGAGCAGTGCCTCCCCAATGGCAATCCTGTCACCGGCTTTGAGATGGTAGAGGTTGTAGTCGATCATTATGTTCTCGCCCAGAGCGCCATAGGGAAGCTCAATCTTGTGCTCCTGCGCCAAGAGATAACTCTCTTGGGAGCTGATGAGGATGGAGCGCGCAAGGTCCTTGTTGTAGAACTTGTCCCCGATAACGCCAGGTTCATCAAGGCTAATCATGTCTTTTCCTGCTCGGCCCTCTTCACCTTTTATCGAGACAAAGAGTTCTAAAACTTTTCCAACTGCTTGGTGCGACATTATGCTTTCTTTCGCGCTCATAAAACTTCGGCGAGCGGCTTAAAATTCTTTTTCAAAATCGTAGATGTTGCCATAGGACTGAAGGTCCATAGTTTTGTATGACATGGTTTTGACATAGTTCAGGAGAATGAAAAAATCGTTTTCTTCCTGTTTTCCCGGGACACCAAAAACGACCTCATTTTGGGTGTTGATAAAGACGGTGGAGGGGTAAAAATCATAGCCGAGCATCTTTGCAAACTCTCGGCCATTGCCTGCGAATCCTTTATAGCGCACACTGTCTTTGTCGCTAATGTTGATATCTACAAAGACAAACTCTTTTTCTATCAGGCCTCTTACGGCATCGTCATCGAGGGTAAAAATGATCATACTGTCGCAGTAACCGCAGTCGGTCTTGTGCAAAAAGACGAGAGTATGTTTGTCTGTTTTTTTTGCAGCCGAAATAATAGCGTCAATGTTTATTTCTCTTGCCAGAAGCGAAAACTGAAGCGATAGAAGTAAAAAGAGGATTTTTTTGATTGAGTTATGCAAGTGATTATCTTTCATTCGATATGAAAAGTCCTCAGAGCTGAGTGCTCTGTGAACCTTATGAATTCAAGTAGAACTACCGGATTTCAGCGTCTGAAGTGACAGTGTTGCCTAGAAGGTCTATCCAGGTCATGGAGATATTGTCGCCGGCCTTTGCACCTTTGAATGAGAACTTGATAATTGGGTTTTTTGATAGAAACTGGCTTGATGACATCTCAAATACAATTTTACTGTTGACAGTTGCTGTCATGTACGTAATAAAGTTTGCAGGAATGCCTTTCTTTTTTGCAGCGTCATATGGAAGCATCTCGTGTTGTGCTTGCACCTTGACCTCTGTAACATCGCCTTTTAATTTTGCTTTGATTTTCATGTTGATTCCTTATTTAATCAATTTTGCTCTCAAAAACTGTGAGATTTTTCACGGTTTTCGGAGATATCCTTTGTGTTGTTAGTTCTATTGTTGTGCAGGCGTGTATCAGCCTTCACAACCACCAAGTGCTACGTCAAGTGTTTTAGTCGCTGAGTACAGTTTGCCGTCACGTCCTTCTAGAACAACAGTGATTGTTCCCGAAGTTCTCATCTTGATCTTTAGTGAATAGTCAACAATTCCGCCTTCGCGTACGGTGAAAACTGCTACTGCACTTTCAGGGTTTGCATCTTGAAAAATCGCAACTGATTTGGCAGGAATGTCCGAAGAGACATCTACCGGGATCGCTCCGCCGTTACTTGCTACGTCCGGCGCAGTAAGCTTGATGCCCTCTGCGATGAATGTGTTTGAGCCGTAAAGCTTCTTGATAGAATCATCAACCGTGTGTGAAGTCCAAACATCCGGTTTAGTTGCTCTGAAATCTTCTGCAACTAGACTTGCCGGTACCATAGCAGCAGCTGCTATCGCACCCAAACTTAAAAATTTTCTTCTTTGCATGTTAATTCCTTTTTTATTTGCTGGCGTTGATCATATAGTCAACGGCGTCTTTCATTTTTGCATCAGACAGGTCGGTGCCGCCACGTGGTGGCATGCCGCCAAACCCGTTGATAGCGTTTGCAAGGATTGCGTCAACGCCTTTTCCTTTTAGTTTTTCCCAGGCTGCCTTGTCGCCTACGGCAGGTGCTCCCATACTTGAATCAACGTGGCACACCGCACATGAAGACTCATAGTCATCTTTGCCCGCTACTGTTTCGCCCTCTTCTACCGGGAGATCTCTTACGACTGAGATCGGAGGAAGGAAGTCAGAAATACCGCCGTTTTGGATAGTAGCAACTTTTGCTGTCTCTTTTTGGCAGTCTGTCATACAGCGCTCGCTAGGCTTGACTTTTTGTGCACCAAAGTTTTCTGGTACACTGTAGTAAGCACGCACGTCTTCAAGCGCAGTAGGGCCGTCGATGTTCGGCTCGAAGCCTTTTTCGTTTGGCATTTTGATCTTCAAGAACTTCTCTCTGTCCAAAACATAGTCATCATCGACAAGCTCGCCGTCAATTTCCATTTGGTTGAGATTTAACATATATGCAGTCAATGCATAGGTCTCATCATTGCTTAGACTTTTTGTTTTAGGGTGTGGCATGCCGGACTGGATGTACCACCACATTGTACTTGCCTGTGGCCAGTACGTACCAAATACACGGATCGGACCATCTTTGTCCGGGGTAGTTCTTTGGTTTGTGAGTGTTTTTTGTCCCTCGTAGGCATTGCCCTGTGCAAGTGCCGGGTATCCACCGCCGCCTGAACCGAAGTCGCCGTGACACATAACGCACTGTGCCTCATAAATCTCTTCACCCTCTTCTACGGAGCCGCTGCCCTCAGGAAGACCTGTGCCGTCAGGCATAACATCTTTGTCCCAGGCTGCGATCTCGTTGGCAGTCGGAGTTCTACCGTAGGTAAAGCCTGACTGTTTTTGTGTGTTTACCAGGTATGGACCTGTTTTTCCATCCACTACCGGATAATACAGGCCACCGTCGATGGTTACTTTGCCGTTTGCATACGTGGCTTCTGCAGGACCTGCAGTTGCCTCGCTTTTAACGCAGCCTGCTGTAAACAGTGCCGCAATAGTAACTGCTGAAGCAGAAACAATTAATTTACGATCTAATTTGAACATGATTTACCTCTCCTTCTGCTGTTACTTCCCACGTTTCTACACCATTTCTATGGTAAACACCCTCAACGCCGAGTATTTCTGTCTCTTCGTCAACAGTGGGTTGGATATAACCTGCATCATCCATTGCGCGGGAGGTAAGCAGAAGTACTTCACCTTTTTTGTAGGTGTGCATATAGCTCCAGCGTGTCCATGATTTCGGAAGTACCAAACCTTTTAGATGCGCTGTAACATAGTTGCGGCCGCCGTCAAAAGAGAGGTCAACACCTGTGATCGTGCCCATTCCTGACCATGCAAGGCCTTCGATCTCGATCAGATCACCGTCTTTAAGATCAGTCCATGGTTTTTCCGGAGACGGAGAAACAACAGTTGAGTTGACCTCATTGGCGTAGAAGTGCTGGATCGCTTTGCCTGTTTTCTTAAGTGCTGTATATTTGGCAGTCTCTTCTTTACAGTAGAACGGCTCAGATGCGAATTCTAGACGTTTAAGCCATTTTACACAGAGGTTGCCTTCCCAGCCCGGAACAAGTAGACGTACCGGATAACCCTGCTCAGGGCGAAGTGCTTCTCCGTTTTGTCCCCATACGAGCATCGCATCGTCAAGGACTTTGTCGATAGGTATCGTTCTTCCCATCTCTGAGTTGTCTGAACCTTCTGCAAGCATCCATCGTGCATCTGGCTTGAGACCAAGGTCTTCAAGGATGGTTTTGATGTAGACGCCGGTCCACTCAGCAGAACTCATAAAGCCTTTTGCAAACTGCAATGAGTTGAACTGAGGGCCTCTCCACTCTTGGCCGCCGTTTGCCGGGCATTCGATAAAGTGAGTGCGTGTTACACGTGGATAACGCTTAAGCTGATCAAGAGTCAACACGATATCTTTTTCAACAAGACCGTGGATCATAAGTCTGAACATGTTTGGGTCGATGTGCGCAGTACCACCATGTGAACGGCTGAAGAAAAGACCGTTTGGTGTGATGATTCCCTCAGATTCATGGAGCGGGCATACGGCAATCGATGCTTGGAAGTTACCCGAAGCCAAGAGCTTGGTGTTTCTTCTGATATTGTTGTGCTCATAAGCAGATGGGATGCCATAACGGTTTTTAGTTACAGGATCTCCCAGTTTTTGTCCCCACGGAACATGGTGCATGATAGCGGGATCATCTGCCAGTGCATCTGTTGCCGACAATAGACTGGTCCCGGCCAGTGCAGTCATCGAAAAAGCTGCTGTTTTTTTAAAAAAATCTCTTCTGTTGGATTCATTAAGGCTTTTATCGTTAGACAAAGTCTCTAAATCTTTTTGAGAAGTTTTCTCATTCATCTTTTCTCCTTGTTTAAGTTGATCAATATCTCTATCGTTCGTTTTCTACAAAATGCAATACCCATCATTCTTGTCTCCCGACTCGAAATAAAGCGGTTAGCCTGATGGTTGTTGGATGGTAATATTTGGATACTAGCCGATGCTAACCCTCAATATTATTTGTATCTCAAGCGTAATGGTACAATAATATTGATCTTTTTCGGATGATAATCAATCCAAGTTAAAATGCGCCTGTAACCAAATAACACACACGGAGCATTTCGGCTTTTGTGCAACTTTACAAGTATAATTATGCTAAATTTTCTCTTAAAGTTCGGTTCACTTATCCGGGCTGTAAATTTTTTTAATGATTCCAAGAACAAGATAGGTGTCCTTAGCCTCATCGTAATAAAACGGGATCGTGTAGCCCTGATGCTCTATGTCTTTGACATTTTCATCATCAAAATAGACAGAGGGTTTGTACTTTTTCGCCTTGCTTGGCATATTGATGATGATCGTATCCAGATAGAGTTTGAAGGCTTTTGCCTCTTCGGGGGCGAAGGTGCTGAGAATGACCTTGAGCTGTGCTTCGTAGAGTTTTGAACTGAGAATCTTCATGCGTGTTTTCCTTCCGCCAGCCACCGGTCCAGCTCGCGCATGCTCTCATGGTAGGGAGTGAACCCGGCCTTGCCGCTGAGGTACTCCTGCAGCGACTCATGCAGCTCTTTGTAGACATCAGCCGAGGGCTGCTCGAGCACGCGTACTTTTTCAAAGGGAAGCATCTTTAAAAAGCTTTCCATAAATTCATCTTGGACTTCCAGACATACTGTTTTCATTGTTGTGGGGCCTCTTCGATTGTTGGACTTGAGTAGAGCTTGTCTACATCTTTGGCGTGCATTTTTATACTCTCGACCGCCTCTTCGTAGATCTCGACCTTTTCATCTGCACTCTGCGCCTCTTGCGCATCTGCGACGGCATCATTTATGATCTCTTCCATCATAAAGGCTTTGAAGGGCATACCGTGTTCATAAACGATCTCGCCGCCGTCATTGCCCTGGACGAAGGTGACGAGTGTGGCTGTCAGCAAGAGGGCTATAGCAAGGGTTTCGATGATGAACTTGCCCAGCTTGGAGCCTAGTATTTGCAGAAGAAAGATCGCGCACAAAGAGAGGGCCAGGTAGAGACCGAGCCGTTTATGCTCCAGCAGTTTCGCCTGCCCCTCCTCGCTGAGGTAGTCATAGACAGCAGGACCCGCCTCGCTGCCCGTGTACCAGGCGATGCCCATGGCAACAGCGGCCAAAAACGTTGCCCACAAAGAGAGTGTCGAGACCCCTTTGTTGCGCGTTAAGATGTAGAGTACCCCAAGAAGTGAGGCTACGAGAGGTAAGACCATTGCGAAATGAACTGTTGCGGGATGTAACATCATGATACGCTCCTTAAGGTTGGCAAGATTTTAGAGGTGCCCTGTATTATATACAAACTTGATCCCTGCTTTTCTTAAGAAGAGTCTTCAGCTCACGCCATACCAAATCCTGGTTAGCAGGATTTGGTATTATCTTGTATAATCAGAATTGAATTTTGCAGTATTACAGGAGAGAAAATGAGACTGTTTTATACGCTTACACTGCTGACAGGTCTTTTTATCGGGGGATGTGCCTCTGTCCAAAAAGGCGATCACGTCACCTATGTGAGTAATGAATATATTTTTATAGAGAACAACTTTATCAACAAAAGCATTGATTGTGTCGAGCTGGGTAGGCTTGAGCAGGGGATGAAGCTCAGGTTCTGCGTGGGGGAGAACTATGCTTCAGTTCCGGTACAGGGCTTTATCTTCGAACATGACTACAGCGGGTTTGACGAACGTTTTATCGGCCCGAGTCTGAGTTTTAAGACAAATCGTCTCATCAGCGTGCAGTGCAGCTCGGAGACCAAGGATGATGCGCCCTCAGGCAAAGAGTATGTCAGCTGTATGGTTGCACAGAACAGTTTTGACCTGCATGCCTTTATAATCAACGCTGTCGGAGATGTCCCGGGGCAGCTCAAAGCGGCTCTGGGCGAACAGAAGATCTACCCCCTCGTCATTGACGAGAAGGACAAATCTCTTTTGAAACAGTTCAACAAAGAGAGAGCGCACAAGAGCAGAGGCGACTGGAAGAAAAGAGCGCTATAGCAGCTTTACTTGCACACAGAAACGCTCTTTTCAAGGTAGTACTGGTTTGCCCAGCCCGTCTTCCCCTCATACTCAACATAGCACCACTCCGGCTCGGCCTGCGCCAAAAAGGCCTTGAGGGTCTCTTCTTGCATCTGCATCAATGCTTCAAACCTGATCTCTTTTCCGCATCCGTAGTTTTTTACACACAAGGCATTTGAAGGAATTGAGCCTATCTTTTCTGAGGTGTGCGAGGCAAGAGAACGGATGTTAAGGCTGTCGTTTTTCTTTACCTTTTGGACCTGAAAAAAATCGACCTGATCAGCAAAAAGTGAAGAGCTGAGCAGTAAGGCGAGCGAAACAAAGAGGGATTTCATGGGTATTCCTATTGTTGAAGTGGACAGATTATAGCAAAATAATATCAGAGTTTATAGAGGCACTTTTATGAATATTTCAGTGTTACGCAGGGCTTCTGCGGAGTAAATTTACGCTATTTTTACACTTAAAAGTTAGAATCCATCAGAACTACCAAGGAGGCTCATTATGAAAAAAATTATTCTGTTCATGGTATTGACCCTAATGTTAAGCGCTGAGAGCAGTGTTGTCAAAGTTGTTTTTGACCTGACAACAAACAGCCTCCAATCATTTGAACAAAAGGTGCTCAAGGGCATCGCTATGAACAAGGAGCATTATGAGGGAAGTTTAAAAGAGCTTGAGGTCGCCGTGGTCATTCATGGCGGTGCGTACAAGTTTTTTGTAAAAGAGCCGTCCACTTCTCCCTTCAAGGATGACAAAGAGCTTATTGCCGCCCATGCGACGTTTAAAAAACGGATCGCCTCGATGGCCGATACCTATGATGTCAAATTTCTGATGTGCAGGGCGGCGCTGGCTGGAAATAAACTCAAGGAGAGCGATATCTACGACTTTGTCGCCATGCTCCCCAATTCCACCATCGGTCTGATCGACAAGCAAAACGAAGGCTTTGCCTATATTCCTATCGATAAGTGATCGAATAGAACAGGCATAAAAAAACAAAAATCAAAATTGACAACAAGGAGGCATACTGTGCCAAATCTAAAAAAGTTATTCTATACCCTCTCTCTTATGAGCGTGTTTCTGGGCTGTGCTCAAAACAGTGTTCCTGCCGAAAATGCGGCAAAAGGAGATCTGCGTATCTTCTCCACGCCCAACAGTGACAAGACTACTCTGCCTGCGCGCATCGAAAAGCAGCTGGAGACAGACGGCTTTGTTGTCTCGGCAAACAGCGAGATGACAGGTCCGTTCATGCTCCAGTTTCAGCAGAGCGATTTTGAGATATTTCATCTTCTGACGGTTTTTCACGAAGAACTGAGCGAGAAGCTTGTCAAAAAGATTCCCAATGCAGGTGTATTTGTTCCAATGGGAGTGGGGATCTACCAGGCCAAGGGAGAAAAAGAGCTCCACGTTTCCATCCTCACTGCAAAGGCACAGTCAAAGATACTGGGGCTTAAAGAAGTTGAGCCGATCTTGAGCGAGATTGAAAAAAAGATGATCACATCGCTCAAAACGGCTATGCCTGATGCCCATGTGTTTATAGACAGCGACAATCCTCTCCCGGCAGAAGGAGCACTGCTGTCTATGTATACGGTAGAAGTGGACCCGGATGAGTGGGAAGAGACAAAAGACGAGCTGATGATGGTGATCGAGGACGGGTTTAAGCCGATGGGGTTTGTGATGTCCAACTTTACCGAGTACAACTACCTGCTGACAAAAGAGGAGACGGTAGAGAGCCCTTTTGATTTTTACAACAGCTACTCTATCTGCAAGCTCAAAGTCATCTATAATGTAGCCAAGACGCGTCCTCAAGCCGCTGCCTTTGCTCCGTGTACGATGATGCTCTACAAAGAGAAGGGAAGTGACGAGATCGTTATGGGCTTTCCGAGTGTCTACAACTGGATGAGCAGCGCCCATGTGCTTGATGAAAATGCGAAACAAGAGCTGATGAAGGCGCAGAAAGATTTTGAGAACATATTGAAAAATGCGACAGAATAAATCTGTATACAGGTAATGCGCTAAAAACTGCAGGACGTTTTTCCCTGCCGTTTTGTGGAAAAAAAACTGCGTGTAAATCGAAAACAGTGATATAATCATCGCAATGAAACTGCTCAATAAAAAAAATATCTTTATTCTTTTCCTCCTTCTAGTATTGGCACTTATTGTCTTGAATTTTCAGCTAAAAGAGCAGGTAAGCACAATATCCATTATGAAGACAAGCGACCAGCTTTCGGTAATGCTGCGCTCAGAGATCGACAAAGGCAAAGAGAATGCCTTGCGAAATGCCCTCTTTCTCGCTCATAACGACTCGTTGATAAGCGCAATGGAAAACAATGACGAAGAGCAGGGGTACATCATCTTGTCAAGTCTGATGGACTCGGTCAAAAAACATACCCATACACCCATACCGGCTCAGATCATTACCGACGACTATCTTATATTTGCCCGCAGCTGGGACAATGCCTTTGCCGGGATGCCGATCGATGAGTATCGTCCGGACCTGCAGTATTTTTTAAAAAACAAAAATCCGCGTTCGGCGATAGAGGTGGGACGGCGCTTGGGGATCAAGGCCACCGTACCGATCTACAGGAACAAGAAGCGCTTCGGTTTTGTTGAGGTGCTGGGCTTCTTTGAGAGCACGACAGAGTATTTTCGAAACATGGGCGTAGAGCTTTATATCTTGATGGATGCGCGTTTTTACAGCGTTGCGATTTTTATGCAGGAGAACCCTTTTGTAGGCAAGGACTATATCGTTGCCAATCGCCACTATAATGCGGAACATCTGCCGGATCTTGAGCAGATTGACTTTGACACGCTGCGGCAGCAGAATGTTCTGGCCCACAATAAAAAGTACTTCTTTTACGAGCCGATGACAGACGGCACTGGAGAAGACATCGGCGCCTTTGTTATGGTTATGCCTGAGCGGCGACTGAAACTTTTCACATCAAAAGAGGATGAACTGTCATTTATGATCAATTTTACACGAAGCGAGCTCTACGAGATCACGCGAAAACAGTATGGCGATATTTCGGGCTATAAGAGCCATTACGACAAAGAGCTGCTCTATCTCAAAGATGTGGTGGCGCCTGAAGACAAGGCCCTCTTTTTGGAGGAGGCCAGAGAGCGCCTGGCAGAGTATTCAAAAGAAGAGCTGGTCGGCATGATCTTGAATTATGATATACCCCGACAGGTAAATGGAGAGATACGATGAGAGTACTGCTGCTCGAAGACGAGTACACCCTTCGCATAAGTATCGAAGAGTTCCTTGAAGACATCGGCTATAAGATAGACGGCTTTAGCTCCAGCGAAGAGGCGTATGATGCGGTGTATGAGAACAGGTATGATCTCTTGCTCCTGGATGTGAATGTTCCCGGCCGAAGCGGCCTGGAGCTTCTGCGAGATCTGCGCGATGAGGGGGTGAAGACGCCGGCGATCTTCCTGACGTCGATGACGGAGGTGCGTGACCTGAAGTCGGGATATGAAGCAGGCTGTTGCGACTATATGCGAAAGCCCTTTGACCTGCTGGAGCTGCAGCTGCGAATGGAGCAGGTCATCAGAAGTTGTTATCATGAGAACAGAACTACTATCGTTTTGCTGGAGGGACTCGAATACGACACCACGCATTTCAGCCTTATCTCTCATGGAAATACACTCACCCTGAGCAAAACGGAAAAAGAGCTGCTGAATGTGCTGATAAAGTACAAAAACCAGGTCGTCTCTATCGAGGTGCTTCAAGAAGAGGTCTGGGGAGAGTTCGTCGATCCGGCCAATATCAGGGTGCAGATAAACAATCTTCGCAAAAAAGTAGATGTGGAATTTATTCAGAACCGTCGGGGCATCGGCTATATCATCTGTACAAAAGGCTAGGGAGTGAACGACAGCAGGCATGCGTTTCAAAATGCATTTATCTATACGGTACTCGTCGCTTTGATCCTGCTGGCACCCTTGTATGTCTATACCGTTTACATGAAAAACATCCATGAGATACGAAACGAACTCCTCCTCAAACAGCATGCGGGAATAATCCTGAAGGTAATGAATGAGTTTGGCACCCGCCATGAAGAGACCTTCAGCTTTCCGCGTTTTCAGCTTTTTCAGGCAGGCCTGTATGACCGGCACTTCAAGCCGATCTTTTCGCTGATAGAAGAGCCCTTTGAAAACTTTTCCCCAGGCTATCACAATCAGGAGGATTATGTCTATTTTATCATGCCTCTGCCCGAACACCGCTATTTTGACGCGAGCTATCTGATTGTCGGAAATAAACTCTCTTTTGCGGCCATTTATGAGAAAGTCGCGACCATCTTGCTGGTGATAGCGATTCTTGTGTTTTTGCTCTCGCTTCTGCTTTTGAACCACTTCGCCGCGCCCTTCAGGCAGGTCAATAAAAAACTCGATAATTTCATCAAAGATTCGGTGCATGAGATCAACACGCCGCTGAGTATCATTAATGTCAATATCGACCTCTTTAATAGAAAAAACCCTGAGAACAAGTACCTGATGCGCATCAAAGCCGCCGCGAAGAGTCTGGCCAATATCTATAACGATATGGATTACATTATCAAAAACGAGAAAACAGGATTTACCTCCGAGGAGATCGATCTTGACCTCTATCTCAAGGAGCGAATAGAGTATATCTCGGAGATAGCCTCCATGCAAAACATCCGCATAGAGTCGCAGATAAACTGCCGTGTGCGCATCCTCTTTAGTAGCATAAAGCTGCAGCGCATCATAGACAATAACCTTTCAAACGCGATCAAATACTCCAATCAAAACACAGTGATACAGGTCCGGCTCGATGCTGTCGCGGAGAGCTGCGTACTCAGTTTTACCGACAATGGCATCGGCATGGCGGAGCCAAAAAAGATTTTCGAGCGCTATTATCGTGAAAAGAGCGACAAAAGCGGCTTCGGCATCGGTTTGAATATCGTAAAACAGATTATTGATGATGCCGGTATCAGCCTGAAGATCACCTCCACGCTTGGAAAAGGAAGCTCCTTTTCGTACACTTTTCCTCCTGAAATGCTCCTCTCACCGCCCTCCCGATAGAAATTCTAAACTATTCGTAAAAGTAATATAG
>JACUTT010000044.1 GCA_014859655.1 Campylobacterales bacterium
CCTAGCATTGACAACTTTGTTGCAGGTCTGAACGAAGGCTCTTCGCTGACCCAGCCGATCAGCAAGCTCACCCAAAATATCTCAAACCTCTTTCAGCCGCTTAAAGAGAAAAACGACGAGACTCTTCTTGATTTTGCCAAGAACGGCCTAGTCAAGACAATGGACAAGGCAATGAAGAAAGAGATCAAGCCCCTCGAGCAGACGGAGCAGATTATCTCTCACGCGATGCGCTTTTTAGAGCAGATGCTCAAAGATCTCGACAAGAGCGTAGAAGTTTTTTACGTCTATTCCAGGTTAAAAAGCGTCTCTTTTAGCGTAGACTGGCTCTTGTCGGCGATGCCGAAAAGCTGCTGCTGCAGCTGCAGATGGCAGTCCCTGCACCCTTGAATCACCTCATGCTCCCTGATCCCCAGACCATTTATCTTTGACATCGGATGGCAGGCGAAACAGTCGCTTCCGCACTCTGCCATAGCACTCGCCTCGGGTGAGTGGCACTTGATACAGGTGCGCATCGGCTTGTGGCGCTCGTCGGTGTCTATCGTGGATACCAGGCTCGGGTGGCAGGTGAGGCAGTCGCCCGTACAGGCAAAAAGCCCCGTTATTATCATCGCTAAAAAGAGTAGTGTTTTCATGCGTAAAGTATAGACTCTTTCACTTAATGATCAGCTAATGTTGACGACAAACTCGTCATCTTTGGCATCGAAACTCACCCGGCTACCCTCGCTGATCTCGCCCGAGAGGATAAGATCGGCCAGTCGGTCTTCGACCATCTGATAGAGAGCGCGTTTTAGAGGTCTCGCCCCGTACACGGGGTCAAAGCCCGCCGTAGCGATCAGCGCTTTTGCACTGTCGCTGAGGCTGAGCGCAATGTTTCTCTCCTGTACTTTCGCTTCTATCTCGCTAAAGAAGAGTTCGACGATCCCTTTTATCTGCTCCATGCCTAAAGGGTTGAAGATGACCATATCGTCTAGACGGTTCAAAAACTCGGGCTTGAAGTGCGATTTGAGCTCGGCCAGAACCACCTCTTCACCCGCGCCCTCCATGATCTTGTCGGAGGCGATGTTGGAGGTGAGGATGATGATGGTATTGGTAAAATCGACGACGACGCCCTTGTTGTCCGTCAGCCTCCCCTCATCAAGGACCTGCAGCAGGATATTGAAGACATCGGGGTGGGCCTTTTCGATCTCATCGAGCAAGATGACCGAATAAGGTTTGCGTCTGACGGCTTCCGTCAGCTGTCCGCCCTCATCATAGCCCACATATCCCGGAGGCGCACCGACCAGACGCGAGACGGCATGTTTCTCCATGTATTCGCTCATGTCAATGCGGACCATAGACTCCTCGGAGTCAAAGAGAAACTTCGCCAGTGTTTTGGCGGTCTGCGTTTTTCCTACCCCGGTCGGCCCCAGGAACAAAAAGGAGCCGATAGGACGGTCTTTGTCCGAAAGTCCCGCTTTGTTGCGTTTGATGGCGCGCGAAACGGCGAAGGTCGCCTTTGACTGGCCGATAACCTCCAGGTCAAGCTCTTCTTGAATATGCAGGATCTTCTCTTTTTCGCCCTGAAGCATCTTGGTTACGGGGATCTTCGTCCACTTGCTGACGATAGAGGCGATGGCATTCTCATCCACGCTGTTTCGCAGCAGTGTCCCCTCTTCGAGCATCTTTGTCCAGATCTCCTGCTGCGCTATCTCCTGCTCTTTGAGCTTGGGGATATCGCTGTACTCGATCTCAGCCGCCTTGTTAAACTCGCCATTCGTCTTTGCCGTTTCGGCCTCGCGTTTTTTCGTTTCGATCTCTTGTTTGATCGCGGCGACCCTGTCAAAAACAGCCTTTTCGTTGGCAAACTGCGCTTCAAGCGAGCGCTGTTTCTCCTGCGCGTCGGCCAGTTCTTTTTCCACTTCGACGATGCGCTTCTCGTTTAAGGCGCTCTTTTCCATCTTCAGCGCCTCTTTTTCGACCTGAAGCGTCGAGATCTGCCGCTTGATGCTCGAGAGTACATGCGGCTCTGATTCGATCTGCATCTTCAGTTCCGCCGCAGCCTCGTCGATCAGGTCGATCGCCTTGTCCGGCAAGAAACGGTCCGCGATATAGCGGTCCGAGAGCTTGGCCGCGGAGACCAGGGCCGCGTCGGTGATGGTCACATTGTGGTGGGTCTCCAAGCGCTCTTTGAGCCCGCGCAGGATCTGTAGGGTCTCATTGACCGTCGGTTCGGGCACATCGACCGGCTGGAAACGTCGCTGCAGGGCCGTGTCCTTCTCGAAATATTTTCGATACTCTTTGAGCGTTGTCGCACCGATGGTGTGCAACTCTCCGCGTGCGAGGGCCGGTTTGAGGATATTTGCAGCATCCATGCTTCCTTCGCCGCCTCCGGCACCGATGATGGTGTGGATCTCATCGATAAACAAGATCACATTCCCACTCTTTTTGACCTCGTCAATGACGGCTTTGAGACGCTCTTCAAACTCACCACGGTACTTCGCGCCTGCGATCAGCGCGTTCATATCCAGGGCAATAAGGCGTTTGTTCTGTAGGCTAAGCGGAACCTCTTTGTTGTATATCCTCTGCGCCAGACCCTCGGCCAGGGCTGTTTTACCGACCCCCGGCTCGCCCAGAAGGATAGGATTGTTCTTGCTTTGGCGGATTAGAATCTGCATCATCCGGTTGATCTCCTCATCCCGACCAATCACCGGAGAGAGTTTCCCCTCTGCCGCAGCCATGGTCAGGTCGATGCCGTACTTGTCAAGACTTTCGAGGGTCTCGTCCGAACTCTGCGATTCGATCTTCTGGCCGCCTCGCATCCCTTCGAGGTTTTTGCCAAGTGCCATCAGGTCGGCATATTTGCCAAAGATAGACTTCATCGGATCAGACTTCATGTTGGCTAAAAGCCAGGCGTCCACGGCGATATAGCTATCTCCGTTTTGCACCATCCACGCCTGCGCCGCTTCGAGGCTCTGAGCAAAGGAGCGTGAAAGACGGATGTTCTCTTTGCTCAGCTGCGAGCTTTTGGGAAGTTTGTTCGCCTCGCTTTTGATGTCGAGTTCAATCGCCGTCTTGTCGATATTCATCTTGTTAAAAAGCTGAGACAAGACCGAGTTGGAGTTTGTCAGCTGTGCCCAGATAAGATGCACAGACTCCACCTCTGCATTTTGGTTGTGTAGTGCCAATGAGATCGCCGATTCTATGGCTTCTGTCATCTGGTGGGTAAGTTTTTCAAAAATATTTTTCATTCACTGTCCTTTTTTATAGTTTGATACGAAAATTATTATACATTCTTAGTCACTTAGTGTCAAGTATGAAAGTTTCCATGCTTGCATTTTTACACACGGACTGAATTATCTACTGCAACACAGAAATTCTTATAGACTTTTCAGGCACTTTAGCCTATAATCTCTACTAAATTTTACAGATTGAATTTTGAAAGAAGTCCTAATGAAAAAAACTAATTTTATAGCTCTAGGGTTCTCTGCAACAGTTCTCACAGGCTCGCTGCTCTTCGTTCCTTCGCTTTTTGCAAAAGAAGAAGCGGCAGCTGCGGATGACGTCGCTGTACAGACGTCACGTCTGCAATCACTCGCAAAGTTCACCAAAGTTTTGGGTCTGGTAGAAAAGTATAATGTAGACCCTGTGACCATTGAAGAGCTTATGGATAAGGCCCTTGGCGGCATGCTTACCAATCTTGATGCGCACTCGACCTTCTTGAACGCCAAACATTTTGAGAGCATGAAGGTCCAGACAGACGGCGAGTTCGGCGGACTTGGCATCACTGTCGGCATCAAAGACGGCGCGCTGACCGTTATAGCACCAATAGAAGGAACACCGGCTGACAAGGCAGGACTCAAGGCTTCTGACATCATCTTGAAGATCAACGAGCAGTCTACTCTGAATATGACGATTGACGATGCCGTAAATATTATGCGGGGCAAAAAAGGCACACCGATCAATCTTACCATTATCCGTAAGAATGCACTAAAGCCTTTGAACATAGATATCGTCCGCGACATCATCAAGATCCAATCCGTCTACGCTAAAAACATAGGGGATGACATCCTCTACCTACGGGTGACAAGTTTTGACAAAAAAGTTGTCGACGGCATTGTAAAAGAGTTGAAAAAAGCCTCAAACAAGAACAAAGGCATCGTCCTTGACCTGAGAAACAATCCGGGCGGTCTGCTTGACCAAGCGGTAGGTCTGGTCGACCTCTTCATTGATAAGGGAATCATCGTATCGCAAAAAGGGCGTGACAAGTCGGAAGAGAAGGTCTACTCAGCCACCGCTTCGGGCACCTTCAAGGATATCCCTCTGGTCGTCTTGGTTAATGAAGGCTCCGCTTCTGCCTCAGAGATCGTCTCTGGCGCACTGCAAGACCACAAACGTGGCATCATTATCGGCGAAAACACCTTTGGAAAGGGATCTGTGCAGGTGATCCTGCCTATTACAGACGAGGAAGCGATCAAGCTGACTATCGCGCGCTACTATCTCCCAAGCGGACGCACGATCCAGGCCGTTGGTGTCAAGCCCGATGTCCTCGTCCAAGCTGGCGAGATTAAGACCCACGACAACGGTTTCAGCATAAAAGAGGCCGATCTGAAAAAACACCTAGAGGGTGAGTTGGCAAAGATCGAAGGCGAAACACCGGAAAAAGAGAAAAAAGAATCAAGCGACACCATCATAGAAGAGGACCTGAACAAAGATCTTCAACTTAAAGAAGCTGTAGCGATTACAAAAGCACTTCAGATTATGAAAGGGAGATAAAAAATGGGAAAAAAGATGAAAATTTGCTGATATCCGAGTTCAAAAAAGAGAGCACCATCATCCTTTTCGACGCAATCTCTCCGGATAACTGCCGTTTTTAAGGTATGAAGACGGGCGAGAAGATGGACAAAGACAGATTCCGTCAAGGTTTAGGCAGGCGCAAGGTCGCTTATGAACACGTTTTAAAAAGAATACTAGCATAAGGAAAACAATGAAAGCTATCGTAAATGTCTCACTCAAAGCAGGCGTACTTGATTCACAGGGAAAAGCAGTAAAGCATGCACTTGACTCGCTTAAATTCGGCTCAGTGAAAGATGTCCGTGTCGGCAAACAGATCGTTCTAGAGCTGGATTCAAAAGATGCGGCAAGTGCCAAAGAAGAGGTGGCACAGATGTGTGAGGCACTACTTGCCAATACTGTCATCGAAGAGTACACAATCGAGATCATCTCATGAAAGTGAGTGTTGTTCAATTTCCCGGAACAAACTGCGAATATGACACCAAGTATGCTTTCGAGAAGCTCGGTGCAAGCATAGAGATAGTCTGGCACCAAAAGAGCGAGATCGACGCGAAAAGCGATCTGGTCGTTATAGCAGGCGGCTTTTCGTATGGAGACTACCTCCGTTCTGGTGCTATAGCGCGTTTTTCTCCGGTGATGGATGCTGTGGCAAAGCACGCGGCAAGAGGCGGCAAAGTACTGGGCATCTGCAACGGTTTTCAGGTCCTTACCGAATCGCGTCTACTTCCGGGTGCGCTTAAACGCAACGAGGGGCTTCATTTCATCTCTAAGCACCACCACCTGAAAGTTGCCAGCAACAGCAATGACTTCATGCGCAAACTTTCTATCAACGATGTTGTCAATATCCCTATCGCGCACCATGACGGGAACTACTACATCGACGAAGAGAGCAAAAAATCTCTCTACGACAACGAGCAGGTCTTGCTTCATTATTGTGATGAAAACGGAAACATCTCCAATCCTAACGGCTCGGTAGATGCAATAGCCGGTGTCTGTAATGCACAGAAGAATGTGTTTGGCCTTATGCCTCACCCTGAACGTGCCATGGAGAGTATCCTTGGTTCACAAGACGGAATCAAGATGCTAGAAGGGTTCTTTGCGTAGATGCATTTTTTCTTCATAGTGCTTTTCTCTTTTTTACTCGGCATCTCGGATGCCCTCGCTCATGAGGGTCACAATGAATCATTTTCTCTTCAGACAAGCGAGCAGATCCAGGAAAAACAGCTCTATCAGTCCTTCTATAAACTTCCTGAAAAACTTTTCAAAGGACAGGTCTTCACCCTGACCATAAAAGCACTCTCCACTAACGCAGACTACGAAAGTCTAAGCTATGATTTTTCAAATGCGGAAGGGATCACGCTTGTCTCCGAAGAGAAAGAGCATACCCTTGTTTCGCCGTACTTCTATGATACCTTCTATTTTCAAGTCACGGGAAATCGTGTTCGCGTTCCTGATGTCACTACCTCTGTCATACTCAAAAACCACAGCGAAACACTCAGCGAGACGATCCGGGGCCATCGCATCGAAACAATACGCCTAAACCCGGAAGATGACTTTTGCCAGGTCCTTGCCGATGAGTTTAAGGTACTTGAGTACAAGACCAAGCAGTACGACAACCAGCACAATATCGTGGTCTTCTCGGCCGAAGCCAAAATGGCCAACCTTAACAACTTTTCACTTCACACTGCCAGCAAAGAGGGAATCGATGAGCATGCAGAGAACCTCCCCTATTCAAACTTCACCTATTACGCCGTTGTCTCAAAACAGCTTAACGAGCTAAAGTTTGTCTACTTCGATCTCAATACCCACCGTTTCCAGGATGTCATCATCCCCATCATCGTCTCGAATGATAAGGTCACCACGCAAACAGACCTCGCACCTACGCAAAATACCCACACCTTGCAGAAGACAATGGTAGCAGCAGCACTCTCTGCCGTGGGGCTTGCGCTTTTTATTCATCGCCGCAAAAAGCTCTATTTTCTTATCTTTATCATCCCTCTTTTCTTTGTTGCCAGGCTCTCTATACCTACAGAGTATGTCTGTATATCAGAGGGTTCAAACCTCCATCTTCTGCCCTTACAAAACGGAACTATATTCGAACAAGTCTCCAAGCGCTTCACAACGGAATCCCTTGGAGAAACAGAAGGCTTCACTAAGATAAGAATGCAAAACAATCAGATAGGCTGGGTCAAGAATGAAAATATTTGCTCGAATTAGTTTTTATTACGCCGCGGCGGTCATCTTTTCGGCCGTCAGCTTTCTGATCCTCTTTTTCAAGCTTCTGCCTAAGCCCTTCGGTGTCAAGCTAAGCTCTGCAATCGTCAACCGCGGTCTCTTCTACAGGGTCAACACCTTCGGAAAAGAGGACAGCAAAGCGCAGATGTTTATCGTCAACCACCAAAGCGGTATCGACATCCCTATCGTCGAGGGCGCCACAAAAGCCGATCTCGCCTGGGTTGCCAAACAGGAGCTTTTCGACCTCCCATTTTTAGGTCTGGGTGTCAAGCTTCCCAATGACATCCCCCTTCAGCGCGAGAATAAAACGGCCCTTGTCTCGCTCATCAGGGAGTGCAAAGACCGCATCAAACATGGGCGTACCGTGACCATTTTTCCCGAAGGCACGCGCTCAAGAAACCACCGCATGCAGAAGTTCAAGCCCGGCGCGCAGACGGTTGCTAATAAACTGCAGCTAAAAGTCCAGCCAATTGTCGTTGTCGGAACTTCCTCAGCCTTCGACTCAAAAGAGAAGCGCTTCTATCCCTTCAAAAAGATAGATCTCATCTTTTTAGACGCCTTTGTGGCCGACAAAGGGGACAAAGAGTGGCTGCACAATACCCAGATCACCATGCAGAAGGTTTACGATGAACATGCTAACGCTCTTCGCCATCGGTAGCGGCGGTTTTATAGGCGCGAGCCTGCGCTATCTTATCAACAACACCATATCGCATCATTTTTCCCACACCCTGCCCTACGGGATTCTTTTCATCAACCTGCTCGGAAGTCTCATCATGGGCATTGCCTTCGGCCTCTTTATGTTCACCTCCCTATTTTCGCACGACACGAGGCTCTATAGCTTCATCACCACCGGAATAATCGGCGCACTGACCACCTACTCCACTTTTGCACTCGACAGCTTTATGCTACTGCACAACGGAAACTATGCAGCGGCTGCGCTAAATATGTCGCTTAATCTTTTTGGGACGGTTTTGTTTGCGGGGATCGGGTATATGGGAGTGAGTTACCTTCTGCGATAACTCACTTTTCTGCAGGAAGGTTTATATCGCTCTTCTTATAAACTACAGGAGGAGTATGCTCCCCCGAGTCTCAATCAATGAGCTGATACTGCTCACGTAAAATAGAGATAATTTCTGCTTTTGGATTATCTGAAAGTACTATTTTCTCACCGGTGATCTTTTCTGCTATGTCTGTATACGTCTTTGAGACGCTCATCAACACTTCTGCCGGCAGGAAATTGTCACGGGCCAAAGCCTCACGCTCGCTCATCCGCGACTTGTTCAACAAGATATCGGGATCAGGGAAGTAGTTTAACAGCAACTGGCGGAATCCCTCTTTGGAGTTTTCTACCACTTTGCCTGCTCTGTACGCATTTGCATCCCAGATACGTGAAGAGTCAGGTGTTCCTACTTCATCCATATAGATCAGCTTCTCATTTCCCTGTGTGTCTTTGACATAGCCAAACTCAAACTTTGTATCGACAAAGATCTGATCGATCTTTTCGAGTTCCTTTAAGATCAGATCAAAGCCCTCTGTCAGCAGTTTCTCATACAGCGAAATGTCATCACGTGATCTGAAATTAAACGCTTCATAGTTGTCTTCGATATCTTTACGCGTGATATTGACATCATCAACCTCAGGCACACCGGAAATACCCTTTAAGATCCCCTTAGTCGAAGGCGTTTGCAGCAGTTCAGGCAGTTTAGAGTCTTTTTTCAGCCCATTTGGAAGCTCAATGCCGCAAAACTCGCGTTCGCCTTTTTCGTATGAGCGCCACATCGAACCCGTAATATACTGGCGGCAGATCGCTTCGATCATCACAGGCTTGGCTTTTTGCACTATCCAGACAAAAGGATGCGGTATGTCAAGTATATGGCTATCAGCAAGTCCCTGCTCTTTAAAGAGCTTGAACCAATGGTTTGAGATAGCATTAAGAGAGGCGCCTTTGCCCGGCACACCCTGCATGTTCCCCTCACCCTTCCAAATACAGTCAAAGGCAGAGATACGGTCACTGATGACCATGATCGCCAAGGGTGTATCAAGAGGCACGTCATACCCTTTTTCTTTTATCAGGCGTTTACTGTCATCCTCTGTCAACCAATAGACAGAGCGCACCTTGCCGCTATGAACCGGAGAATCCGTACGAATCGGAAGATCGTTATTTACCGCTAATACTTTGTCAGCTAAATTCATTATTAATACCCTCTAAATTTAAAAATTTATTTTACCAAAATATAGATTTAGTTGGGCTTCATTCTGGGTCTTATGAGTGTTAGTATTTATGCACTAAATCTTTTTATTTTGAGCAGATATGTTCTGATCTAATCACCTTTTATTTAACGTGTCTCATCCTTTTTCTCCGCAAAAAGGAAGCGAAAAGCTCTCTCCGCGGCTTCAAGCCTGACAGCTGTCAGGTTCCCTCATTCCACTCAAGTATTATCTAAAAACTCAAAACTCGCTTCGCTCAAACAGTTGAGTTTTCTTAACGATAAAACTTGACTTCCATTCGGCTTTCCAGAGGCTCTGACGCTCTCAAGCGGTAACGCATTCATCAATGCAGAAGCAAAGCTTCTGTCCCTGTTTAACTGCCCTAAAGATAAGAAATATAGTCTAGTCGACACAACAAAACCAAAACTACCGAACAATTTGGCAGGTATAAAAGCGCAGCTTTTAAATTAATCAATGCGTTACCGCTTGACGCCCATCGAAACCCCTGCAGAGCTTTCGGAGAGAAGACATTCTCCGTGAAGAAAACTCAACTGTTTGAACGCAGTGAGTTTTGAGTTTTTAGGATAATGTCTTCTCGGAGAAAGGAACCCGACAGCCGTCGGGCTCGAAGCCGTTGAGAGAGTTTCTTTGCACACTTTCTTTGCGGACAAAGAAAGTATGGGAGCATCATAGAAATATTAAACTTGGTAATACGCTTTCAATTGATTGATACAAATAACTCTACTGTTTGTATTTCAATAGCGTTTAAATGCAATAAGAACATAATTTTATGTCAAATATTACTGTTTATTTAGCATTCATCATATAAAGTGTTAGATATTAAATAGTTATGCATCATAGGGAGAGGAGATGTCTAAAACAAGAATAAAAGTCGCAACTGTCGGGCATATGCCCGCCGACTTTGACAGAAAAAAAATAGAGAACTGGAAATCATCTATATTCGAAATCTCAGGTCATATAGAAAGTTACTCACTAACATGTGACTCCGATGGCTCGGATTAGGAATTCACCGACAAAGCACTGGAAAACGTTTTACCAAACAACTTTCATGATGAGTTTTTTGTGGCTATTGTGAACATACCTATTGAACTGAATTGGTACTCACGTCGCCTTAGCAAAAATCGCGTAACCTTTTCTTATCACGAGATAAAGGAAATTCTTCGTGCTTCAAATATTCCGCTAGAGAATGCTGTTTTCCGTCTTCTCTATGCACATACACTTCTATATAAGCGTAGTGGTAACAGAATACCAGACAACTCAGAACCAACTACCTTCACTCATGACGAGACAAGAGGCTGTCTCTTCGACATGAACGGAATAAAAACAGATATCATTTATTCGTGTCACAAACCAATCATCTGCTCAGATTGCGTGGAGCGACTAAAACGTGAAAAGGTATCTATGGAAATTATTTCCAAGTGTCAAAGTGAGGTCCGGCGCATTCAAAAAGCAATGTTCTATCGGCTTTCCGATTTCATAAAGAAACATCCACTTTGGTCAATCGCAATATCGGCTGTCGCAGCCATCGTTCTGGGCGCAATAGGCTCCATGGTTGGGACATATGTTTATGAAGTAATTTAATCGTAGACCTAACGTCGGCTGTAAGCTAGGCGTTAGCCAATAAACTCAGAAATAACCCCAATATACTCATCCAAATTCTCAAACCGATGATTCCCGCCCTCTTGAACCACCACCTCATAATCCCCATAAAACTCCGCAGCCTTCGTGTAGTCCAAAACCTCGTCGCCCTTCTGAAGCAGCACAAGCACAGGCGCCTTAATGCTGTTCTTCGAGATGGCATAAGGCATCAGTTTATGGATATGCTCTCTCGTCCATTCAAAGCTTTCCCCTGAACAGAAAAACTCATTTGTGCCTACATAAGGCGCCAGCGTGATAAAGGGCTGCGTGGAGGGGTTGAGCAGTACCGTCTTGATCTGAAACTTTTCGGCCAGATATGAGGCGTAATACCCTCCAAGCGAAGAGCCTATCAGAAGGTCGACCTCATTCTCCACAACAAGCTTCTGCAAAAAAGAGACCGCTTCGTCGGGATCGACAGGGATATCGGGAGAGAGAATATCCTCAAAATGCTCTTTTAAAAGACGTGTTTTATTCGAGTCGCCGCAGGAGGCGAAGCCGTGGAGGTAGAGGATCATGAAAGCTCAATGATCTCGTCTGAGCACCAGGTGGCCAGATCAATCTCGTGGGTGATGAGGAGCATGGCCACACTGTCGAGATGTTTCAGCAGAAGCTGCATCACGTCAAGCTGGATGACGTTGTCAAGCGCGGAGGTCGGCTCGTCCAGAAGCAGCAGGTCGGGCTTCATCAAGAGTGCGCGCAGTATCGAGCAGCGTTGCAACTGCCCACCGGAGAGCTCAAAAGGTTTTTTATACAAAAATTCTTTGTCCAGTCCCATCTCCTCCAAAAGAGGATCAAGACCTTCGGTAGAGGCGACATCTTCAATCTGGTTGAGTATCGAATAGGAGTTGTGAAACGAGCTGTAGGGGTCTTGGAAGACCTGCGAAACACGCCCTGCTCTGATCTTTCCCGAGAGCGGTTTCAAGTTGCCGACGATGAGTTCAAAGAGGGTGCTTTTTCCCGAGCCGCTCGGACCGACGACGCTCTTTATCTGCCCCTTTTTAAGCTCCAGCGAAAAGTCTCTGTAGAGCAGCTCATCCTTGCTATAGCCGAAATCCAATCCTTCTATGCTCAACACACTCAAGCGCGCACTTGTCCCGAACCGTAAAGCTTGAACTTGTAGGTCGTCAAGCCCTCGATGCCCATCGGACCGCGGACGTGAAGTTTGTTGGTACTGATGCCCACTTCCGCGCCAAAACCAAACGAGCCGCCGTCGGTAAAGCGTGTTGATGCATTGACGTAGACCGCCGCCGCATCGACACCATTTAGGAACTTCTCGGCCATCGTGTAGTTTTCTGTGATGATGGCTTCGGAGTGGCCTGAGCCGTAGGTTGCGATATGTTCTATCGCCGCATCCACATCCTCTACAACACGGATATTTAAAATATTATCCAGATACTCCGTATGAAACTCCGCCTCGCCTGCGTGCTCGACCGAGATGAACTTTTGCGTTTTATCGCACCCTTTAAGGCGTGTTCCGGCCACATCGAATGCCTCTTTTAACAAGGGAAGTATCTCTTGCGCAATAGCTTCGTCTACCAAGAGCGTCTCCATCGCATTGCACACGCCCGGACGGCTTGTCTTTGCATTGACCGCGATCTCGATAGCCATAGCAAAGTTTGCATCTTTTCCGATGTAAGTGTGACACTGCCCCTTGTCATGTTTGATCACAGGAACAGAAGCGTTATCGCAGACATAATGGATAAGCCCCTCTCCGCCGCGTGGCACGATCAGGTCGACGTACTTGTCCATCTTGATAAGTTTCGCAACGCCCTCACGTGAGCTGTCAGGCAGCAAAGAGATCAATGAACTGGGAAGGTCGTTTTTAATCAGAACGTCTTTTAAGACTTTGGCAATCGCCTTGTTGGAGTTTTCCGCCTCTTTTCCGCCTTTTAGCACGCAAACGTTGGAGCTTTTAAAACACAGGGCAGCGGTATCAGAGGTGACGTTTGGTCGCGACTCATAGATAATGCCGATCACACCGATGGGCACCGTTACTTTTTCTATTTTTATTCCATTTTCAAGGACCCAGCCCTCGAGCACGCGTCCGACAGGCTCTTTCAAAGCAGCAATCTCGCGGATACTTTTTGCCATGTCGGCTATGCGCTTTGCGTCAAGCAGAAGTCTATCTTTCAGAGCTGATGAAAGACTGTTTTTGTCGGCATCTGCCATGTCGATCGCATTGGCCTGCACGATCTCTTTTGTGTTCTCTTCGATCGCGTCCGCCATCTCGTTTAGTATGCGGTTTTTATCGGAGCCTCCGACTTCTGCGAAAGTACGGCTTGAAGTTTTTGCTTCTGCTAAAAATTTTTCCATAATTGTCTCTTTTCTTAATAGTTTTTCAATTATAACGTAATCAACGCCAATCGAAAAATAAGAGCTTCTCTTTTAGGTGTTATACCATCCACCATTAACTTCATGTTCTTAGAATAAAAGATAAGCCCATGAGGTTAGTGACGGATGGTATTATTTACTTTTGACTCTCCTCTATAGCCTGCACTGTCTTGGGTTCGTTGGCATCTTTTGCCTCTTGGAGTGCCGTACGGCCCTCTGCATTTTTTGCATTGAGGTCGGCACCATGTTTGATCAGGAATTCGGCCGCTTTTGTATTTCCAATATAAGCTGCGATATGCAAGGGTGTTGCAAGACCCTTGGTCTTGGCATTTATCTGCGCGCCGCTGGCCAAAAGTATCTTGATCGTCTCTACATCTCCGCCTTCGGCAGCGCGGTGAAGCGGAGTGAGGTCGTTATCGTCTTTAACATTGACATCCGCTTTGGCCCGCAATAAAGAAGTGACTGACTTCAAGTCGCCAAAAAAAGCTGCGGTATGCAACCCTGTTTGGCCGTTATTCATCTTAGCGTTTACATCTGCACCTGACCTTATCAAGAATTTTACGATATCGGAGTGCTCGTTATAAACGGCTACATGAAGCGGTGTCTGAGCGTACAGCTTGTTTTTTTCATCTATATTTTCGCCCTTGGAGACCAGTGCTTTAATGGCATCGAGATCTCCTTTTTCAGCAGCGTCGTGCAAGGGGGCAGCAAACAGGCATAAAGGCAAAAAAGTCAAAGCGAGTAAACGTAAAATCTTCATCATATCTTCTCCGTAATTTTATTAATATTAACATAAGTTATAAACTATTATGTTTATTTGCCGTACATTTATTGAAAATCTATGACAATGTTTATTTTGAGGACATTTTTAGAAGGGGTTTTGTCTCTTTGACGAAGGGGTGAAGAGGAGGTAATCCTCTTCTTGCATTACTCTATTTCAGCGTCGATAACGTCATCATCTGCTTTTTTGGCTTTTGACGGAGCGCTTTCGCCCTGTTCTTTTGCATACATCTGCTCTGCCATTTTGTGGCTTGCTTCTGTCAATGCTTTTACTTTTTCTTCGATCTGCTCTTTGCTTGCGCTCTCGTCTTTGAGGATGTCTTTGAGCTCGCTGATCGCTGTTTCAATCTTGGTCTTCTCTTCGGCTTCGATCTTGTCACCCATCTCGCTCAGAGACTTCTCTGTTTGAGAGATAAGGGCATCGGCCTGATTGCGAAGGTCGACAAGCTCTTTGCGCTTGTTGTCCTCTTCCTTGTTCTTCTCCGCGTCCTGGATCATTTTTTCGATCTCTTCTTCACTTAGGCCTGACGAACCGGTGATCTTGATCTCTTGTGATTTGCCTGTTCCCTTGTCTTTCGCCGATACGGTAAGAATACCGTTGGCATCAATGTCAAAGGTGACTTCGATCTGAGGCACACCGCGCGGTGCAGAAGGGATTCCTGTCAGTTCAAACAGACCCAAAGACTTGTTGTCTTTTGCAAATTCGCGCTCGCCCTGGCCGACCGAGATGCTTACTGCCGGCTGGTTGTCTTCAGCCGTTGAGAAGACCTGAGATTTCTTAACCGGGATAGTCGTGCCCTTCTCGATGATCTTCGTCATAACACCGCCAAGCGTCTCGATACCGAGTGAAAGCGGCGTAACATCAAGAAGAAGAACGTCTTTGACGTCTCCGCGAAGTACACCACCCTGAATAGCAGCACCGGCAGCAACAACCTCATCAGGATTAACACTTTTGTTAAGCTCTTTTCCGTCGAAGTAGGCTGAGACCATCTCTTGTGCTTTTGGAACACGGATAGATCCTCCGACCATGATGATTTCTTTGATGTCGCTCTTGTCAAGATCGGCATCTTTCATCGCCACTTTGATGTGGTCGATCGTCTCTTTGATATAGTGTTCGATCATTCCTTCGAACTTGGCACGGGTAAGTTTCACAACCAGGTGCTGCGGTCCGGCTTCTGTCATTGTGATAAACGGAAGGTTGATCTCTGTCTCTGTTGAAGAGGAGAGCTCTTTTTTCGCATTTTCTGCCGCATCTTTTAAGCGCTGAAGCGCCATTTTGTCGTTTTTAAGATCAATACCGTGGTTGTTTTTAAACTCTGCCGCCAAGAAATCAACGATCTTGTTGTCAAAGTCGTCTCCGCCCAGGAAGGCATTTCCATCTGTCGAAAGTACTTCAAAAGTACCATCAGAGATCTCAAGTGTCGTAACGTCAAAGGTGCCGCCGCCCAGGTCATAGACCAAAACGGTCTCTTCTGCTTTGGAGTCAAGTCCGTAAGCCAACGCTGAAGCTGTCGGCTCATTGATGATACGAAGAACATTAAGACCTGCTATAGCGCCCGCTTCCTGAGTTGCCTTACGCTGTGAATCGTTAAAATAAGCAGGTACCGTGATGACGGCGTCTGTTACTTTTTCGCCAAGGTAGGCTTCTGCATCTTCTTTGAGTTTTGTCAAGATCTTTGCAGAGATCTCTTGAGGCGTATAGATAGTGCCCGCAACGTCAACCGCGGCCATGCCGTTTTTGTCAACGATCTTGTAGGTAACCTTGTCGTGCGCCTCTTTTGCGTTCTCTTCGCTCATCATCAGGCCCATAATACGCTTGATCGATGAGATTGTCTTGTGCGGGTTTGTGATCGCCTGGCGCTTTGCCGGATCGCCGACCAAAACCTCGCCTTTATCGGTAAACGCGACAACAGAAGGGGTTGTGTTCTTTCCCTCTTTGTTTGGGATGACTTTCGCTTTTCCGCCTTCGTAGACTGCAACACAGGAGTTTGTTGTTCCTAAATCGATTCCAATTACTTTACTCATTATTTTTCCTTTTTTTACTATTTGATTAATACGCGACCGGAGCAAAGCCCCGTTCACTACGCTGACGCTGAGTCTGCTTCGGCAGCAGGCCCTCGCAACTTGACTTTTACTTTAAAGCACGCGACCGGAGCAAAGCCCCGTTCACTACGCTGACGCTGAGTCTGCTTCGGCAG
>JACUTT010000045.1 GCA_014859655.1 Campylobacterales bacterium
ATTGTGAACATCTCTCTATCGCTGAAGGCAACTGGGGTTTTTAGAGGTGCCCATATGATTATTAACTACTTATATCTTTAATATTAGATATAATTTCGCCACTATACTGAAGGAAAATACTTGCACAAAATGATGACATTCACTGAACAGAAACCCGTTAAAAAACTCCATATCGTATCGCTGGGCTGTACCAAAAACCTCGTAGATACGGAGGTGATGCTGGGGAAACTTCGTGATTTTGAGATGACGGATGAGAGCAGCGAGGCGGATGTCATCATCGTCAATACCTGCGGTTTTATCGACGCGGCCAAAGAAGAGAGCATCAACACGGTTTTAAATCTGCATGCCCAGCGCAAAGAGGACTCCCTGCTTGTGATGGCTGGCTGTCTGAGCGAGCGCTATCAGGATGATCTTCAAAAAGAGATGAAAGAGGTCGATATCTTTACCGGCGTGGGTGATTATGATCAGATTGATGTCTTGCTTGCGGCCAAAAAGAGCCGTTTTTCCAAGTCCGCCTACCTGATCGGAAACGAAGAGCGCGTCATCACGGGTTCGAGCTACCACGCCTACATCAAGTTTTCAGAAGGGTGCAACCAGACCTGCTCGTTCTGCGCCATTCCCTCTTTTAAGGGCAAGCTTAACTCCCGCGATCTCGATATGGTCGCCAGCGAGGTCGAATCCTTGGTGCGTCAGGGCTATTATGACTTCTCCTTTATCTCCCAGGACTCGAGCTCCTATCTGCGCGACAAAAACGTCAAAGACGGGCTTATCCACCTCATCAAACGCATCGAGCTGATCGAAGGCGTGCGTTCAGCCAAGCTCCTCTATCTCTACCCGACGACGGCAAGTTTGAAACTTCTCAAAGAGATCTCCACCTCGAAGGTTTTCCACAACTACTTCGACATGCCCATCCAGCACATCTCGGACAAGATGCTGCAGCTGATGAAGCGCGGTTTCGGCAAAGAGAAGACGATAGAACAGCTGACCTATATGAAGAGCCTTCCGAATGCTTTTTTGCGCACCGCATTTATCGTGGGCCATCCAGCAGAGAGCGAGGCTGACTTTAAGGAGATGTGCGACTTTGCACGCGACTTCGGTTTTGACCGGATCTCTGTCTTTGCATACTCTGACGAAGAGGGAACCTCGGCCTATGAGATGCAGGACAAGCTTTCAAAAAAAGTGATCGACAAACGCGCGGAGATACTGGGTAAAATCGCAAATGAGGTCATGCACAAAAGCCTCGAAGCCGAGATCGGCAAAGAGGTCGAGATCGTCATCGACGGCGAAAGCGACGAGCATGAGTATCTTCTCAGTGCACGCAAGCTTGGCTGGACACCGGAGATCGACGGCGAGATCTATGTCAACGACAATGAGCTCGGCGAGGGCGTAGAGCTCGAGTTTGCCAAGGTCTACAAGGCGCGCATCACTGAAAAGGTCGGTGACAAACTTCTGGCGACTGTGATCTCTTAAATGTCCGTAGCACCCTCTTCAAGCGAAGAGCTGATCTCGTCTGAAAAGCTCTCACTGCTTCAAGGGAGCAAAAACCTTCTCGCCTTCTCAGGAGGCGCAGACTCTACCGCTTTGTTCTACACTCTGCTTGCGCACAAGATTCCCTTTGATATTTCTATCGTACATTACGGACTTCGTCCTCAGGCCGATGAAGAGCTCGCCTCTGCGCAGGCTCTGGCAAAAAAACATCACCTTGTCTGCCACGTTTTAAGAAGCGAAAAGATCGGACAGAACTTTGAATCAGCTGCGCGAAAGATCCGCTACGATTTTTTTGAACAGCTGATAGAAAAGCACGGCTATAGCGCTCTGCTTACCGCACACCATCTTCAAGACAGGCTGGAGTGGATGCTGATGCAGCTGTGCAAAGGTGCGGGAAGTGCTGAGCTTTTGGGGATGAGAGAACGTGAAAAGCGCTCCTCTTACACCCTCTTCCGCCCCCTGATCGAATCCTCAAAAGAGGAGATACTGGCCTATTTAAAACAGAAAAATATCCCCTGGTTTCATGACGAGAGCAACGACGATCCGCGCTACAGACGCAACTATTTTCGCCATGCGGTCGTCAATGACCTGCTCAAAGAGCACACCGAAGGGATCAGGCAGAGTTTTCGCTACCTTGAAGAGGATGTCAACGAACTGATCAAAGAGGCAAAGGTGCATGAAGCCGTTGAAATGTCGCTCTTTCTCTCCACTGGGCACAGACGCAGCGATATCTATCACATCGACAAGATCCTGAAGTCAAAAGGGTATCTGCTCACCGCAGCGCAGCGAGAAGAGCTGAAAAGAAAAGATGAGATTGTTGCGGGCCGGAAGTTTCTGCTTCTTATCGACAAATCTGTCTGCGTTGTTGCGCCCTACGTCAAAGAAATAATGGACAAAGCGTTCAAAGAGGAGTGCCGGAAATTGGGAGTGCCCGCCAAACTCCGCCCCTATCTATTGCGCACTCCCCTCGCCTTCATCCTCTTTTGCCGTTTTCTGCCCTGCGATATAGACATGCATCGTAAAGCTTGATTTGATAAGGTTGGCGTCGCGCTCAAAATGGATGGGGAAATTTACCCCGATGATATTGTCGCTTTTGTTCACCGCGTCCAGGAAGTCATAAAAGCCCTGGGGCGAGTGGATCAGCGTCGAGGTGTTGACCTCGTAAACAGCAAACTCCCCGTCTTTGGAGCGCACAGAGAGTTCCGAGAGAGAGAAACTCTGAAAATGGGGCGAATACATCGTCTTGAAACGCTCAGGATTAAAGATCGTCTTGTAGGCTCCGATGATATGGCGGTTTTTAGCCCTCAGCTCTTTAAGCGTGTCATATACCCTGTCATACTCCGCCTGCACCACATCGACCTGATAAGAGATCTTTTTTGCCTCCATACGGGCCTTGCGATACTCTTTCCCCTCGGGGATCAGCATACCAAAGGCAAAAATAAAGACAAAGAGAAGAAAAATAAGGGCCAGGGCTAAAATGTAGCTCATTTGACGGTTGATACGAAATTTCACTGTACGGTGATCTCCCTGTCAAGATAATTTTTGGACACAAAACTGTACCAGCCGTTTGGCATCGCATAATAGCTGGTATAGGAGCGGTGGAAGATCGAGCGCAGGGGAGCCAAGAGCAGGAATTCATAGACCTCTTTGCTCGGAGTGACGCCGTAGAGTATCAGTTCATCCTCTTTCAAAAGCGCCTGAGAGAGCGTTATCTTCTCAGGAACTAGATCAAAAAGATTCTGAATGCTCTCTTTTAGCACCGTGTTCGAGGTGTAAATCCCCTCCGAGTGGAGTTTTTCTACCTCAATATAGGCAATCTCATCATTCATACTGACAATGCCGCTGCGAAGCGTCTCATCTTTGGCAAGCAACACTTCGACACTGTTATTATAGATCAGGCTTTTTACCCTCAAAAAAGAGTAGGAGACAAAAAGCATGCCGATCGTAATCGTAAAAAAGAAGAAAAGCAGTTTGAACTCTGGGCTGATAAGCGTCTTGCGGCGCGGCTTGATAAAGCTATATCGCATGCTTAGCCTCCGCTACAGCCATTTTGATCAGCTCCTTATTCATGTCTATGTTGCGCTTATAGACTGATGCAAAAAGCTCCTCTTCCAAAAAGCCTTCAAGGTCATGTCCTGTCTTACAGGCATCGGCGATATAGATATCCTCAATGAACTGGCTGCTGTACTTTTCATCATTATAAAACTGATGCAGGGCCGCCTGGATCAGCTGAAAACGTTTATAGTCGTCACTAAAATCGTCGATTTTTATGTCATACTTTGTTTTTGCCTCTTCGAGTGCTATTTCGCTCTTTTCCACGGCTTCGTTCAAAGACTCTTCAAAGTCTTCGATCTCGTCAAGCTCATCCAGATCATCAAGGTCCTGAAGGTTGTCTAGATCATCCAGGGCATCAAGTTCATCCAAATTATCTATCTCATCAAGATTGACAGAGAAGTCCTCATCGAGATTAAAGCCCAGGCTCTCCTCCATACTCTCTTCCAGCTCTTCGCTCATTGTTTCGCTTTCTACCGCATCTGTCGTTATGTAGTGCGTTGCAAAGAGCAGTTCGCCGGCACTGAAAACACAAAGACTAAGCGCTCCCTCCTGGATCAACACATAAAGCGAAGGCTTGAGCAAAATCTTGTCGGCAAAGAAAGCAGAAAGGACAAAAAAGGGCGAAAATATAAAATCGACTCCTGTTTGTGAAAAACGCCTCTGCAGCGCATTGAGTTCTGATTTTTCCGAGTAGACCATCCATCTGTTCTCATTGCACAGCGTTACGCATGAGCCCAGATCACTGTACTTCTGAGCCTCATGCATCGAACAGGTCGGGACAGCTCCCTGGGTTATAGCATCATTCAAAACAGCCACATAAGAAAAAGGGGATTCATCCATAAAATTTTTGATATAGTTGTTGACTTCAGAGCTCGGTGTGGCTTGCGATATCTCAAACTCTTTGCACGCCTCTTTGACAACTCCGTTGCCCTTGCGCATCTGCACGCATACTCTCATGCTGGTATGCTCAATTACAATCCCGACAAAAATCTGCTGATATAGATTTTTAATCAGAGAAGAGAGTTTCATTTTGCTCCTTAGCCAAAGGGTGGGCTGATTGATAATTTTGCATCTTGAGTACGGAACTAAGCTTCGTGTAGATCTGCGTCGTGGCCATCGATGAGTGCCCCAATAGTTCACTAACATCGGCAATGCGCGCACTATTGTTTAATAGCTGCGTTGCATAGGAGTGACGCAGCATATGCGGCGTGACGTGCAAGCTGACTTTCTTAAACAGTGATGTTAGTTTATATCTTAAACTATTTTCGCTTAATTTAGCGCCGTTTTTCTCAAAAAGGAACTTTATGGAGGGGAAGTCACGCCGATAGTTCTCAATGAGCGCATACGTAGAGTGCAGCAGAGGAAGTTCCCTCTCTTTGTTTCCTTTTCCCAAAACGCGCACCCACTCTTTGTCTATGTTTTTCAGCTCCAAAGAGCTCAGTTCGCTGATGCGAAGCCCCAGGGTATAAAGCATAAGCACAAGCAGTCTCTCCTGCTGATCCGCAACGTCGAGAGCCTCCATGATGTGCTCATGCGAGACAGGCTTGGGAAGGGTTTTGGCTACCTTTATGGGCGAGTCGCCTTTGAGGGTAATCTTTTCGCCGCGCTCTTGCATAAAAGCAACAAAACTTCGGATAGCGCTTAGCTTTTTGGAGATTGTCTTGGCATTCAAAACTGCTATTTTAAGACGGTAAGGATTGAGATTCAGAAGATATCCTCTGCTCTGTGACGACGGAGTCTCTTCTTCTGTATTGATATAAGAGGAAGCCTCATCCAGTACCATCGCATAGGTCTTAACCGTAAGATCAGAATATCCCCTAATCTGTGTCAAATGGTCCAAAAAAGGAAGCCTATATAGCTTTAGTAATCTGTTCATGAAGTTTCACAAATTGCTCATAATATTGTCTGGACTGCTCAACCAGTGCCTTGTCGATCAATATCGTCGGCTGCATCTTCTGATGTTTTTCGATCATAATATCGCACATCATCTTCATGCGCATCTGCTGCGACAAAGTGATCTTCTCCTGCAGGGCGTAGGAACGGATGATTGAGAGGTACTGCTGCGCTTCTTTGTTGTAGTTGACATAACGAAGCGCATACTGGCTCTGCACCATGACGGAGTTTGCCATTCGATTGTAAGGCTCAAGATCAAAGGCCTCTTTGGAGAGAAGATAGGCCTTATCGTAATCGCCTAATGAGTAATAGAGTTTGGCTTCAAAGGATTTTTGATAGGAGGGATTGAAGATAAAATAGGCAGCCAGAAAAAGGAGCATTAAGATCGTGATAGCAAGCCAGCTTTTATAACGTCTCATCTCTTCTCCGCTTTGAAATCTATATGATACTCTTGTTCATCAGTTTATCATGAATCAGCTGTTTTGCCTCTTCCATCTGCATCCCCGTTACCTTAAAGGCTTCACTGCAGTAAAAATCGATACGGCAAAAGGGCTTAGGAATCACAAACCTGTCCCAGGAACCCAGTTGCCAGTATTTCTGAGGAACACAGTTTTGCAAGATAATGGGAGAGTCTGTCTTCTGCGCGATCGCAATGATCCCCTCTGAGACCGAAAAACGCGGACCCTTGGGGCCGTCCGGCGTAAGTCCCAGATCATACCCCTCACGTACTTTTTTGATCGCCTGCAAAAGTGCGCGTGCGGCTCCTTTTCGCGTTGAGCCGCGGACCGTCTCCAGGCCGAAATAGCGCATCGTCTTTGTCAGAAGCTCGCCATCGAAGTGGTCCGAGATCATCACCGCGATCTTCCCCTTTTTACGCCAGTTTCTATAGACAAATGGCTGCATCAAAAGATCGCCGTGCCAAAACCCTATAACGCAGGGTTCCTGGGGAACACTAACAGGAGGATGAAATTTTTTGCGGGTAGTAAGGTAGATCAACCGGATCATCATTGCCCCGATAAAAGGCAGAAGCACAGAGGCCAGTCGACGTGAGATGCGCTTACGCAAGGATCTCGCCGATCTGTGCCATACGGCCGTTTTTCGTTACTTTTACCTTGGCGAAGGTTCCCAGAAGACTCTCGTCGGCCTGAACCTTGATCATCACATTGTTGTCGCTGCGTCCTGCGATATAGCCGCCTTCGCGCGTCTCTTCAAACATCACCTCAAAAATCTCTCCGACATAGCCCGCCGTTATCTCGTCAGTGATGCTGTTTTGAAGTCCCTGAAGATAGGCCAGGCGCTCAGAGCCCAGCTCGCTCTCAACAACATTGCTCATCTCGGCCGCTTCCGTCAAAGGACGCGGAGAGTATTTGAAACTGTAGACCTGTTCAAAACGCACCTGGCGCATCACATCGAGCGTCTCTTCAAAATCTTTGTCACTCTCGCCCGGAAAGGCGACGATGATGTCGGTTGAGATACTGACATTGGGCACCATCAAACGCAGTTTGGCCGCGCGCTCAAGAAACCACTCTTTGCTATAGCCGCGTTTCATCATCTTCAAAATCTCGCTTGAACCGCTCTGCAGCGGCATGTGCATAGACTTGCAGATCTTGGGATTGCTCGCAAATTCGTCGATAAACTCGTCATCCATATGGAAGGGGTGCGGCGAGGTAAAACGGATACGCTTGACCTTCTCAATAGCCGAGATGCGGCGAAGCAGTTCGGTGAAGTTCACCTTCTCGTGCTCGCCCGAAAATCGGCGTCCGTAATTGTTAACGTTCTGGCCCAAAAGAAAGATCTCCTGTACTCCGGCCTGCGTCGCTCTTTCGCACTCTTTCAAGATCAAATCGGTCGGTATAGAGATCTCGTCTCCGCGGGTTTTGGGAACAATGCAGAAGGTGCAGGATTTGTCGCATCCTATGGAGATGTTGATGTAGGCCTTGTGCTGCGATCCGCGAAACTCCGAAAAGGCGAACTGGCTCTCGTCATAATCGATATCGATCTCCACGGCCTTGGGCTTGTGCAGCACCTCTGTGATCTTCGAGACATTTCGCGCACCCAGGACAAAATCGACATAAGGCGCGCGCTTGATGATCTCTTTGCCAAGATGTGAAGCCGTACATCCGCAGACGCCGATCTTTGCGTTCTCTTTTTTCTTTTTGTTAAAGGCGCCCAGTTCGGAAAAAAGTTTGTGTACAGGACGTTCACGCACAGAGCAGGTGTTGATCAGGATCAGGTCTGCTTCGGTGCTGTCTGATGTAAGTTCGTAGTTCTCTTTTTCTTGCAGTTCGGCGATCATATGCTCAGAATCGCGCTCGTTCATAGCGCATCCGAGCGTTTCTATAAATACTTTTTTAGTCATAGATAAAAAATCTTTTATTTAAAATTGTTGGACAACTATAAGATATGAACCTCATACATATAGTCGTTGTCGTTTAGGCCGTAACGAATTTCGCGCATATAGAAGCTTTTCTCGCTGTTTTCAAAATGCTCGCCAAGGGCGATCAGGTCTTTGTGAGAGTTGTCTCTGTCAAAGTAGAGGATAGCCGAACCCTCTTTGGCAACCATCTCTTCGATCTTTTTAAGCTCTGTCTTTTTTGGTTTGCTTGAAATATCGCTGCGTACAAGTTTTAATTCCATCGTATCATCCTTTTTTGGGCCTTAGAGGCGCACTTTAATTAGTGACGCGATTATATCTTCTATTTAATAAAGTCCTTATTAAGCCTGACTTTAGTATAATTTTTTCCTCTTTTGATAAGATTTACCGAAGCTCATTTTTTGAAGCCAGGCGGGCGAATCGATTACCCTAGAACTTATCAATGTCAAGAAGCCACTCAAGGAAATAATTTTGGAAAAAATCGTAGATATTATTGAATCCATCGCCCATGAAAAAGGGCTTGAACCTGAAAAAGTAAAAGAAGCACTCAAAACAGCCTTTATCCAGACGGCAAAACGCGTGATCTCGGATCATTATGACTACGAGGTCGACATCAATGAAGATACCCGCGCAGCCACTATCTTTCAGATCATCACCGTCGTTACCGATGACGCGGCTGAACTTGAGGGAGAATACCCTGAGGCCTACATTTCGCTTAGCGAGGCAAAAGATCTCGACGAGGATGTAGAGATCGGCGATCAGCTTCAGTACGAGCACAAACTTGAAGATTACGGGCGCACAGCGGCCGGACAACTTCACAGGGAGATCGAGTTTCACATCCAGCGTCTTGTCGAAGATGAGCTTTACAACAAGTTCAGAAACAAGGTCGGCAGCATCATCTCCGGACGTGTTACCCGTGTTGATGGGGCGCAGAACACCTACATCGAAGTCGATGAGATCCGAGCCCTGCTTCCGATGAAGAGCCGTATCAAAGGCGAGGTCTTCAAGGCCGGAGATGTCGTCAAAGCTGTTGTCCGCCGTGTCACCGTCGACAAAAGCGAAGGAATAGTCATTGAGCTTTCCCGTACAAGCCCGAGGTTTCTTGAAGAGCTTTTGCGTCTTGAGGTTCCCGAGATCAACGACGAAACGGTTGTTATCGAACACTCAGCACGTATTCCCGGAGAGCGCGCGAAGATCGCACTCTACTCTATCCACCCCAAAGTCGATCCTGTCGGTGCTACCGTCGGCGTAAAAGGCGTGCGTATCAATGCCGTCAGCGAAGAGTTGAACGGCGAGAACATCGACTGTATCGAGTATACCAATGTGCCTGAACTCTTTATCTCACGCGCAATGAGTCCGGCGATCATCTCGGCTGTTCTTATTCAAGATACTGCCGAGGGTGAAGAGAAAAAAGCCGTCGTCGTTCTTCCTGCAGACCAAAAATCCAAGGCAATCGGACGCAGCGGGATCAACATCCGCCTCGCCTCGATGCTCACAGGCTACGCGATCGAACTCCAGGAGAGAGAAGGCGCTGTGACCAATGAAGCCGGAGAGATAGAAGAGGAGAAAGAGGGACTCGACTCGCTAGAAGCACTGTTTAAGTAGAGTTCTTACAGAATTCTATAAATACGCAAAATGGGCAAAGCCCATCTTTGCTACGCTGCCAGCACGGGGCACTTCTGTGCTAAAGCGCGATACCGAGAATCACTAAATGATTCCCAGCAAAAGCTTGCCTCTTGCGAGGCAGAGACATGCAAAAATGCGTATAGTTCATCTTTAGCAACAAGCCAACACTTCTTACCCGCGTTTGAAATAGGGATTTAACTTCAGCAAGATAAGATCCGCGAGCATATTTCCCAAAAGTGTCAAAAACGCTGTTACCATTAGTATTCCCATGATCACGGGATAGTCCCGGCTTAAGGCTGAGAGATAAAAGAGCTGCCCCATCCCTTCTATAGCGAAGATCGACTCTAAAATCACCGAACCCCCTATCAATCCCGGCAAAGAGAGCCCGAGAAGTGTAATGATCGGCGGCATCAGGTTGGGCAGAATAAAATAGCGCAGCAGGACTTTCTCCTCCAGACCTCGTGCCTTGGCAAAGAAGTAGTAGTCGCTTTTGAGTATCTCCACGACCAACGAGCGGACATAGATGATCATCGAACCCAAAGAGACAAAGACCATTACAAAGATCGGCAAGAAGAGATGCCGGGCCATATCTGCATAGTAGGCAAATCCCTCTTTTGGCTCTATCGAATGCAGGCCTGCTATAGGAAACCACTCAAGCTTCACCGAAACGCCCAAAATCAGCAGCAACGCGAGATAAAACGAGGGCATTGAAAAAGAAATAAGCGCGAGCTGTCTGATCAGCGTATCCACGAGCTTTTCGCTGTGCAGCGCCGCCAAGATTCCCAGGTAGATCGAGATCACAAAGACGAAGAGCATCGATACTATATTTAGGATCAGGGTGATGCTGATGCGATCGGCAACCATATCGATAACATTTTGCCCGGTGACGAACGAGACGCCAAAATCAAGCGTAAGCAGATTTACCAGCCAGTCGCCATACTGCTGAAGAAGGGGTTTGTCTAGGCCGTAGACCGCCTTGAGGTGTTCTAGAACCTCGGGAGTCATGTTAGGATTAAGCTCGCCTGCGGCAAAAAAACTGTTCGGCGAGGCATGGATCGCGGCGAATGAGATCACAGAGATAAGAAAAAGCATAAAGCTCAGGTAGCCGATCTTTTTTATCAAGAGCATCCAAAAGCGCTTCTGCGTAAAAAAGGTGTTGTTGATCTTTTTTAAAATTTTCATTGGCACTCTTCCATATAGATGAAAAATTATAGCTTATTTGCCCTGCATCGTAAAACTGTCTTGGCTTATTTTTGATATACTTCCCAACAATCAATCCCATCAAAAAAGAGCACCATGGACCTCAAGGCACAGCTTCTATCTGACAAAATCGTTCTTCCCGATACCTTTTTTGAACATGTGGAGCGCTATATCGAGCACCTTTTGCGGTGGAATAAGATACACAATCTGACCGGAGCCACCACAAAAGAAGAGGTGCTTGAGCATGTCTACGACTCCGTCTTCCCTGTGAGCTTCCTGCCTAAGATAGACACCGCGCTTGACATCGGCACGGGAGCAGGCTTCCCGGGTCTTATCTTGGCCATGGCGTTAAGATCAACCAAGTTCACACTGGTCGAGCCTCTGCGCAAACGCGCGGGCTTCTTGCAGTTTATCAAGGCCGACCTGGGCCTGGACAATGTCGAGGTTCTCAACAAACGCATCGAACAGGTCCCGCCCTTTGGGTATGACTTTATCACCTCGCGCGCGGTGACCGAGACACAGACCCTTATGGATTTTGCCCAGCCCTTTATCGTCAAAGGCACCCTCCTTCTTTTCTTCAAAGGGGAGCGGGTATATGACGAGATCCAAGACGCCGAACATGTAAAAATCATCAAAACAGCAAAACGCCACTATCTTCTCATAGAGCGATAACCCTGAAAACAGGGCTTTTGCCGACTCTTCCTCTCTTTTTTTAAAAGAAATTTCAAATATTAGTATACATTATGATAAAAATGTGGTTATAATACGTCCGATGAAAGATGAGGCACGAGTTCATCTTTGGGTATATATGAGTAAAATCTGCTAGACCGAAAGACTCACCAATTTTGATTCCACTTCAACGAAGTGTATTTTCCTAATAAGAGGTATTACAATGGCAGAATTGCTAAACGGAACTGTTAAATGGTTCAATGATGAAAAAGGCTACGGATTTATCCAGCAAAACAATGGCGGCGCAGATGTATTCGTACACTTCCGTCAAGTAAACAGCAACAACTCAGGTCGTGTTTCATTGGCTGAAGGTCAAGCTGTAACTTACGAAGTAGGCGAAGGTCAAAAAGGCCCTCAAGCTGAGAACGTAACTCCACTTTAATCAGTGGCCTGCAGGCTTCGCGCCTGCACTTTATTATCCCCTTTCTACCCTCTACGCTAAATTCAAAACAAAACAGACCCTAGCCCCACAAAAAAGACTCTATTAACTGCTTCTTTGCACATATAGACTATATCTCCTCTCTTTTCCACTATAATTGCATACAAATTAAGAAAAAGGAAGTTAAGCATGTGCGACTTCAACACCCTCGATGAGGCAAGCAAAGAGACTTATCACAAACAACTCAGCGAATGCGCGATCGCCTTTGGCGGCACCAATTTCTTCCTTCAGCTCCTGGAAGCTGTCCGTAAAGCAAAACCGCATCCCCTGCTGGCAAAACACAGTGAGTTCACTTTTTCTCACGGCTCGATCAAATGGAACAAGGTCATCTTCAAAGACAAACTCTCCTTACTCATGAAGGTACGTGTCACAGAGAGTAAAAACGGCAATCTTATTCCGTCAAAAGAGGATCCAAGCTACAAAAACGTGATGAACCTTCTGCGTACGCTCCATCCGCTTAAATTTGAAGTGACGCCCAAAGACACCAATGAGGGCAAAGGGTTCAGCGTGCATCCTTTTGACGAGGTCAATGCATACACCACCCGCCTGAACCCTGTTTTTGATGCTCTTTTTTTCTGTTCAATCGACACCGTGAAAAAAATCCTCAATTTCGAGAGCAAGACAAAATAATGGACGGAAAAGAGCGCAAAAATATCAAAAGTGGCCTAAGTGTTGCCATTGTTCTCAAGCAAAATCAAAAAAATGGCCAGCTTACGGATGGAATTGTTCGCGATATTTTAACCAGTTCCGCGACCCATCCACACGGCATTAAAGTGCGTCTGATGAGCGGCGAAGTTGGACGGGTAAAAAAGATTTACTAGCTTTTTTAAAAAAAACAGGTTATACTACGGCCGATGAAAGATGAGGCACGAGTTCATCTTTGGGTATGATACGAGTAAGCTCCGATAAACCGAAAGACTCACCGATTTTGATTCCACTTCTTTTTGAAGTATATTTTTTTACCAAGGTATTATCATGGCAGCATTACAAAACGGAACTGTAAAATGGTTCAACGACGAAAAAGGTTATGGATTTATCCAGCAAAATGATGGAGGAGCAGATTTATTTGTTCACTTCCGTAACGTAAACAGCACAGGTTATGGCCGTGTTTCTTTGGCAGATGGCCAAGCAGTAACATTTGAGGTTGGCGAAGGTCAAAAAGGTCCTCAAGCTGAGAACGTAACACCACTTTAATCAGTGTCTTGCAGGCCTCTTGCCTGCAATTTTAACCTCTATTTCCAATCCCCCTTTAATACTCCTTTTAAAACTCAGCACAAACATATCCACACTAGCAAAACAAATCCAAGCATGCTATAATCCAACTAAAACAGGATGATTCATGAACCTAAACACTATCAATCACGCTATAGAAGCCGCTTTTGTCGCCGATGCCTACGCTCTGGGCGCACACTGGATCTATGACGAAGCGCAGCTCAAGGCGCTGGATATAAACTGGGAAGAACTCAATGCCCCGCAGGCGATGTGGCACAAGGGAAAGCAGAAGGGGGATTTTACCCATTACGGCGACCACGGGAAATGGCTTGAAAACTATGTGCGAAAAAACAAGCATTTTGATATCTCCATGTATGGCGGCTACTGGCTGGACAACATGCAGACCTACACGGGCTATGTTGATGCTTCAAGCCGTGAAACTCTCCAGGCACTTGAAAAAGATCCCAAAACCGACAAGGGCTCGTGCTCACATGACCTCTCCATCATCGGCCGCATAGCTCCCCTGCTCCTGGTCTCCTCTAGTAAGGAGGAGTTTTTAGAGCAGATACAAAGCTTTGTCGCCTTCACCCACAACTCTGAGGTCGCCTTGAAAGCGGCGCACTTTTTTGCCTCTGTCTTGTATGATGTCGCCGAAGGCGCTGCTATAGCTGATGCCCTCTCGCGCACAGAGGTCGATCCTCTCTTGAAAAACGCCTACGGTGCCGCGATGCAGAGCAAGGGAAAAGAGAGTTTTTCCACCATTCGCAATTTCGGGCCTGCCTGCGGCGTGGAAGGCGGGTTTGAAGGGGTTATCCACCTTCTTTTAAGCTATGAGGAATACAAAGCGGCGATGATGGCCAATGCCAAAGCGGGCGGCGACAGCGCGGCGCGAGGGATGATTGTGGGAATGATCATGGGCGCAGCAGGCAAAGAGATCCCGCACTCCTGGAAAGAGCAAACAAATAACCTGTAAACAAGATTTCCTTGCGGGGGGAAGGGTCTGCACATCGCGCCTAAACCCAGCAAGAACCTGCTAAAATTAGATAAAAAATGGAGCCTGCTTTTATGCCTCAACGTTTTACAACTCTTCCTCTAAATGAAAAAATGCTCAGCAACCTCGAACAGCTCGGCTATCATCAGATGACCCCTGTCCAAGAAAAGAGTCTTCCCCTATTATTGCAAGGCGAGGACCTCATTGCTCAGGCCAAGACGGGAAGCGGTAAAACAGCGGCCTTCGGAATAGCGCTTCTGCATCATCTCGACCTGGCTCAGCTCAAGGTTCAAGCCGCCGTCATCTGCCCCACACGCGAACTCAGTGAGCAAGTCGCCAATGAGCTGCGCCGTCTTGCGCGTTTCCAGGACAACATCAAGATCCTTACCCTTGTCGGAGGCGAAGCCGTCTATCCTCAAAAAGTCGCTCTGGAAAAGGGTGTACATATCATCGTCGGAACCCCCGGACGCATCATGGACACGATCACCAAAGGCCATCTTCATCTTGAAGAGGTGAAGACGCTGGTGCTCGATGAGGCCGACAGAATGCTGGACATGGGCTTTCATGACGACATTGCCGCCATTATCAAGTATATGCCCGAAGAGCGCCAGACCCTGCTCTTTTCGGCCACCTTTGAAAAAGAGACCCAAGAACTCTCAAAGAAGTTTCAGAAAAAAGCGCAGCTTATCACCATAGTCTCGCAGCAGAGCGAAGCGACAATCACACAGCACTTTTATCAGGCGGAAGAAGCACAGAAGATAGACCTTATCGAGGCCCTGATCACGAGCAACACTCTGAACTCCTGCATTGTCTTTTGCAACATGAAGCTCACCTGTGACGATGTCAGCGAGGCCCTGCGCATGCGCGGCTTTGATGCGGCTGCGCTGCACGGTGATATGGAGCAAAAAGATCGCAACGAGATCTTGACGATGTTTACCAACCAGAGCCTCAGCATCCTCGTTGCAACCGATGTCGCCGCGCGCGGACTGGACATCAAAGACCTTCCCGCCATCATCAACTATGACATCACAGCGCATTCTGAAGTACATCTGCATCGCATCGGCAGAACAGGACGTATGGGAAAAGAGGGACTGGCTTTTACTTTCGTGGGTGCGAAAGAGCTGAAGTTTTTTAAAGCGATAGAAGCCTACACCAAAGAGAGCTATACACTCGAAAGCCCCAAAGCACTGCGCGTAAACAAGCACTTTGACAAAACGGCGCCCATGCGCACACTCAAAATTCTCGGCGGCAAAAAAGAGAAGCTCCGCGCCGGCGACTTTGTCGGTGCGCTCAGCGGCGAGCTGGGCTATAGCAGCGAGGATGTCGGCAAGATCATGGTCTTGGACCGCATGAGCTATATCGCCGTCAAAAAAGAGCTCTTCTACAAACTCCATCTCAAAGACGACCGTTTGAAAGTCAAAAAGAGCAAGTACCGCTACATCAAGCTATAGGGCACCTATACAGCAAAATTCGAGTATAATACGCAAAATTAAAGGCGCACATTGAAAAAGATATTTCACCTAAGACATGAGACCAAACACCCCGATCGTCTGCTGGACACCATCAAGTATGAGATCCGCAAATACTTTAAACGCGAACGCAGCAAGAAACTCCCCGCAGAAGCAACCTACTGGGATTTCGACTGCTCCTTCGGCCAGACAAAAGAAGATGCCCAGAGCCTCTCGGCCTCCGAGCTCATTGCGGCCCTAGACAAAACACGCGAGGAAAACTGGGAAGAGTGCTTTGTCGAGATCGTCTCCAGACCGGTCTTCAAAACCAAAGCTGCTTCAAAAAAGTAGCCCTCTCTAAAATCTGGAGCCTGGATATCTTTCCAGATTCTTTCCTTACTCTTGCCCCCTTCGCTTTGACACTTAAAATATTTTTACATATCTTTTACACAACTGTGCTGCAAATTCAAACTTATGACAAAAAGGCAGTTTTATGACAGACATATCGATTCAAAAAAGGTCCATATGCCCTTGCTTATCGCCATTTTTACGGGCTTTGCTATTATTGCCTTTAGGGCACCTCTAAAAACTCCAAATGCCTTCAGCGATAGAGAGATGCTCACAATCAAGGCGGCCCTTTGAAGCCCTAGC
>JACUTT010000009.1 GCA_014859655.1 Campylobacterales bacterium
AATACTTTTGTTTTTCGTTTATTAAATTTTGTAAAAGCTCGTTTTCTTGATGAGCTAGTTCTAGGTATTCTACTATCTTTTGCTGTTTGTCTAGGTTTATAAGCGGTATTTTGATTTCGTTCACATTCGTAACTGTTATCATGGGTATGGTTGTACCTGATAGCTCTGTTGAGAGTGCTTTTTTAACTGTGTTGCTATTTAGATAATGAGCTATAAAATTCGCATCAAATCTATGATCTTGAAGTTTCATACGAACCATCAAAGATGGATAGATAAGATTTTCATACTCTTTGCCTATATATACCGCAAAATTCGGTTCTCTGAGTCTTAAGAGAATGTCGCCTTGTTTTACTTGATAATCCTCTTTGATTTGCTTATTTGATATAAACTCATCCGCAAAAGTATTATCGTAGACAGCATCTTCATTGAAAGACTTTAGAGAAACAACACTATAGTAAAATTTAAAAGGCTCACTTAAATCAGCTTTTTTTCTGCTGAGAACCAATCCAGTTTTTACTTCTGCTATGTCGCTTAGTTTTATTTTCATTAAAACACATCCTTACATTAAGTATTATTTATGAAATAATACATTAACTTTAGGAGTGTAGCGAATGAAAACATAATTGTCAAGAGTTTTTTGTCGTATTTGTTTAATAATACATATTTTAATTGATAAACATAAATGTTTGTAATAATCATAGAAACCATTAGAGCATATCGCAAAAATACTCTCTATGAACGAATCAAATGTCAAAAAAGTTATCTATGACTCAAAGATAAAGGAACTATAAAAGCTTCAAATCAGGATATTGAACTTGGAAAGTAAGATTCTGTCAGGTTGGCAGATTTGCCCCTAGCCTTGGTGCGACCCCTTCCAGCTTTGATGATACGCGTATGCTTTTTTATCGAGCATCTTCATGCGTTCTTTGCCTTTGGGACGAGATGAACGCAGGGCTTTCATCTCGTCTAGAAACATGGATATATTAGAGAGAATCAGATCCATAATGAAAGTTCGGCTGCTATGATCTCGATATCGGAGGTAAAATCAAGAAGGCGTTCAAGCTTTTCATAGGCCATATCTTTCCTTTTATTTCGAGATGTCTTCAATGCTATCGCAACAGAGTGATGGTAGAATGCCTCACATAAAAAGCTTCAAAAAGAAGCATAAAGGTCAGGGCTTATGTCAACGATTGGACTTATCGGATGCGGCTGGCTGGGAAAACCCTTGGCCAAATCGCTCTCACGTGAGCATCAGGTCGAATGTTTTACCCGCAAAGCACAAGAAGAAAATGGCCTTGAGTATATTTTAAACCCCGAGTGTCACCACCCCTTTTGGGAAAAAGAGATATTTATCATTGCCATCTCCACCCGGGACAATTACCTCAGTACCCTTGAAGCAATCGCGCAAAAATGCTCTGCGTCTGCGTCGCTTATCCTGATGAGTTCCACCTCGGTCTATAAGGAGTTTGAGTGCGAAGTCAACGAAGAGACACTTATCACCCAAAAGAGCATCCAGGCGCAAGCCGAGGCACTGATGCTGGCACAAAGAGAAAAAGTGCTTATTCTGCGTCTTGGCGGTTTAATGGGGGAGGAGCGCATATCGGGACGATGGAAGTCTGTTTCGCGTTTCACAGACGGGCCGGTCAACTATATCCATCAAGACGATGTAATCGCTATTGTACAGATGATGCTGAGAAAAAATGTCAAAGAGGGCATCTATAATCTGGTCGCACCCAAGCACCCGCTGCGTTCGCAGGTATATCTCAATAACAGCAAAACCTTCGGATTTGAGCCGGGGAAGCTCGAGGGGACGAGCGTACGAATCGTCTCTTCAGCTAAACTTACAAACGAGCTGAAATATGCCTTTATCCATCCCGATCCTTTGGCGTTTTGGACGTCGAATTCATAGGCGCCATTAAACGACTCGACAACTGAAACGAAAAGTTTAAAGATGGCATTTGGTATAATCACTCCTCATATCTCGGGCCTGGCCCAAAGGAATCTTATGCCGCAACTGCTTCTTTTATCTCTGTTTATATTTCTCTTTTCCGCCTGCTCGACAACGACCTACAACAAGACAATAACCCAGGGAAAGATCGAAAATCCCGGCATCACCATCACCGCTGCCGACAAGAGCTTCACTCTGCAGGGAGAGTTTCACTCCCCTTTTCAAAGCTCGACCCGCTACAACTCGCTCGAGATTCGCGACCATGAACTCCCCAAGGCCTACAAACTCGCCCTGCACCACGGCGCGCGGCATGTACGGATCAAGGTGCCTTCACACGAGAAGGAACTCTACGGCGTGCTGGCCCTGGACAAGGCAGACAAAGACGGCATAGGACCGGGCACGCAGTCGTACAAGATCATCATCCCCCAGCCCTACATAAATGCGGTCAGAGAGGGGAAAATCTCGGTCGTCTATGAGTACTATCATCTCAAAAACGATGGATTTCTTGACGTTGGCAACATCAAAGAGCGATCATGGATCTTGTGGCTGAGTGATCAGGATGTCTTTAAATGAGAAATGCTGCTATAGGTCTCTGCCTTGTGGCATCTCTAAGTGGCGATGAACTGCTGCTCGTCGCCACGCAGAGCACGCCGACAGAACTTGAGAGCCTCTACCAAAAATACACACAGCCGCTTCTGCTCAGTGACGGAAGGGTCTATATTCTCCCTCCGGGTTGCTTAGTACCGCGCTACTTCGGCGGCGCGAGCGAAGGCGAACTCCTGCTTGCCAAAATGCCTGTTCACACCCGCGCTATAGCGGTGAGTCAGGAGGTGTTTGAGGCCAAAGACGAGAGGGAGATTTCCAAAAAAATAGCCTGTGAAAAATCCATTGCCCTTGTCGAGGGAAAGGTTGCCAAAGCCTTTTTGCAAGATAACGAGGGGCGTGCATTTGGCGGTGCTAGCGAGCGTGTGCTTGACTTCTCTTTTCAAAAAAAAGAGGCTGTAGCAGCTGTGGAGCTGATAGAAAAAAAGAATGTACCCTCTCAAGGCCCCAGTTGCCAGCTCCTGGAAGATGGCTCTAGCTATGTACTTGAGAATCTTAACGATGCCCGGTTCTATTCAAAAAAGGGGCTTGTGCCGGTCAATAACAGCCTCATAAAGTTCGAGTAAAAGGAATATCATGAATAAAATAGCGATTCTTTGTTCGGGGGGTGATGATACCTCACGTCAAGAAAAGATGAGTCACCTCATCTTTTTAGTGAGTAAAGTAGCTTGATGTAAGCATCACCCTGTTGCCAAAATGAAAACAGACTATTATCAAAGGAATATCATGAATAAAATAGCAATTCTTTGTTCGGGGGGTGATGATACCTCACGTCAAGAAAAGATGAGTCACCTCATCTTTTTAGTGAGTAAAGTAGCTTGATGTAAGCATCACCCTGTTGCCAAAATGAAAACAGACTATTATCAAAGGAATATCATGAATAAAATAGCAATTCTTTGTTCGGGGGGTGATGTATCCGGTATGAACCCCGCCATCAAGCGTTTTGTCGAGTACAGCTTTGAACAGGGTCTAAAACCCTACTTTGTCTACGGCGGATTTGACGGTCTTATCGACAATACGATCAAGGAGGCGGGCTATAGCGACGTCGCGGGAATCATCCACAGAGGCGGCACTAAGATCTACTCTGCGCGTTCAACGCGTTTCAAAGAGGAGAAGTTTCGTGCCATCGCGGCTAAAAACCTCAGAACACTCGGCATAGACAAGCTCGTCGTGCTTGGCGGCGACGGCTCCTTTCACGGGATGGAGCTCTTTTTTAAAGAGCAGAACATCTCCTTTTGCGGTATTCCCTCGACCATCGACAACGACATTAACGGCACCCAGTACTGCCTGGGTGTCGACACCGCGCTCAACGTCATCAAGACAGCAACGGACAATATCCGCGATACCGCCTCCTCTTTCAAGCGCGCCTTTGTCATCGAGGTGATGGGAAGGGACTGCGGCTACCTTGCCCTAGTCTCTGCGCTGACTTCGGGCGCAGAGATGTGCCTTATCCCTGAGATCCCCTACGATCTAGACACTATAAAAAAACGTTTTTTACGCGAGGTCAAAGAGGGGCGCAACTACTTTATCGCTGTGGTGGCGGAGGGCTTGAAAAACTCGCAGGAAATCGCGCAGTGGTTTGAAAAGGAGATCGGGTTTGAGTCGCGCGTGACGGTGCTGGGGCACATTCAGCGCGGCGGCAACCCAACCGTGCGCGAACGGCTGATGGCCTACCAGTTCACCACCTACGCCATTGACGCGCTCTGCTCAGGCCAAAAGGACAGCGTCATCTGCTATAGCAACGGAGCTTTCGAATCCAAAAGCATTAAAGAGATCACCACGAAAAAGTATGAGATAGGCGAAGAGCTGCTCACACTGGGAAAACGTCTGCTACAGAAGTAATAGATCCTGCTTGAAAATTTCGAAAGCTTACTGAAAGAGATATAAAAGTGCAGGCACGAGGCCTGCAAAAGAGGAGTTACAGTGGTGTAACGTTCTCAGCCTGAGGGCCTTTTTGACCTTCGCCTACTTCGTATGTTACTGCCTGACCTTCAGCCAAAGAGACACGGCCATGACCGCTGCTGTTGACCTGACGGAAGTGTACGAATACATCCGGTCCGCCGTTGTTTTGTTGGATAAAGCCGTAGCCTTTTTCGTCATTGAACCATTTAACCGTTCCATTTAGCAATTCTGCCATTGTAGTACCTTTTATAGGAAAATGCACTTCGTTACAAAGTGGAATCAAACTAGCTGAGTCTTTCGGTCTTGCAGAGCTTACTCGTGGAATACCCAAAGATGAACTCGAGCCTCATCTTTCATCGAAATTATTATAACACGTTTTATTTGATTTGTAGCAAGAACTTGTTTTTTACTCCATCTCCAGGCGCATCAGAAACATCTCTTCCCCGTCAACGGCCCTTACCTGTGTACTTTGGCACTGCTTGCACTGGTAACATATCTCACTCTGCTCTGAGTCCTCACCGCAGGCTTCACAGTGCAAAACCAGATTTTGAAGCTCCATCTGCAACAAAGCCTCCCGGCAGATGCCCCCCTCTTTGAAGGCGTCAAAGGCGCTTTGCAGCAGATAGGGCTCAACGCCGCTGAGCTTTCCTATCTTGAGTATAACCCGCGTGATCCGTGTCGCTTTGTACTCTTGGGCATGGCTCTCACACTGCTCCAAAAGAGCTTGGACGATGCTGTACTCATGCATCAGCAGATCCTCGGCAGGAGTTCGCCCTTGGGTGGCTCCAGGTAACGGCTGCTGCCATGCGCGCTATGCAGGATCACCCTGCCCTCTTTTTTTCGTGTAATGCGCCCTATAACGGCCGCATTTTTGCTCACCTCAACCCCTCTTAGACACTCAAGTGCCCGCTGAGCGTCTTTTGCCTTGACGGCGATAAGAAAGGTTCCCTCATTGGCAAAATCAAGCGCGTCAAAACCGAAAAGCTCGCATATCCCCTGCACCGCGTCGTCGATACAAATCGCAGATTCCTCAAGCTCCAGACAGACAGCGCTTTGGCGTGCCCATTCGTTGCTCACTGCCGAGAGACCGCCGCGTGTCGCATCGCGCATTGCACTGACGGAAATGTCATAGCGTAACAGAGCCTCCACCGCCGGCCAGAGGCTCGCGCAGTCGCTTTGGATATTGCCCCTCACCCCCAGGCCCTCACGCTGCATCAAGACAGCCGCCCCGTGGCGCCCGATATCTCCCGAAAGAATAAGCACATCTCCCTCATTAAGCCTGTTCGCCGAGATGCCCGGTTTTAGGATCCCTCCTATCCCCGAGGTGGTGATAAATATCTGGTCTGCCGAACCTCTGGGAACAACCTTGGTATCGCCGCAGACAATCTTCGCGCCGCTGACTTTTAGCTCCTGCGCCATCGAGACCACTATCTGCTCAAGCTTGGCAGTCTCGAAGCCCTCTTCTATGATAAAGCCGGCGCTGAGATAGAGCGGTTTCGCGCCCATCATGCTCAGGTCATTGACCGTCCCTGCTATAGCGAGCTTGCCGATGTTGCCGCCTGCAAAAAAGATGGGGCTGACGGTAAAGCAGTCGGTGCTAAAGGCGATGTTTTTCGCTACCGATAGTACTGCGGCATCTTCGGCCGCCAGAAGGATATCGTTGGCAAAATGGGCGTAGAACATCTCGCGGATCAGCCTATTAGTCTCTTCCCCGCCGCCGCCGTGGCTTAGCTGTATCTGGCTCATCTAGACCTGCGCATATCGGTAGTAGGCATTGCAGGAGCCCTCTGAACTGACCATGCAGCTTCCAAGAGGCTGGTTCGGTGTGCAGGCTGTGCCGAAGACCGAACACTCCTCTGGGTTCGCCAGACCCTTGAGTATCTTCGCGCAGATGCAGAGTTTGTGGTCATCGATTTCTTGGCTTGGAAGCTGTGAGGCAAAGATCTTTTCCGCATCGTAGCCTTCAAACTCTACTTTGAGTTCGAGCGCGCTGAAGGGGATATCCCCTACGCCCCGCCATCTGAAATTTTCTCTGGGCTTCATATACTTTTCTATCATCTCCTGGGCCTTGAGGTTGCCCTCCATCGTGACGCAGCGCGAGTATTCGATCTCAAGCTCACAGCGCTGCTCGTTTTTTTGCCGGACGATCATTGCAATGCTCTGCATCACATCCACAGGCTCAAACCCGCTCACCACAACGGGCGTGGCGTAGTTCTCGCAGATGCCCCGGTAGATCTTCGCGCCGCTGATGACGCTGACATGCGAAGGGGCGATAAAGGCATTTACCCTGGCCTCCCCGTCTTGCATGATCGCGTCCACTGCCGGCGGAACAAGGACGTGGTTAATGTGAAAGAGTAGATTCTTAATGCCTTTCTCCTGCGCCTGCTGCAGCAAGGCTGCCGTCATCGGGGTCGTCGTCTCGAAACCTATGGCAAAATAGACGACTGTTTTGTCCGGGTTTTGCAAGGCTATAGCAAGGGCGTCCATCGGCGAGTAAAGGGCCCGGACATCGCAGCCCTGCGCGCGCTCCTTCGCCAAAGTGCTTAGGGAGCCGGGGACATAGAGCATATCGCCCAGTGTCACCAGAATGAGATTCTTCATCCCAGAGAGGGCAATCGCCTGGTCGATGCGCTCTTTGGGCATGATGCAGACGGGGCAGCCGGGACCGTGAACAAACTCTATGCTCTGAGGAAGGAGCTGTTTCAGGCCGTACTTCATAATGGTATGGGTATGGCCGCCGCAGACCTCCATAATGCAGAGCGGTTCACAGAGTCTTTCGGCCTCTTTGGAGATCTGCTTCGAGAGGGCCTTTATCACCCCTGCATCTCGAAAACCTGCGTAGAGCTCTTTGAGTTCGAGTCTGCTCATTGCAGGGTCCGCTTTTCACAGGCGTCATCCGCCTCGATCAGCTCTCTGCGCTCTTCGTCTTGCATGGCCTCGAGCATCTCCCTGTACATTGTCAGACTCTCTTCCGCCGCCTCCTTGTCAATCTTGCTCATCGCGAAGCCGACATGGATCAGGATATAGTCGCCTGTCTCCAAAACTTCGGAAATCAGGTCAAGGCTCACCTCGCGCATAATGCCCATCGTCTCTACCGTGGCGATGTTCTGCGCGTCGATCGCGACGATCTTGGAGGGAATAGAGAGGCACACGGCTAGCTCCTCATGCTTTTTTTGAACTTTATCCAGCTGATGACGTTTTGGATGCTCTGCTCATCTTTCGTGCTAAACGCGAGGATATCGACATTGGGTTTTATCCTTCTCGCCTGCGCTTTTTCATGGTCGATGTCGTACTCAAAATAGGGCAAAAGATCAGTCTTCGTGATAAGGATAAGATCGGCTTTTGCAAACATCACCGGGTACTTTTCAATCTTGTCGCTGCCCTCGGGAACGGAGACCAGAACGATGTTGAGATGCGCCCCGACATCATAGCTCGCTGGGCAGACGAGATTGCCGACATTTTCGATAAAGCAAACCTCAAGGTCGTCAAGAGGCATTTCGTGTAGTCCCTTGTGCACCATAAAGGCGTCCAGGTGGCAGGCACTTCCGGTCTGAATCTGAAAAGCGGGTATCCCCTTTGCACGGATGCGTTCCGCGTCAAGGCTCGTCTCAAGGTCGCCCTCAATGACGCCGAATGTAAAGGCGCCGGACTCGGCCATCTTCTCCAAAAGCGCGGTCTTCCCGCTTCCCGGAGCACTCATCAGGTTGATCGCCAGCACCTTGTGGGCATCAAAATGCGCCCGGTTGTGCCCGGCTTCATGCGCATTTTTGGCCAGGATCTTTGTAATCACCTCCACCGTCTTGGCGTCGTTTAACTGCGGGTTGCTGTGCAGCGCAGAGTGGCCTTCTTGGTGGGTATGGTCGTGGTCTTGAATACTGCAGCCGCAATCTTTACACATGGATATCCTTTAAATTTTTATAGATGCTACCAGAACATACTTCCGCCGACGGCGATGGAGAGAACACCTGCCGTCGCAAAGACCCGGCGCACACTTTTGATCGAGCAAAGAAAATTGCGGTTGACGAAAAGAACAAGCAGTCCAAAGAGCGCAAAGACCGTGCTGACACCCAGAACAAAAAAGAGGATCATGGTCATCTCCACCATCTCTGAGTGCAGTACGCCAAGACTGACCAGCATCCCTCTGACCCCGCCGATGCCCATCAGAGCCGCAATACCAAAAACTGAGATCGGTGCCATCTTCTCGCTGTGGGCATGTTTTTCCCAAACCAGATGTAGATATGCTCGCTCTCTCCGTGTTGGTGCACACGCAGATGAATACACTCCGCCGCCACCAGATAGAGCAGATAGGCGCCCATACCGATGATGACCAGCGATGAGAGAAGATCGCCATACTCCAGGAGTGCGGGCGAAAGAACATAGGTCTGCAGCAGCTTCGCAAACACAAAGAGCGCTATACCATGCCCAAGCGCAAAGGCAGCAACGATCAGCAGGGCCCTCTTCCTCTCTTTTGCTATCGAAAAATCAGCAATGGCGACAAGATGGTCCGGCCCGAAGGCATGCAGCACCCCATACCAAAAGATAATATAAAATTCCATTCCCATCGCTAAACCTTTATTTCCTGCATTATAGAGGGTTTTTATAAAATCCAGTTTTAACTTACTGGTTATGCAGGGCGAACCAGGCCTGTCCCAGAGAAATTCCCCCGTCGTTGATGGCTGTTTCATGCTGAAAATAGCAGGAGCGCTTCATCTGGGCGCATCTTTTCATGATCATCCGTACCAGGGTTTTGTTCTGAAAGACGCCGCCTGAAAAGAGCAGCGGAAGCTCAGGGTGTTTTCTAGAGACGTCTGAAATGATCTCGACGAGGGTATTAAAGAACATCGAGATGATCTCTCCGGCCTCACTCAGGCAAAGGATCTCCCGCAGCATTGACGCGGTGTCGATCTGGCCGTCGTGCAGGTCAAAAGAGAAGGACTGTGTAATCTTCTCATCAACATAGGCTTCCATCTTCAGTCCGCTCTCGCCCTCAAAGCTTGAGACCTGAACAATGCCCGCAAGGCTGGCCACCGCATCAAAAAGCCGCCCCATAGAGCTGCTATAGGGAGAGTTTATCCCTTTGTGCCAGGCTGTATGCAGAAGAGTCAGCTCCTCGTGTGAAAACTCTGCAACCGCTGCGAGATCCGAAACGAGAAGTTCTTCCAGACTCAGCTCTTCAAAGAGCCATGAAAGCGCACTGCGGCGGGGCTCCTTGATCGCTTTTTCAGCGCCGATGAGGCGAAACGGACGCAGGCTGAACTGGCGCTCATACCCCCTCTCGTCGGCGATCATCACCTCCGAACCCCATATCGTGCCGTCATCTGCGTAGCCGCTGCCGTCGAAGGCAAAGCCCAGCACTTTTCCCCTAAGCCCCTGCTCCGCTTTGACGGCCAGGATATGCGCATAATGGTGCTGCACCCGGAGCAGAGCAAGGGCGGGATTGTCTTCTTTTTGCTTCTGTGCCCACCGGCTTGTATCGTACTCGGGGTGCATGTCGCAGACGATGATATCCGCTTTGAGATCATAAAACTTTTGTAAGTTCTCTATCGTGCGTTCAAAACAGTCGAAGGCCTCGACGGAGCCCAGGTCGCCAATATGTGGGGAGATGATGAGGGTATCCTCGAAGATAAGGGAGATCGTGCTTTTTTGCTGCGCGCCGAGGGCAAGAATCGTCTTTTTACTCTTGAAGGGAAGCTTTATGCTTTTGGGCGCAAACCCCCGGGCCATGCGTAAAAAGACGCTCTTTTCATCCACTGTCTGCATGACGCTGTCATCACTGGCATTGACGATCTCGCGCTCATGCTCCAGCACAAGATCAACCATGTCTCCCAGCCTCTCTGTCACCGCCGCACTTTGCGTCAGGATGGGCTCGTCTTTGCGGTTGGCACTGCTGGCCACGAGCGGTCTGCCGACCTTTTGCAACACGAGATGGTGTAGCGGCGTGTAGGGCAGAAAAACGCCGATGCGTTCTATCCCCGGGGAAATATGCCCGCTGAGCAGAAGATTTTCTTTCTTCTGTACGATGACGATGGGTTTCTCTTTTGAACAGATAAGGGCCTCTTCGCCAGCCGTGATCTCTGCAAAATTGCGCAGGGAGTCTATATCTGCAAACATCACCGCGAAGGGCTTGGCTTCTCTTTGCTTTTTTTGTCGCAGCTGCAAAACGGCTTCGCTATTAGTCGCATCGCAGAGCAGATGAAAGCCGCCGAGGCCTTTGAGCGCAAGGATCTTTCCCTCCAGCAGAGCCATTGAAGCCATCTCTATCGCCTTGATGCCTTCGCACAAAAGCCCTCCGTCTCTACCGCACAGGCGCAGGCGCGGTCCGCACTCAAAACAGCTGATCGCCTCGGCATGAAAACGGCGATCTGACGGATTGGCATACTCTCTTTCGCAGGCTGCGCAGAGGGGAAAAAAACGCATACTTGTCTTTTCGCGGTCATAAGGAAGGCCCTGCATGATGCTATAGCGCGGTCCGCAGTCCGTGCAGTTGATAAAGGGGTAGTTATAGCGGCGGTTTGCGGGGTCTTGCATCTCGCTCAGGCAGGTTTCGCAGATGCCGATGTCAGCAGAGATAAGTGTTCTCTTTGTCTGATGACTCTGTGTTTTAGAAATGCTGAACGTCTCGTAGCCATGCCAGGCCGTGCTGCTTCTGCTGAGCGTGTCTATGCGCGACAGAGGCGGGAGTTCGGCCCGCATGGCCTCGACAAAGCACTCTATCTGTTCAGCCTCTCCCTCTAGCTGCAGCTGCACGCCCGAGCCGGTGTTGCAGACGGAGCCTTTGAGTTCGTAGCGCTGGGCGAGCCGGTAGAGAAAGGGGCGAAACCCCACCCCCTGGACAAGACCGCTGATCTTCATCGTTTGACTAAGGCGCAATACGGACTTCTCCTTTATAATTTTTAAGGAGTATATCACAGGAAAATTTATTTTTGAAGAGAAAAGGGGAGCTTTGCTACCGCAAGGCTCCTTCTATAGCAGGAGGGCTAGATGTCTTGTTCGACCACTTTTTTGAAGGTGTCGAAGTAGAAGGCTTTCAGCTCAGAGAGTTCCATGCGCACGTCGTTGATGGCGACTGTTTTGCCGCCGACGGTTCCGATCTTCTCGAAGCTGATGCCATCGACCATAGACTCGAAAGCCTGGGCGTTTTCAGGCGATACCTCAACGACAGCGCGGGAGAATGTCTCGGAGAAAATCTCGTTTGTGTTGGTGGTCATCATCTCCACCTGCGCGCCCAGTGAGCTTACCGCGGACATCTTGGCGATCACCATGGCGAGTCCGCCTGAAGAGCAGTCTTTGGCCGAAGAGAGAAGCCCTTTTTTGTTGGCATTGATGACCGTGTTCCAGAGGCTGAGCTCTTTGTCATAGTCGATCTCGGGAAGTTTCCCCGCGACCTTTCCGTGAAGCTCTTTCATATACAAAGAGCCGCCGAACTCGCTTTTTGTTTCGCCCAGAAGATAGAGAAGATTCCCCTCTTTTTGAAATGAGCTCATCAAAACTTTGTTCTGGTCATCGTTGACGCCTACGGTTGCGATGGAGGGTGTCGGGAAGACGGAGACCCCATTTGTCTCATTGTAAAGCGATACGTTTCCGCCGATTACCGGTGTGGTAAGTGCCGTACACGCCTCTTTGATCCCCAGACAGCCTTGGGCAAACTGCCACATCACTTCAGGGTTTTCAGGGTTCCCGTAGTTCAGACAGTCCGTAATCGCCAAAGGCTGCGCGCCGCTCATTGCAACGTTTCGACCCGACTCCATAACCGCCGCCGCCGCGCCGCCTTTGGGGTCGATGTAGCAGTGGCGGACATTACAGTCCGAGCTCATCGCCAGGGCCTTGCCATTTTCTTTGACACGGATGACCGAGGCGTCAAGGCTGCCCCCTTTTTTGATCGTGTTTGTCTGAACCATAGAGTCATACTGCTCGTAGATCCACGCCTTGTCGACGACTTCCATGGAGCAGATCAGCTTCTCGAAAGCCTCCTGGTTGGAAACCAAATCAAAATCGGTGATCTCGACCTTGTTCACCTCTTCAAGGTAGGCAGGCTTGCTCATCGGGCGGTTCAGACAGGGAGCCTCTTCACTGACCGGATCAACCGGTACGTCGGCACACTTCTCGCCGTTCCAGAAGAGTTCCATGTGGCCCGTATTGGTCACTTCCCCGATAACAGCGACGGAAAGGTCCCATTTCTCGAAGATATCGATGATCGCCTGCTCGGAGCCTTTTTTCGCACAGATCAGCATACGCTCCTGTGACTCAGAAAGCATAAAGTCATAGGGCGTCATGTTCTCTTCGCGCGCAGGAACCTGGTCAAGATGCATGATCATTCCCGAACCGGAGCGTCCCGCCATCTCGAAAGAGCTGGAGGTAAGACCCGCCGCGCCCATATCCTGGATACCCACGACATGATCCGTCTTAAAGAGCTCCAAACAGGCCTCAAGAAGAAGTTTTTCAGTGAAAGGATCGCCGACCTGAACCGTCGGACGGAGCGATTTTGACTCCTCGGTAAATGAGTCCGAACTCATGACCGCGCCGCCCAGACCATCGCGGCCTGTTTTGGAGCCGACGTACATTACCGGATTGCCGATGCCCTCTGCCTTGCCGTAGAAGATCTCATCGGATTTGGCGATGCCCAGATTGAAGGCGTTGACCAGGATGTTTCCGTTATAGCACTCGTCGAAACTTACCTCGCCGCCGATGGTCGGCACACCCATACAGTTGCCGTAGCCGCCGATGCCCTCGACGACGCCGCGAACAAGGTAGCGCTGGTGCGCCGATGTCGCATCGCTGTTGAGAATATTTCCGAATCGAAGGGAGTTAAGACTCGCCACCGGACGTGCGCCCATAGTGAAAACATCGCGCATAATCCCGCCAACACCCGTTGCAGCACCCTGATAAGGTTCGATAAACGAGGGGTGGTTGTGAGACTCCATCTTAAAGACCGCCGCATAGCCGTCGCCGATATCGATAACACCGGCATTTTCACCCGGTCCCTGGATAACCCATGGCGCTTTGGTCGGGAAACCGCTTAAATGGACTTTTGAAGACTTGTACGAACAGTGTTCTGACCACATCGCAGAGAAGATCCCAAGCTCGACCATGTTCGGCACACGGCCCAAGATGTTTAGTATGTTTTGGTACTCTTGCTCAGAGATCTTATGTGATGAACACGCTTCTTCGATGTTTTCAATTTCGTAGCTCACGAGGTTTCCTTGAATGAATTAATAGATGCGATTATAGTTAAAATGTGCTAAAAAAAGGTTTATAGAAATCTTTTCTTATTGAATTACAGATCCTGCCTCAAGAAACTTGTGATAATATTCATCATATCGAATACCACGTTCAGGGAAAATCATGTTCAGCAAAACTGCCCAATACACCTTCAGATTTCTTATCTTTATGTCCAAAGATCCGGACCAGCTCTACTCGGCAAGCCACGTCCACGAAGAGACCAAGATACCCTACAAATACCTGACCATGCTGATGACAAAACTGGCCAAATCTAAAATACTCAAAGTGACTCGCGGCCGCAACGGGGGCTTTACCTTAAACCACAGCCTCAGCGAGATCTCTCTTGCCGACATACTCGATGCGATTTCAGAGAACACCTGTTCACACTGCGCACTTGGGGACAAGAAGTGCGAGGAGTACAATCCCTGCCCCCTGCACGAGACCTATGCGCCACCGAAAAAAGCGCTCGAAGAGATGCTTGCTAACACAACGCTTGCCCTCCTTGATCCCAGCCTTCTTCTAGAAACTGAAAAGATAGCTATTTAAAGCCGTAATCCTTGAGGGTACGGATCTTTTTTTTAAGTTCAAAGATCGGGATATACTCGATCTTTTCCACCTCATACTCTTTTTTGCCCTGCGGCAGGAGAATGCTGAGCTGATCGTCCAGACCTCTGCCCAGCATCATCCTGGCCAAAGGCGCATGCAAGGAGATAAGCCCCTGTTCAGGCTCGCTTTCGAGCACTCCGCATATGGTGTATCTCTCCTCTTCGTCGCTCTCAAGGTTGCGCAGGGTTACCGTAGAGCCGAAATGCACCTTGTCGCCGGAGAGCTTTGAGGGGTCTATGATCTGGCTTTTTTGGATGATGGTATTGAGGTAGAAGAGGCGCTTGTCGATGTGACGAAGCTTCTCTTTGGCCGCATGGTACTCGGCGTTCTCGCTTCTGTCTCCCTGGGCCGCTGCCTCTTGTTTTTCAATGTTTACCCGGGGTTTTTCGACATCTTTGAGGTACTTAAACTCTTCGATGAGCTTGTCGTAGCCTTCTTGTGTCATCGGTTCAATATTCATGCTGAATCTCTCCCGGTGAGTCTATCTTATCTATTTTACTCATGAAAACATACCCCCGGTATCTTTGTCCTGAGGTATCATCGGTTCAATATTCATGCTGAATCTCTCCCAATGAATCTGTTTTATCTATTTTTGTATCTTTGTTAATGGTTAAAACCCTTGATATAGTAGGTGTTTTTGTTATCGACCTTGACGGTTTCGATCTTGTATTTTTCTGCCCAGCGAGCTATCTTTTCATGTGCTTCTGCCGAGAGTTCAGGGCTTGGGGCTTCGATTTTTATCTTAAAATAGTCTTCTGAATTTGACAGTGCGATGTAAGAGCCGTCTACTCTTAGCTGTTGATGCAAATCTACGATGTGTTTCTCTATCTTCTCAAATGATCGTGTGTTATCTACAATACGGCCAACCTGCTCTTTTAACGCCTCGTTGGGAGCATAATCGAGTTGTCGTAAAATCGCTTCATTTATCATAATCAAAACCTTTTTTTAAATTTATGAACCCTCATTTTAACAGATTTTTATATGAAAAAATTTAAACTTTTCTTCCACTACAAAGTTTAAAGCGCATAAATATTCCCTTAAGATTAAGCAATGATTCGCAGTTAAAGTTTTCTCTTACAGTTGCTTTGGCTACAATTTGCAAAATTTTACAAGCAGGCAGTCGCTAGGAGTTTAAATGAAAAAAATAAACCTATTCAATGAGATCATTATCACCTCAAACACGGAGCTTTCCCAGGCACTCAGCTCCAACAAAACCTTTGGCATCACCCTAAAAGGCGAGATCAAATACGCCCCCTTCGAGCCCTCGGACATCTTCATCTACCAAGGCAAGGTCGCGCCTCAGTCTGCCTCCGCGCTCTCTCTTCCCAAGTCTCAGAGCAAGCAGGAGCTTCTAGGCAAAAACTACCAGGTCCTTGAAGACGATGACCGCGTTCTCATCAAAGCCGGCGGCGCCTGGCAGGACATCATCAACTACAATGTAAGAAACTGCCACTATGACGACACCACCGGCGACGGGGTCGCACAGTTTGGCGATGAAGAGCTGGAAGAGATGGGGTGGAAGGTGACCGATTTTGATGTCAGCTACAGAGTCCTTGTCGAACACCTCGAAGAAAAAGCAGATGTCACCCTTGTCTGCATAGAGAGTCTTGAGCCCTCTTACCAATTCAGCGGCATGGGCTATTTCAACGATATGGCCTTGGCGCGAAAGGTGATGTTCGAGTATTGCCAGGAAACCATAAAAGAGAAGATTTCCAACAACCCTGACTACGCCAAAGAGACGCTAGACGACGAGCAGCTCGAAACAGCAGAGTTTTTTAACGTTCTTTAAAGCCTCAGAGATGCTATTAACCGGCGAAGAGAGTGCCGGGTAAAGAGCCTTGTATTTATCTAAGGGCACCCCTAAAAAAACCCCAACTGCCTTCAGAGGTGCCCTGTATGTTTTTCAAATTATTTGAGCCGCGGAATGCATTCTCTTTTGGAGAGCTAGAACGAGCCAAAATAGGGAAGAAAAAAGTTTACACTTGTCACCTTTAATTTCTAAACAAAGTATTTAATTCTGACGAATTCGCATCATTAACGAATACCCATTGCCAACACTTCAGCATCCAAACCTGTTAATTCGCTAAAAACTTCATAGGGTGTTTTAAACCCTATGATAATACCTAAAAACAGACAGTGTGCAGAAGAAGCGTTACAGAAAAAAAAGAGGGAGTTACTGCTCTAGAAGCTTTTTGTTCGCGCGGATCCAGCGTTCGAGGATGATCTTGGCCGCGAGGGAGTCGATGCGTCCGTCTTTTTTCTGCTTTATCACTCCCTTGATGGAGGCTTCTGCTTCCAGCGAGGAGTCGCTCTCATCTTGAAAATAAACAGGCCCGCTGAAGTCGACCAGATTCATAAAATGCGCAACACGGCGGCGCATCTCCTCTTCGCTGCTTCCGCCAAGAGGAATGCCGATGACGACAGCCTCCGCGCCCCACTCCGTTATAACAGCTCTTACCGCCGCCGAGGCCTGATCTCTATTTTTGCGCTCTATGGCAGGAAGGGGCGTCACAAAGTTGACATCAGCCGAATAGGCCAGACCGATGCGTTTGAGCCCCAGATCGATAGCAATGATCTTCATTATTTGCCCAGACAGAAGCTGCCGAACATCTTGTCGAGCATCTCGCCGTGTTCGTAGGGACGGGTGATCGAGGAGATCTCTTTGATCGCCATGTTCATATGGAAGGAGAAGATCTCCAGCTCCTGCTCTTGCAGAGGACTTTTCGCCTCTTCTATCTCGTTCAGGGCTTTTTTGACGGCATTGATCTGTCGCGCGGAGATCAGCATCATCTCGTCCGAGACGTTTTTTCCATCCATGATCTTTTCGAGTACTTTTATCAGCTCTCTGGCACTCTCTTTGCAGCTGAGTTCTATGGGTGCGTAGGCTTCTATCGCTTTGGCATCAAAGCTGCGCGGAAGATCCGTCTTGTTAAGTAGGCAGACGATGGCTTTTTCTTCTTTATACTGCTCTATTAACGCGACGATCTTGCTGTCCTCTTCGTCAAAAAGACGCGAACCGTCGAAGAGACAGACAACGATGTCGCTCTGCTCTATCGCTTCGATGCTGCGTTCGATGCCGATGCGCTCGATCTCGTCGTTGGCGTTTCGTATCCCTGCGGTGTCTACCATGCGGATCAGGTGTGTGCCTATCTTGACCTCTTCTTCGATCGTATCGCGGGTTGTGCCGGCGATCTCGGAGACGATGGCGCGTTTGTAGTTGAGTAGAACGTTTAGAAGCGAGCTTTTGCCTACATTGGGTTTGCCGATGATCGCGACCTTGAAGCCCTGCATCAGACCTGCGCGGCTCTGGCTGGCCTGCAGGGTGTCGCTCAGACGAAGACGCAAGCCCTCAAGGCGTGAGAGTATCTGGTCTATGAGGTCTTGGGGAAGGTCCTCTTCGGCGTAGTCGATCGTCACTTCCGAATAGGCCAGAATGTGCAAAAGCTCATCACGCACATCTTCGACATAGCCTTTCAGCTCGCCCTTCATCTGTTTGGCAAGGATCTTTGCCGCGTCTTCGCTTTTGGCTTCGATGAGCTGGGCAATCGCTTCGGCTTCGGTCAGGTCGATGCGCCCGTTCATAAAGGCCCGTTTTGAAAACTCGCCCGGCTGGGCCAGTCGTGCGCCGGCACTCACAACGGCATTAAGCACCTGCTCGGCGACGATCTTGCCGCCGTGGCACTGAAACTCAACGATATCTTCGGCCGTAAAACTATTGGGACCTTTAAAATAGATGACAATCGCCTCGTCTATCAACTCATCACAGAGATTGTAGAGCGGAGTCAAGGTGGCATGGCGGGTTTTGAGATCGGGTTTTTTGCAGAGTCTTCGTGCTATAGGGAGGGCATCTTCGCCGCTAAGGCGAATGATGGAGATCGAACCGATACCGTATGCTGTCGCAACAGCTGCTATTGTATCGCTGTGCATCGTCTGCTAATAACTTTCGTTGTTAAAAGAGTTCACAATGATAAATTTTGCACCGTCACGCGTTGAGCGGATGGCAACATATTTGTCCGGATAGGCAGTGCGCAGTTCGCGCAGCGCGATCTGCACCAGAACACCGTCGAGTATCTTGGTCTGTGCCCGGCCATCACGGTCGATGTTGGCATAGACTGCTTCGAGGTACTTGCAGATCATCTCTTCCTGGTTTTTCAAGAACTCGGCGATCTCAAGGCGAAGCTGGAGTTGGTAAGTGGCATTGATCCAGTTGTAGAGCATGTAGGAGAGCGCCTTATAGCGGTAACCCTCTTTGCCGATCAGCAGCGCCGCGTCCTTGCCGGTAAACTCGATCAGGATAGTCTTCTCGTCATACTGGCAGACCTTGATCGCGTCGATATCAAAACAGATATTTTTGAAGAGCAGATCGACCTTCTCCTGTATCTCCGCGGCAACCTCGCTTGGCGTGCAGTTCTCTTCAAAACAACTGTCGATCGCCTGTTTTGAACGTGCAGAAGAGCTGTAGGTGCTTACCAGCTGCTGGTGGATCTCGTCATGTGAGGCATCGCTGATCTCGGTCTCTTCTCCGATGTAGACCTCTTCATCCTCGTCGGCATAGATGTCCGAACCGTCATAATCGTCTTCTTCCTGATCCGTTACAAAAGATGCGGGCATAATGATATCGCTATGCGAAGCGTGTGCCCGCTTAACCTCTTTGAAGGATTGCTGCTTTGGCTTTTCGCTTCTTGAGACTTTTATCGGCTCGGCCTTTGTTCTTGGCTCGGCTTTGATCTGCGGAGTTGTCTTCGTCTGTTCAGATTTTGAAACCGGCTCCGCTTTGCTCAGAGGTTCGGCCTTGCGCTCGTGCTCGACTCTGGCCTTCGGCTCGGCTTTCACCGCCTCGACAACTTTACATGCGGCAACGATTATCGCCGGTTTTTTGAACATCCCGAAGAGTCCGCTTTTAGGGACCTGGATGACTTCTATATTGAGTTGTGTGATAGAACATGACAATTTTTTAGCGGCCTGAGAGTAGGCCCCTTCTAATGTCTCAGCTTCTATTCTAACCATAATCTATTCCTCTTTAGCCTTCTTGTGGGCTTCGAATTTTTTATTAACTACAAATTGCTGTGCGATAGAAAAAATATTATTGACTGTCCAGTACAGAACAAGTCCTGCAGGGAATGTTACAAAGAAAAATGTAAAGATAAGTGGTAAAAATTTAAATATCTTTTCTTGCAATGGATCGGTAAAATTGCTTGGCGTAATACGCTGCTGATAATACATCGTCGCACCCATCAGGATAGGCAGGATAAAGTAAGGGTCCATATGCGCCAGATCCGTGATCCACAGTGCCCACTCGGCACCTTTTAGTTCTACAGCGTTTAATAATACCCTATAAATCGCAAAAAATACAGGGATTTGCAGCAGAAGCGGCAGACATCCGCCTAGAGGATTAGCCCCGTGCTTCTTGTAAAGCTCCATAACTGCTGCATTCATACGCTGAGGATCACCCTTATACTTTGCCTGAAGCTCTTTTACTTTTGGTGACACCTCTTTGAGCTTTTGCATAGAGACCATCCCCTTGAAAGTCAGAGGAAAAAGCACCAGACGGATAATAATCGTCAGCAGGACAATCGCCCAGCCCCAGTTGCCCACGTAGTCGTGTAGGAACATCAGCAACTGGAAAAGAGGCGCTGCTGCGAAGGTGAACCAACCGTACTCGATCGCATTAACCAGGTCGGGATTGATCGCGTGCAGGATCTTATAATCTTTTGGTCCGATGTATCCGTTGAAAGCAAACTCTTTCATTCCGTCCATATAGACAACAGGATTGTTCTCGCGGTCCTTGTCAATCTTGACCGTGATGTCTTTGTCTATGCCGTAAAATATCGAGGCGAAATATTGTGAAAACGATGAGGCAAGATTGACATTGTTATAAGAGGTCAGTCCCTCGGCATCGCCGTCTTCTATAATCGTGATCAGGTGATCGCCGGTATCAACCATCGCCCCTTCCACCGTCATCATCTGTTTGTCCGAGAAGGTCGGGTGCATGCCCAGATAGACGAAATAGCGCATATCCTCGCTCAGGCTGATCTTCACGTCATAATGGCCGTCGCTGTAGAACTTAAGTTCTTTTGTCACGCTCAACTGAGAAAGTTTCTGCGTCAACACGACCGATACTGAACCTTCTGTTATGTTGGCCTCTTTGATGCTTGAGCTATAGGGAGTCTTTATCGCCTCGGCATTGAGTGCCTTGTCGGCAAAACGGATGTAAAGAGGTTTTGCCCCTGTTTCTGCCACCAGTTTTGCATTTCCCGTCTCTTCATCAAAAAACTTCTTCTCCAACATCTCTTTTTGAGAGATGCGCCCCAGCGTATCTATCGTCAAAATATAATTGGTACCGATCAAGGTTGTCAGGATCGCATCGTCCGCGGATGCTGTAGCTGCAGAGACACTCCCTACAGGCTCCGACTCCGAAGAATTTGCGCCAAGTGAGGCCACATCTGTTGAACTCTGTTTCAGCGTGGCTGACTTGGCCGTAGTATTTTGGTCCGTTTCAAGCTCTTTTGGCGGAAATATGGCGGTATAGGCCATAAAAAAGACAAATGATACGGTAAATGCGAGTATTAATCTTTGATTTGAGGTCATTTTTTCTAACACGATCTGCCTTTGGAGAAGTTTTTAATAATATAGTACTGTTTGTCCCCCTTAGGGACGAACCAATATTTAATAGGCGCTATTTTATCTTTTTTAATCTTACAACTTAGTTTGTTGGTCAAAGGATAGTCAATTCCACCTTTAAAAAGCTGGTTGCAGCGCAGTATGCGTAAAAAAGATTGGGGGAATGCGATGTAGAGAGGATTGTTTTCGAATTGCCATCTGGCGTATTCAGAGCAGGAGGGGTAGTAGCGGCAAGAGCCGTACCCGATCAGTGTAAAAAATCTTTGATAAACCGTTAATAATTTAAGAAGAAGTTTTCGAATCACTAATCAACCCGCCTACTCGCTTAAGGGCTTTTTCGATATCAGCCTTTAGCTCTTCATATGAAGTTTGCCTTATCGGCTCTTTTGCAACAAAGACATATGTACCACTGTTCAGTTGCGGAGAAAACTCCAGGAACAGGGCACGCAAACGGCGTTTTGCACGGTTTCTAAAAACCGCGTTGCCTACTTTTTTGCTGGCTGTAAAGCCTTTTTTGTACTCTCTATCTTTAAGATAAAAAAGTACTAAGGACTTGGCGTGCGCCGCCTTACCTTTTTTATAAACTAGCTGAAACTCTTTGGGGAGTTTCAGTCGTTCAAAACGGTCTATACAGTTAAGCTCTTACGCCCTTTTGCACGGCGTCTATTGATAATTCTACGACCATTTTTTGTAGCCATACGTGTACGGAAACCGTGTGTGCGTTTACGAGGTGTAGAATGGGGTTGATAAGTACGTTTCATATAAGCGTCCTTCTATAAGTTTTAATCGTGCAATATTAGTGAAATTTTACTTACAGCCTTCTTAGTAATTATAAATTAACCCTACATTTGCAAAAACAGCCTCTGCCCTCTAAGCTTTTAGCACAAAAAGACGCTGGTTTTCAGAAAAAAATTCTTCCCATTGCGTCTTTTCTGCGCTTAGCGTAAATACCGCGCCCGTCTCGTCAAAAGTCTTGTTCTTTATCTTTATAGCACTCTGCTCAAGCTTGTACTCTATGATGCCTATATCACTGTAAAGAGCAGAAATCGTATACGTCTCCTCTTTGACATAGGGTAGGAACTCACTCTGCGAAATCACAAGATTGCAAGCATCCGAGTAGGCTCTGACCAGACCGCCTGTGCCCAGCTTTGTCCCGCCGAAATAGCGTACGATAATCACAGCAGCGTTGATAAGCTCGTTTCCCGCCAAAACAGCAAGCGTCGGCTTGCCCGAAGTCCCCTTGGGTTCGCCGTCATCGGAGGAGTGTTCTACGATCTGATCGAATGCATTGATATAGCGCCAGGCTACAACAAAGTGGCGTGCCTTCGGGTGTTCTGTTTTGAGCTGTGCCAGCACCTCATTGTAGATATGATAAGGCACAAGATGGGCAATAAATTTTGACTGTTTCACTTCCAAGGTCTGCACGGTATGTTCTGTCACAAATTTCATGATGAAAGTGTAACGCATTAAAAGTTTTGTTACACTTGCGGCATGAAAAAAGCCTACAAACTCTTCTATAAATGGTATGAAAAAAATGGGCGCCATGATCTTCCCTGGCGTCTCAGTAGCGATCCCTACAGAATCTGGGTCAGCGAGATCATGCTTCAGCAGACACAGGTGAAGACTGTTCTTGCGCGCTTCTATTTTCCTTTTTTAAAGGCCTTTCCCAGCTTAGAAACGCTGGCCAACGCAAGTGAAGACGAGGTGCTTAAAATGTGGGAAGGGTTAGGCTACTACACCCGTGCGCGCAATCTCCATAAAAGCGCAAAGCTCTGCGCTTCGGTACTTCCGCAGAGTGTCCATGAGCTGACAGCCCTTCCCGGGATAGGCAGAAGCACCGCGCATGCTATAGCCGCCTTTGCCTACAAAACGCCACTTCCCATTATGGACGCCAATGTAAAACGGATACTCTGCAGGTTCTATGGACTCAAAAAGGCCGGCGAAAAGCTCCTTTGGGAAAAGGCTTATGATTTTTTTGATGCCGAGCACCCCTACGATTTCAACCAGGCGATAATGGATTTGGGTGCTAGTGTCTGCATGGCCAAGGCGGCTCTGTGTCACGAGTGCCCCTTTGCATCTTTGTGCATGGCAGTTGATGATCCGCTGGCCTATCCCCAAAAAAAAGTTAAAAAAAGCACACCCGTTCGCCGCAAACAGATCGTCATTCACCGGCATCAGGGAAGATTTGCTCTTAAACAGAGAGATACCCGCTTTTTAAACGGTCTTTGGGGATTTAGCGAATATGAACAGAGTGATGCGATCACCACAACGCAGAAGCTGGGCGAGATTGTCCAGGTCTATTCGCATTTCAGACTCGAAGCCGAGGTCTATCTGCGCCAGGCCCATATAGAAGAGCATGAGTGGTTCACGCTTGAGGAGATAAATAAACTGGCCCTCTCAAGAGCTGACCACAAAGCACTCGCCTTGTTAGACATGTCCGAAAAATAGGTCGATCTTGAAATAGATATTATAGTTGGGGCGGTAGTCGTGCTGCTCATGATAGTTCACCCCCGGGCCTATCTCATAAAATAGCCAAGGCTTGAAGATGTTTTCCCTCCAGCCAATAGAGAAAAAATAGTTGAAGACCCTGTTTTCTTCTGCTATAACAGGCCCGGCAGGTGTAAGCCGTGTATGTTGATAATGCGTGCTCGCGTTAGAACCGAACGTGCTGCTAAGTCCCCGGCTTTTGCACGGGTTCCAGAACCACTGGACAAACCCGTCATAGCGCATCCCGTTCACTCCAGACTCTGTGCCCCGGTCAAACAAAAAACGCAATAAGGTATGTTCGCTTGTCGGGATGTCAAGATAGAGCTCCGTTATCTCGGAAAATTCATCTTTGAGCGAGTAGGTGAAGGTCTGCACCGGCTCAAAACGCCACTTTTCAAACTTTTTTTCATAACGATAGCGTGCTCTTGCAAAAGGGTCTACACCTCTGAAGCCTATCGAGTATTTCGGCTTGATCGAGAACTTTTCTTTTGCGAAGATGTCAACTCCGATCGAGGGAGAGTTATCTTTGCCGGTTGCACTAATATTTTTTGCATTGTCATCATTAAAATCCTCGATAAAAAGTCTTAAACGCTTTTTACTGCGCCCTAGACCCAGACGCGCACGAACAGTAACTTCACTCGTATCTTCCTCAAGCGAATTGTATCTTTGCATAAAACTCACCCGGACATAAGACCTGTCTCTCTGTTCTAAGAGTTTTCGGGTAAGGAAGAACTCATCGATCTCTTTGTCCTCAAGAACCGCTTCGTTTTCAGATTGAAGCAGTTTTTCCACGCCCTGGCTCTTCTGGGCAGGTTCTTCTTGGCTAAGGTCACCATCCGTGGGTGATAAAATAGCAGAACTGTTTGTCTCTGAGATGATGATAACGCGTTTCTCCTGCAAGTGCGAAGAGTTCTCATCCTCGCCAAAATATTCATAAATACCCACGATCATACCATCTATGCTCACGCCCCACTCACGGACCTTGCCGTCAAAATAGCTGTGATAATCATCAATATAACTGCGTTCGGAATTTAGGCTTGCATTATCTTCCCGTGATGCATCGGCATAGAGGACAATAAGAAAGCACAAGAGAAAGAGAAGTTTCATAAATATAAAGTAACTCTTTTTCATGTTATTTTTGCTTAATTACGCAATAAGCGTGCTTTTATACTCTTTGTCTCTTGAGAGTCAAGGCAGTTCATCTGAAACAAAATACACAAAATCGGCCGAACCGAGTCGTACAGTCGGGGAATTTTGAGGCAGAATCGCTGCAAAGGGCTTTGCTGAAAGACGGGTAAAGCGCATATTTGAACCCAATCCCAACTCCAAATGAAGCGCTCTTATAAAGACGATTAGCTTGTCTTTATCGCTTTTAAGAACCGTTCTACGCGCGCTCTGCATGCCCTTCTTCTTCTCCCAAGCGACCTGGCACGGTACATCCTTTTTAGGCAGTGCGCTTCGCTTTGACCCTCGAGCAGAGCATGGCAGTGCGAGAGAAAAGGCGCACGCATCTTCTGGTGCACGCTTACATTCAGATCAGGTTCCTGATAAAAACTTGTCTCTGAGGCATTCATCTCGGCCAGCTGTTGCAGTGAGATCTTTTTGCGCTCTTGCTTGCTTAGATTGATCCCGCACATCTCTCTCCTGAGCTCTTTAAGCGCCTAATGGATCGGTTTGAAGCTTGTGCACTCAAAACCGATATTTTTCTCCCAGGCTATCTGTTCAAGAAGGCTATGCTGAGAAATCTCACGGACTTCTCTCAAAAAGAACACAAGTTCTTTCTCTTTTTGGCCGATCCGATGACTTAATTATAGGGGCTGCGCACACGCATTTAAAAAAAAGGACGACACATACGAGGGCACAAAAGTGGTAGACTCTTGGCTTCATGAGATTCCTTGGGGAATAGTGTTATAATCATAGTATGTTTCCATAAACTCTAGGGCACCTCTATACATTTAGCAAAAAAGTATGACTATGAAATTTTTATTCAATCTAAAACATTACCTCTATACAAGTCTGAGAGAGGTACTTGTTTACCATCACAACTCCCTGGAGTTTCGTGCCAAGACCTTTGCTCTGATCATCTCGGCAAATTCTTATCCTACGGAATGTGCCTACGATCTTGTGTATGAAGCGGGTATGCAGATCTACAAGGACAAGGAGAGAGCAAAGATGCTTCTTCTGACTACGCGTGAGTACGTCAACAAAGTCCATAAAAAAAACGGGCTCTTTATTGACGATCTTGTTGAAGATATCCGCATCGAAGTGCGGCAGATTCCCCGGTTTGTCTCCAAGATTGATATTTCACTTTTGGAGCCTATCGTCGAATGCAGCGTGGATGAAGACACCTCGACGTATCAGATACGGATGCTTGATTTTCTGTCGGGATTAAAAGAGGAGAGATCAAAATGAGAAACAATCTTAAGATAGTCGTTTTACTGGGAGCGAGCCTGCTTCTGCTAAGTGCTTGCGCAGAAGAGGCCGAGCCTTACCAGGAGGTAAACAGGAGCATTTCAGTTTCCCAGGAAAAAGGGCAGATCGATACGCACTGATCTTTTGGAACCTAAATTTTGTATGGTGCCAGTTCGTAACCTTCGCCCATGAGCTTCATCACGCCGCCGGCGAGGTTTTTTACATTATAGCCCTGCTGCGCCATAAATCCCGCAACCTGGGCTGTACGCGCACCGGTACGACAGATCAGGCCGATTTCGACCTCTTTGCCACCTAGCTTCTCCATGGCACCCAAAAAAGCTTCTGCATCATAATTTCCCATCTCGTCAAAAAACATAATCGTATAAGACCCCGGAACAACGCCTGTCTGTTTCCACTCCATCGGTGTTCTGATATCGACGATCTTCATCTGTGAGTTTTCTAGCATCTCTTTATCCGGATAAACATTCATTGCTGGCCCTAATTTTAGGGCACCTCTAAAAACCCCAGTTGCCTTCAGTTGGGGTTTTTAGAGGTGCCCTTTAATAATTTGCCTGAATTATAACAAATTTAGAGATAAGGGTAAAACTCGCCCGATTTTTTAAGAAATCATTTACTTTTTACAAAAAAGGACAAGCCGAGGCGGACTACGAAGAAGGGGTTTCTACAAAGAAAAACGTTCGGGGTCAAAAAAACTTTCATCGGAGATATTGCCGAAAGAAGCATTGATAGAGACGAAGATGTCGGGGTATTTCTCCTCCATCTCAGCGAGCATCGTCTTCATGGCTGCTCTGGCATGGGGCATTTTAACATCAAAACGCATCGCCGGACAGGCCTCGTCGCCGATTGCCTCAATATTGTTCTCTTGGGCAAAGGCTCTAAGCTGGCGCTCTCGCATCTGGATCAGCGGACGGATGACGATCAGGCCGTTGCCCGCTCTGTATTTTGGAGAAAGCGCGCGCATCTGGCCGTTGTAGATCATGTTCATAAAAAAACTCTCTGCCGCGTCATCAAGATGGTGGCCGAGGGCGATTTTATTGCACCCCTGCTCTGCCGCCACGCTATAGAGAGAGCCTCTTCTCATGCGCGAAAAGAAGGAGCAGAAAGAGGAATTTTTGCGAATCTTCTCTTGGGCCGTATCGTAAATATTGGTGTCATGGACGATGTGCTTTATTCCGTGCTCTTCGCAGTGCCGGGAGAGATACTCGAAATTCTCGCCCATGCCATAAGCCACCGTCACCGCGACAAACTCAAAATCAAAAGGCGCGCGGCGCTGCTGCTCGCGCATGGAATGGATCAGCGTCAAAGAATCTTTTCCGCCGGAGAGGCCGACGAGTATCTTGTCTCCCTCTTCGATGAGTCCAAAGGCCGCATTGGTCTTGCCTAGCTGGCTCATAATCTTCTTGGATATTTTAATGGCCAATTTTTTCCACCATTTTGATAATAAAGTTCGCACTCTCCTGGGCAGAAGAGATCAAGAATGCATCAAAGGAGAAGCTCGCGTCCATATCCGCAGCATCCGAGATCGAGCGCAAAATGAAGAAGGGCACACCCATCGCATCACAGACGCAGGCCACCGAAGCACCCTCCATCTCCAGCGCGTCCGCATTGAAGGTCTCGCCGATCCATCTATTGCGTACAGGGTCCGCCACGAACTGGTCTCCTGTTGCGATAATACCTTCCATCAGCTTTACACCCATCTCACTAGCGACCTCTTTTGCCATCGAGATAAGTGCCGCATCTGCTTCAATAAACTGCTTTCCTTCGGGAACATAGCCATAGGGATGGCCAAAGGCCGTGATGTCCAGATCATGCTGGCAGAGTTTTGTCGCAGCGATAAGGTCGCCAATTTTCAGCTCCGGATTGATAGCACCCGCAACTCCCGAAAAGAGCAGAACCTCTGCGCCAAATTTTTGAAGCATTGTGCTTGCGGTCAAAGTGGAAAAAACCTTTCCTATCTTTGAATAGGCAATGACAAGGCTGTGCCCCTTGTAGCTGGCTTCATAATAGGTATTGCCGGCGTACTCGCTTGACGTATACTCGCCTACTCTTTCTAAAAGTGGCGCGATCTCTTCGGGCATAGCCCCCATAATTGCTATCTTCATTCTCTTCCTTTAGTTAGATGTCATTTTTGATGATCTGTTTTTGCGCAAAGTGAAGTCCTTTGTTGAGAACAAAACTCTCACACTGTACTTCAAAGCCTTTGAGCTCGGCCTCTATCTCACCCGAGGGAGAAACAATCATCGAAGAGCCCCAAAAGCCGATGCCGTCTTCAAAACCGACGCGGTTGACAAAGACGACATAGCTTCCGCAAAGAAGTGCTGTCGTCTTTAAAATAGCCGTCCACTGCTCTTTTATCAACAGGCCCTCCTCCCTAAAGTCACGTGCCGGCGAGTTGGCAAGCACGTAGATGATCTCGGGCTTTTCGAGCGCCAGCGCTGCAATGCTCTGTGCGCGCCAGAGGTCTTCGCAGACCACCATAGAACTCTTGCCGTAAAGTGTGTCAAAAAAACCGATCTCTTCGCCTTTGAAATAGTAGCGCGCCTCTTCAAACATCCCGTAGTTGGGAAGGTGTACCTTGCGGTGGATATGCTTCAGTTCGCCCTTTGAAAAGTAGAGTGCGGCGTTGAAGATGCGGTGCTCTTCGCGCAAGGCGCATCCTAGAACGATATCGACACGCTGACTTGGCGCAAGGAAGCAGGCCAGTTCGTCCAGGCTAAAGGCATCTTCATAGACCTTGTCCTGCAGAAGATAGCCGTTAAGGGAGAGTTCGGGAAAGACGATGACATCCGCCGTGCATGCCTCTATCTCTTTGAGATGAAGTTCGACATTGTTTCGATTGAGTCGGGGCGATATTTGGGCTAAAGAAATTTTCATGCGCGGACTTCTTTCATGTGCTCCAAGAGATCACAAAGATCCAAAAAGCCTGGATTTGATGACTGTTTTCTACGTGAGAACACTCTTTGATTATGCCAGTTCGGCCAAAACTTTTTCAAGGCTCTGCATATCAAAGATATTGTAGGTCGTCATATCGGGATTGATGCGTTTGTTCATCCCTGAGAGCACCTTGCCGTTGCCAAACTCGATGGCGATGTCGACATCATTGGCAATCGCTTCAATGCTTTGCTTGTATTTTACCGGCTTGACCAGCTGCTCTGTCAAAAGATCGATCGCCTCGGCTTTTGAGCTATAGGGTGCGGCAGAAACATTGGAGATGATTGGTGCGACAAAGCTCTCTTTGAGCATTTCTTGCATCTTCTCTCTCAGCGGCGCCTGTGCCGGTTCGAGGATAGGACAATGAGAGGCCACCGACATATTTAGCAAAAGAGCGCGTTTGGCTCCGGCTTCTTTGAGAGGAGCTTCCATACCCTCAAGATCGGCTTTCATTCCGGCGATAACAAGCTGGCCGTTTTGGTTATAGTTGGCCGGCCATACTTTTTTGCCTTCTGCTAGCGCATCTGCGCAGAGTTTTTCTATGATTTCATCATCCAGACCGAGTACGGCCATCATCGAAGCCGAGATCTCGTCACATGCACCCTGCATCAGTTTACCGCGCGCATTCACAAGCTCTACCGCATCAAGATAATCAAGCGCACCCGCAGCCGAAACTGCTGAAAACTCGCCTAAAGAGTGACCAAGAAGAAGGGCCGGTTTGATGTCTGAGCGTTCACAAAAAAGTGCATGCGCCATCATACTCACAAGCAAGATCGCCGGCTGTGTGTTCTCTGTCTTGTTGATCTCTTCATTCTCTTCAAAAAGAAGCGAAGCGAAATCAATCCCCGTGCGTTCGCTCGCCTTGGCCAGCATCTCTTTTGCCAGCGCGGAGTTATCCACAAAACTTTTTCCCATACCGACAGTTTGGCTTCCCTGTCCCGGGAAGATAAAGGCTACTTTTTTACTCATGTTTTAAATACTCCTTATTTTCAGCTATTTTTTTGCGCAGGGTATTTCGGTTAAGCCCCAGCTTGTCAGCAAGCTGCAGCTGAGTCTTAAACCTCTTCAAACCTGCATTGATCAGCGGAGCCTCATAGAGATAGAGGAAGTTTCTGTAATCGCTGTTGCCGCCCAGACGCGAGAGTAAAAACCTTTCCATGATCTCCATCAGTTCTGTCTCATTGATGTCTTGCAGCTGAACCTGCATATAGACATAACGGCGGATCGCATGGGCATTATGGCTCAGATCGATTCTGGACACATTAATCTGAATATCATTTTCAACGCCTAAGGCTCTTGTCGCTTCTTTCAAGAAATACTCTGCCAATACAGCCACATCTTCCATGCGCTCGCGCAAAGGCGGAAGGGAGACTTTGATAGCAAACAATTGCTCTATCACCTCCGTATTGAACACAGAGGTGGCCAGTGCCATAATGCGCACCGGATATTTGTCTAAAAGCAGTTGAAAGTTGTCAAAGTTTGGTATTTTATCAAAATTAGAGATAATGAGACTTGTGTTTGAACGCAAGGCATCTTCAAGTTCATCGTACACACTGGCATCAACAATAGGAGCATTAGGAAGAATATATTGGGCTAAGCTCTTTTTTCCGGTTCCGTTTTCGCCAAATATAAAGGCGTTGACAGGCAAGCCTTTAAGTAAGCTTGCCGTTTTCAGTGCTTCAAGTGAAGCCGCTGAACTTGCTAGAAAATTAGTGACAACCACAGCCTGTACCGCAGCTCCCACCACTTTCAGGCTGAGCATTTTCAGCTGGAACACCTGTCAGTATCTCCTCCGGAGTCGCTTCACGAACAACCGCGATAGAAACAGAGAACATCAAGTCTTGACCCGCCAATGGATGATTGTAGTCTATCATTACTAAATCTTCTTTGATCTCTTTGACTGTTACCTGCACAGTACCGCCATCTTCGCTTTGTCCATAAAGACTCATTCCTTCTTCAAGTTCGATACCTGCAAACTGCTCTCTTGGAACTTCTTGAAGCGCTTCATCGTTGTACTCGCCATACGCTTTTGCGGCAGGCACAAGTACATCCGCTTTTTCGCCCATACTCATAGCACAGACCTGCTCTTCCAGTCCTGGGATGATCTGTTGTTTACCTGTCATAAATGTTAAAAGCTGACCACCGATATTACTATCTACAACTTTATCTCCGCTGCGTACTTCATACTCAAGTGATACGATCTGATTATTTTCTATTGCCATAGTTATTTTCCTTCGTTTATGAGACCTAAGCATCATTTAATTTTGGGATTCTATCATAAGATGCTTTAAAATGGCTTACCTCATCTGATTGAAAAAGAGACTGAAGCTCTTTCTGTTGCTGTCAAAAAAGCAGTTTGATTAAAAACGCCACAGGGCGGACAAGGTACCATAAGTGACTCTGTTGCTTGAGTTCACCATCCGTCTGCTGTATACTCGCATTACAATGAAATCTCCACACGGTCAAAATAAAGAGTGCCTGAACCTGCGGCACTGCCTGAAAATATCTTTCTGTCTATCGCATAACCTTTTGCCTCATCGATCACATAAAAATAAGCCGAAGCATCTGCAAAAAAGGCCTGCACTTAAAGACCATCCTGGCCCTTTGTTGCGTTTACTACTTGAATTGGCGTTATTTAACAATATTAAACAATTATTTCTATTTTCGCTCGCATACGTATAGTTTCTGCTTGGAAGTTTAAATCAACGGGGGAGTGTAAATGAGCGAAAGAGACACTGGCTTAGATCTGCCTGTCCTTTCTCTTTGCTATAGGGCACCTCTAAAAACCCCAGCAAGAAAAGAAGAAAAACTTCTTATTTTAGAAATTTTTTCGCTTTTACGGCTTCAGGAGAGTCTGGGTACTTGGCTATCAAGGCCTGGAAAAACTGCTGGGCATGCTCTTCATCCTTGATTTTTTCAAAAGAGATCGCCGTATGCAGCATTAGGTTCGGCATATAATCTGCTTTCGAATAAAGCTCCGCGCTCTCTTTAAAATAAGCGATCGCGTTTTTATACTCGTTGAGCTGAAAGTAGCTTTCGCCGATGTAATAGTGTGCACGTGCAGGCTTATAATGCTTTGCTATCAGGTGCTCAAAGGCATCAATAGCATCGGCATACTTTTTCTTGCGGAAAAGCTCCTCAGCATCATTGTCGACCTGGGCATTGCTTCTGTTGTCAAAAGCATTGCTGCTGACCTTGCCAATGTTTTTAAGCTGTTTTGAGACCTCGGTCTTAAAACTGTTGATCTCTTTGGCCAGGACGTTGTACTCTTCTTTGCTGACATAGGTGCCGTTAATCCTGTCGATCAGTGAGCTCAGCTCTCCCATCACAGTTTTAAGTTTCTTAAAATCATCGTCATAACTCGCAACAAGATCATCGATTTTTTGATTCATCTGAGCAGATGAATCTTTCATTTCATTGATATCGTTTTTTAAGCTCTGAAGCTCTTGCTTGTCGTTTCGGCTCTTCTCGTTCAGACCTTCGACGATACTTTTCATTCCGGAAACAGACTCTTCAATACTGCCGATTCGGTTTCTATTTTTACGGACAGTACCTTCAATATCGGTAATCTTCTCTTTTTGCTCGATGATGCGTTTTTCGGTTTTTGTTAAACCATAAGGAGAGGGACTGTCAAGGTCGCCCGCTCCAAATGCAGATTTCTCTGCAAAAAGAGACAGGGGTAGAAGAAGAGCGCTAAGAAGTAAAAATTTTGTCATTACGGAAGAAGTTTGAAGTCTACTCTACGGTTTTGAGCCCAGCACTCTCTCGTCTGCTCTGTACACACCGGGTTGCTCTCACCAAAACTTACCATAGTAATACGAGAAGCATCAACACCCTCAGCTACCAATGCATCTTTTGTAGATTTTGCACGCTTAAGACCAAGTGCGTAGTTATACTCATCACTACCCCACTCATCACAGTTACCTTCAAGCTTTACGTTATAAGCCAAAGCAGCTGCCTTAGAAAGTGCCGCATTATTTTCAAGCTTGTTTTGCATATCTGCTCTGATCACAAACTTGTCAAAATCAAACTGAATACTTTCAAATTTAGACTCTAATGTACTAAGTGTTTGTTCATTGCTATCAGCTGTTCCTGACTGCTCAATCCCTGAATCGTCAAGGCCACTTGTCTCACTTGGATCTTTTACATCAACTGTGCTTCCAGTACTTTGTGTTGCTTGTGAACCATCTGTCGCATCAATTGCCGGATCTTTTTGACTACATCCTGAGAACAGAAGTAAAGCAGCAATCGTACTAATTGCAAGAACATTTTTCATTTTGTTTCCTTATAAGATAATTATCGATGATTCTAGCAGAGATAATCTTAAAGTATCGGCAAATGACTTTAATAACCACTACTTTATAAGCAGATTTTGTGCAAATATAGACAAAGGGATGAAATTTCTGTCTTTTTATTACAAAGAACCGCGATTTCGAAACTCTGCGATTTCTGACTCGACCATCTCGTTTATCATCATCTTATACAGATCGGTGATGAGATTTGGTGAGAGTCCCAAGGCCAGGGCTTTGTGGCGAACGCGTTCTAAAACATCTTTTACCCGGGCATCCGCCTTAACCTCGGCAACACTTTGTTTGAACTTTACCGCCTGGTGGATGTAGGCGTTGCGTGCAGCAATAAGCTCTACGATCTTCTCGTCCAAAAGATCGATCTCGTGACGCACTGCTTCCAGGGAATTACATTCTTTCATTTTATCGCTCACCTTGTTTATTTATGGGGTGATTATATCAAATAAACAGTTCACTCTGAGTATCATTTCATATGAAAATTATACTCAGCACCCTTAATGCCCGTTATACGCACAGCGCTATCGGACTGCGCTATCTTTATGCCAATATGCAAGAACTTCAAAACAGCACTTCTATACTGGAGTTCAGCATCAATGATGGCATCCAGTCTGTTGCCGAAAAGATCCTGGATGAGAAGCCAGATATCATCGGTCTGGGTGTGTATATCTGGAATGCTTCACAGACGTATGAACTGATCGAGATCCTCAAAAAAGTCTCTACAGAAACGACAATCGTCCTGGGCGGGCCTGAAGTCAGCTACCAGCCGTTTCGTGTTGATTTCTCAAAGGCGGACTACATTCTTCAAGGCGAGGGGGACACCTCATTTTATAAACTCTGTAAAAAGATCATCTCTCATGAAGCGCCCTCTGAACAGATTATTTCGCCAGTCATCGAAGACCTCTCTCGCATCATGCTACCTTACGCCTTTTACACCCAAAACGACATAGATAACCGCTATATCTATGTGGAAGCCTCCAGGGGGTGCCCCTTTATGTGCGAGTTTTGTCTCTCTTCTATAGATGAGAAGGTGCGCAACTTTGATCTGGACAGCCTCTTGTGCGAGTTTGAAGCACTGTGGCAAAAAGGTGCCAGAAACTTCAAGTTCGTCGACCGCACCTTTAACCTGAACATGAGGTTTGCCAATGCGCTTCTTGACTTCTTTCTTTCCAAGGAGCCCCCTTATTTTGCCCATTTTGAAGTCATACCTGATCATTTTCCCGAAATTTTAAAGTCTAAGATCGCTCTTTTTCCTGAAGGAGCGCTCCAGCTGGAGATCGGCATCCAGACCCTCAACCCAGACATCGCAAACAATATCAACCGCCCGCTTAAGCTCGAGAAGATCAGAGAAAACATTGCTTTCATCGAACAGCAGACCAAGGCGCATGTTCACCTTGACCTTATCGTCGGTCTGCCCGGAGAGAGTATTGAGAGCTTTGGACGTAACCTGAACGAGCTTGTGGCGCTAAGCTCTTCGGAGATTCAGATCGGTATCTTAAAAAAGCTCTCGGGGACAACGCTTGAACGCCACGACACCGTATTTGGGATGCGCTATAGTGATCTGCCGCCCTACGACATATTATGCAATGATCTTTTGAGTTTCAAGCAGATCCAAAAGATGAAGCGTTTTTCGAGGTTCTGGGATCTGCTCTACAACAGCGGCAACTTCAAACACACAATTGCGCTCCTGTGGAAGGAGGAGAGTGTGTTTGACAGCTTCTATGCCTTTAGCGAATGGATCTACGCGCAGACGGATGCAACTTGGAAGATCTCTCTTGAACGGCTCTCTCTCTTGCTTTTTACCTATCTCACACAAGAAAAAAAACAAGAGGCTCAAGCAGTTTCTAAGCCTATGCTTAAGGATCTGATGACGCTTCAAGGACGGGTCGTCCCAAGTTTTTTACGCCCTTTTGCAGAAGAAAATATAAAGAACAAGAATAAAAGAGGCTCTTCGCTGAACAAGCGCCAGGCCCAACGCGCCTGATCGCGCCTGTTTTATCTTTATTCAAGCAGTATTGCATCAATAGATATTGATATAGTGATATTTATGCTACAATTTCGCCTTCACCCTAACAACAGAGGAAAATACAGATCATGGTTTTGGCAAGTTTGATTTTTATAGCGACGCTTACCTTTGTCATCTGGCAGCCAAGAGGCTTGCAAATAGGCACCTCGGCGATGATAGGCGCAGTGGCCGCCCTTGTTTTGGGGGTGGTCAGCTTTGGCGATGTCGTGATCGTAACACAGATAGTTTGGGATGCCACGCTTGCTTTTATAGGGATCATCATCCTCTCCATGGTGCTCGATGAGATCGGGTTTTTCGAGTGGTGTGCAATCAAAATGGCAAAACTCTCCTACGGAAACGGGCATCTGATGTTTGTCTATGCCCTGCTTCTGGGCTCTTTTGTCTCCGCCCTTTTTGCCAATGACGGGGCCGCGCTTATCCTCACTCCCATACTTCTGGCAAAGATGCGCATCCTGCAGCTCAACCTGAAGAGTATTTTGGCCTTTTTGCTCGCGGGCGGATTTATAAGCGATTCGGCTTCACTCCCTTTTGTCTTCTCCAACCTAACCAATATCGTTACCGCGAACTATTTCAACATAGGGTTTTTGGAGTATCTGCAAAATATGTTCATTCCCTATCTCGTCAGCACCTTTGTTTCCATCGCAGTTCTCTGGATTGTTTTAAGAAAGGATATCCCGCGAAACGTAGACATTTCCCTCTTGAAAAACCCCGATGATGTACTCAAAAACAAGACACTCTTTAAATTCAGCTGGCTGTTTTTGGCCCTGCTTTTAGCAGGCTACTTTATCGGAGACAGCTATGGCCTTCCTATAAGCGTCTTTGCCCTTGGCGGCGGGCTTCTCTTTTTGGCCATTGCCAGCTATGCGAAAAGCGCCAAAGTGTGGCTGACCCTAAAAATAGCTCCCTGGCAGGTGGTGTGGTTCAGCATAGGTCTTTACATCGTGGTGTACGGACTTAAAAATGCGGGGCTAACGGATTATCTTACACTTATCTTACACGATTTAAATGCACGCGGTGACTTTATTGCTATCATCGGAACAGGCTTCCTTTCCGCATTTTTAAGCGCAATCATGAACAACATGCCGACCATTATGATCATGGATATCGCGCTTGCCGATGTGCAGAACAGCGCCCTCGCCTATGCCAATATCATCGGATGCAACCTAGGACCAAAGATGACCCCTTTTGGGAGCCTTGCCACCCTGCTCTGGCTGCATGTACTCTCGCAAAAAGGGATCAAGATAGGCTTTTGGGAGTACAGCAAGTTCGGGCTTATCGTTACCCCGCCTGTTTTGCTGGCGGTTCTTATTTCTCTCTATCTCTTTTAAACCTCGGTGCATTCGTATCTGCGCCGATGCACTCGAGCTGGTATGCCACCATCTCTCTGAAAGGGTTCAGAAATGAATCCAGCTCCTCCTGAACTATCTTCTCATCACCGTTTTTGTTTAAAAGCTCCAGCACGCACAGGGTCGACTCTATCGTAGAGAGGCAGAGCTCTTTGGGCTGTTCTTTGATTTTAAACTCCGAGCTTTTGCTGTGCTCAAAGCTCACCTTGGGCAGCTTTTGGAGATTTGTGCTCAATCGCAGCATCTTTTTTGAACAGGCCCAGGTCGCATCGATCAAAAAAATAACATTTTGTTTTGCCTCGCTGTACAGACGGGTCTGGTTAAGAATCAGGCTCTCACTTGAAGGATAAAGCACATAGCAGGTGTTGTTCTGATCGTTTATCAGTTCGTTGACTCGTCGATGGTCGCTGAAGTCGATCCCGACATGAAGCTCGGAATTTTCCAAAGAGAGGTGAGTGAAATGCCCTGTTCCGTTCTTGATCTTTCGAAACTCATGGTCATGCATCAAGAGCACAAATTTCGTCTTCGTATTTATGGTTGCAATGTGCCCGCACATGCAGCTACTCATCGGTCTATAGCAGCGATAGCATGTAGCACGGGCACTCTGTGCGGACAGCTTATCGATGATTTTGCACCGTCGGCACGCTGACATAACCACTGGCCTGCAGCTCAAGTGCTTTGGGATGTTTTTTATAGTGTTCCCGTGTCACTTTGGCTAGGCAGACTTTTTGCGCATCATCTACCGCGCCGCTACTGTCCAGACATCCAAGTATCGCGTCTATCAAAAGATCCTGCGGCGCGCCTACCGTCTCTTTCCACGCGTGCAACAGTGCCGTATTGATGTGTGAAGGGACAGAGCCCATGATCCCCACATCATTTTCGTCATGCACCAACAGACCCGAGGTGGTTCCTCTGTCCAGGCTCAGCACCTGAAAAAGGTAAAGCGTGTGGTAGGCCAGCTGTTCAGCCCGTTCTTCTTCTGAAACCGCCTGAGTCATCCTCTTTGAGATGATCTCTATGTAAGTGTCGATGACCCCTTCAATCAGGCGCTTAGCCATTTGCACATCATCTTTGGCCGTAAAGTTTTCCAGATAGAAATGCGAAACACCTCTGTTACGGCCCAAAGCCGGGATGTAAAAATATTTGTCTCCCTGAGCGGAAGCCTCTTCATAAACCTCCGGCGCAAGCAATTGAAGCCTCTTTTCAAACAGCGCTTTGTCCTTGGCATAGAAGATGGAGGGGTTAAGATCCGCCATCATCCTCCAGTATCCCCTGCCCTCTTTCATCTCTGTCCAGCTGATATGCATATGGATTGAGGGAGCGTGGGGGTTGCGTGGATGGATGATCGTAGACAGAGCCGTCGCCGAGGAGAGCGCGCGGCTTTCGTCGCTCTCATACTGTACCTGAGAGACGTTTACCGAAGCGCGATCAAAAAGTTTATCGTCCCTGGCCACATATCGCACACCACCGCCAGACTTCCCCTCTTCTCTAAACCACTCTATCGGCACAAAGGCTTTGTTCTCACCGAGCTCGCTAGAGAGCATCCCCAGGGCATCGGCAAAATATTTCTGAAGGTGGGACACTAAGGCATCGGCCTCTTGGGCACGTGCTGATTTGGCTTTTATTCTTTTCATAAACAATCTTTTATTTAAATTTTAAAGGGGCAGAGAATCTAAACAAGAAGAGGATGCTCCACTCTTTTTAGACTTTAAAGGAATTTTGGATGCTTTTCAAGAGTATCAGCAGATTGCTCTGATACTCTTTGAAAAGTTCCGAATACGCCGATGTATTTTTCTTGGAGAGCGCATCAATAAAGTGGTCGACCACATAAATGAACTGCTTTGCACCAAGGTTTGAAGCGGTGCCTTTTAGGTCAATAAGAATGGATTGAACCTCTATGTAATCTTTTTGCACAAGAGCATCGCGAAGATTTTTTGCAGAGTCTCTGTAGCTTACGAAGAATTCTCTCAAAAGCCCTCTGTACATCTCTTCATCTCCGCCACAGATCTCCAGTCCCAGATCATAATCCAGACTTGCCAGCTCACTCACATCCAGAGCAATCTCAAGATCTTCTATCTCTGGTCCTGAGCCTGCAGCTTCTTTTTCAGGCTCATTATAGTACATAGACATGACATCATACAGCATGTCCATCTTCAGCGGCTTTTCCAAGATCTCCTCCATGCCCGCTTCACGCATATGCCGGATGTCGTCTGATGCGGTATCACCGCTTAGGGCGACGACGGCGATATGGTCATACGCCGGGTTTTCTCTGATTTTGCGCGTTGCCTCAAAACCATCGACACGAGGCATGTGTGCATCCATCAAAATAATATCAAAGACGCTGTCTTTTTCCAGAACATCAAGTACGACCTGTCCGTCATCTGCCATCACAACATCAATGCCCGATTCGTTCAGGATACTATTAAGAACCTTTTGGTTAATCAGGTTATCCTCTGCGATCAAAAGCCGCTGCCCGCTAAAGTCAGAAAAATCGGCCTTGCTTATTTTTTTCCCGTTTCTCATCGATTCACGTTTCTTTCGACTCATGCAAGAAGCATTTGCTGCAGGCTCTGTCCGGGTTTCTTCTTCCTTGACAAGCACAAACGGCCCGACCGAAGTTTCAAACTCTTGGGCTGCAGCTGAACTCTCTGATGACATAAAACCATTATCCATCTCTCCTGCGGCTATAGCAGAGTTTTCACGCTCTATCTCAGGTTCGGAGGTAATGATGTCGACAAGTTCACGGCGCGGACTTTTTTTAGACATTTTGGCCACCGTCCATGCCGCCAAAATCATCACTGCAACACCTGCTGCAATATAAAACGTATCAATACCGGCGATAGTGTTTGGAACCATTTCATTGAGGAAACTAAAAATCTTGGAAAAATCCATACAGGGTCCTAATTATAAAAAATTAATTTATAGTGTAGCCAAAAAAAGAAAAGAATCAATCAGAACATCAAAATATTGGAGTGATTTTTTCTATTGGCAATGGGGATTTCTATTCTGCACAAAAAGCTGACAGTAGCGCTGTTTTATCTTTAGAGGTGCCCTTTAGCGCCGCCGTATCACATCTCTCTTAAAGGATAAGTCTAGTGATCTTTGAGAGGATATCTTTTTCGCGGACAGGCTTTGTAATGAAGTCGTTGGCGCCTTCATTCAAAGCTGTTGTTCGGATGGTCTCATCCGTTGTCAAGACAATAACAGGAATGCTCTTCAATCTATCATCAGCGCGTGTGACCTTTAAAAAATCGATACCGCCCATAATAGGCATAATAATATCTAGCAGAATAATGTCAATACCCAGATCTTTTTTTAAGATCTCTAAGGCATCCATTCCGTTGACAGCTTCAACCACTTCTGAAATGTTTTCTACTTTCATCAGCATTGATTTGATAAGTTTTCTGTTGATCATATCATCATCAACTGCCAATACACGTAAGGTTTTATTTCCCATATTGCCTTCTCTCTCTCGATTTACCAATCTATAGACTGTATCTTACCAATTTTTAGCGGGAATAGAAAGCTTTTGTTCTGTTTCAGTCTTATTATTCCTACTGAACTCTCCGCTTTGTAGTTCTTGACAAAAAGAATAGTATCTCCTTCGGCAGAAAAACGCGGAAATTCGTTGATGCCCGTAGCTGTCAGACGGCGAATAAAGTCGCTTCTCGTACTGATCAGATGAAGATTGAAGGTATTGTGCGAAAACTCATGGGCACTTTCACGCGATTTGTAGACGATGTAGTTGTTATGTGCCGCCAGTGCTACATTACTTTTGCCATAGTAGACCATCTGCTGCACTCCACTCGAACCGATCTTTTTAGAAAAAATATTGGGATAGCCCAAACGGTTAGAGACAAAGGCAATTTCACTCTCATCATTTAAAAACTGTGCGCCGACATCTATTCCGCTATAGTCGGTAAGTTTTTGAAGTTTTCTAGAATCCCTCTCATACAGATAGATGTCAGGCTGTCCCTTTGGCGCCATTGTCACAAGTAGCCTTTTTCCGTCCCGGCTCACATCTGAGCAGACGATCATCCCATCACTTTGAAGGATCTTTTCGCTCTCGCCCGTGTGTCTGTCCATCTTGTACAATGTCGGTACGCTCGCGTCCAGAACCGAATAATAAAAACTACTCTGCTCTTTGTCTGCCCAGTGAGGAAAAACATTCAAGCCCCCTTTGACAATGACATGCTGATAGGTCAGCGTATAGTCAGAGATCACGATCTCACTCTCATTTGGACCGGTCAAGCGTGCGATCAGGACATATGATTTCATCCAATCAACCGGCTCAGCTCCGATAAATTCATTAATATCTGTCGCAAGATTGTGGACCAAAAAGACATACAGGCTCTCTTTTTTTATACGAAAACTTTTTGCACGCAACACCTTGGAATCGATGGCTGAAAGAAGTTTGTAGTCACAATTCAGGTTGCCGTTATTGTCTTCACGAAGGCGGTAGCGCAGCACATAATCTCGTTTTGAATTGTCTGCAAGAACAGCACTCGCGTCAAAAGCGTTATTGCTGTACTTATCATAAACATTAAAGACAGAGAGCACATTCAAATCACCGGCCAATACTTTAAAAAACTTTTTTGAGAGTGTCTCTTTGTAATCTATCGAGGCATCCTCGATGGAGATAGAGGGCAATCTGTCTGCTTTTTTGATGACCTCAATGGTGGCATCTGCCGCAAAAATATTTATACTCAGCAAGAGGGTTAATACGATTTTATACAAGGGTCATTCCTTCATAGTTAAAATTATGTCTAAGCTTATCGGCTTATTATCCGGATGTGCCGGAAACTGGCGCAGTGCCTTCAAGCAGGTATCCACCGCTTCGTCAAAAAGTTCGTCGTGGGAGTATCTTATCACTCTAAAGGAAACCAAGGTGCCGTAGGCATCAATTTCAAGACGGACTTTTGCAACTTTTCCCACAGACTCAGCCGGCGGGAAAAACTTGGTATAGATCTCAGCGTGTATTTTAGCCAAATATTCGTCGACTACGCCAGAAGAATCTCCCACGACCCTGACCTGCTCCTTGGAAAGGCTCAGATTTTTCACCAAAGAGCTTGCCTGGCTGGATGCGGCTTTTTTTGTATCTTTCGTCTCGATGCGCTTTTGGATCTTTTTCAAAAACTTCTCATCCACTACAGGCTTGTCTGTCTTGCTTCTTTTGACGAGTTTTTTTGTCTCTACTTTGCCAAAGAGCGATGCCAGGTCTGTGTTTGGCTTAGCTGCAGGCGTCTCAACTGTCTCCAAAGTCTTTTCAGATTCTGTCTCTTTGGGAGGCTCTGACTTGTCTATTTTTACAGGAGGAGCGGTCGGAACCGTGTTGAGATTGACGGCAATGTAGTTTGAAGAGCTGAGCTGTATCTGCTTGATGCGGCTTTGCTGCATGATAAAGAGGACAAAAGCGAATCCAAACAGCAAGAAAAGAGAAAGAGAGAGCACGGCTCCCAGATAAAAATAGAAATCATTGTTTCGTGAGAGCAAGCGGCTATCCGTTGGTTGCTAAGGAGACTTCGCTGAAACCTGCACGTTTGATGGCAGACAGGATCATCATCACATCCCCATATCCCAATCGTTTATCTGCGGAGATCAGAACAGCCGACTTGGGGTCAAGTTTTTCCTGGGCATAGATGTAAAAATTGTCTTCAAATCCCTTAAACTGGAATTTTTCGCCCTTGAGCATGATCTCTCTTTTTTCATTAATCACAATATTTACCGGAGGTTTTTTACTCAGTGCTTTTTGCGCTGAACCCTGAGGAAGCTTTATGAGCTCTTCGTAAACGATTGTCGGAGCAATCACCATCAAAATAGCCAATAAAACCAACATCACGTCCACAAGGGGCGTGATGTTAAGTTCAGGGTTTTCATCCCATTCGTAATGCACGTTTATTCCTTGGACTTGGCCATCAGCGCATCACTTTGCATACGGATCAGACCCGATAGCTCGTATGCTTTGCGTTTAAGCAGCTGATGAAACGTGTAGGCAAAAATGGCAACAAAAATACCGCCGGCCGTTGCAATAAGCGCATCCGATACACCCGCTGCGATCAGGGACATCGAGGCACTAGCCTGGCCGATATCTTTGAAAGTATCCAGTATAGAAACAACCGTGCCAAAGAGTCCGATGAACGGAGAGGTCGAAGCCACGACAGACAAGAGACTCAGGCCTCTTGTCGCATCCTTGGTTGCTGCATACTGACAAAGATCTAAAATCTCTTTACACAATGCTGCGCTGCGCTTCAAGAATGGATCGATGTAGGAAAATGGGGATACTGAATTTGAACCCATTAAAAGTGACTCAAGCGACTCTTTTTCTTGAGAAACCCATGCCTGAAGGGAGAAGAAACGATAAACAAAGACCCAGGTGATTGCTATGAAATAGATAGAGAGCACACCCAGCACAACGAGTGTGACCGGATGTGAATCTGAAAGAAATATAGTAAGTGACTGTACCATCAGATAAGCTGGTGTGCTGCCGACTCGATCTTGGCAGACACGGTTGCAATAGCCGCAGCATTGTCTGATGCGGAAGCAACAAGCTCTTTCGCGCTGGCAATTGCCTTCGCGATGTCACTTTCACTGTCACCGCGAATGGCAACAGCACCGTCAGCAAGGACAATAACCTTGTTTTCATCAACTTTGACATGTCCCCAGTTGATAACAACAGATTCAGTCACTTTATCCTCTTTTACAAAATCAATGACACCCGCCTGAAGAAGCGTAGTCAATGATGCATGCTCAGGAAGCACACCAAATTCGCCCTCTTCTCCTGGAAGTGTGACCTCAGTCACGTTTCCCTTGAAGATGGCACCGCTTGGTGTAACGATCTCTAGTTGAAGAGTATTCATCTGAATCCCTTATTTTTTCTCAGCTTTAGCGATCGCTTCGTCAATGCTTCCTACCATGTAGAATGCAGACTCAGGCATATGATCGTAATCACCGTTTAGAATACCCTTGAAGCCTTTGATAGTATCTTCAAGGCTGACATACTTACCAGGCGCGCCTGTAAATACTTCAGCAACAAAGAAAGGCTGAGAAAGGAACTTCTCGATCTTACGAGCACGTGTAACCACCGCTTTGTCATCTTCAGAGAGCTCATCCATACCAAGGATAGCGATGATATCTTGAAGATCTTTGTACTTTTGCAATGTCTTCTGAACACCGCGGGCAACACCATAGTGCTCCTCGCCGATGATAGCAGCGTCAAGCAGACGAGAGGTAGAATCCAGTGGATCAACCGCCGGGTAGATACCTTTTTCTGCGATCTTACGGTTAAGTACTGTTGTTGCATCAAGGTGAGCAAAAACAGAGGCCGGAGCCGGGTCAGTTAAGTCATCCGCAGGTACATATACCGCTTGGACAGAAGTGATAGAACCCTTTGATGTAGATGTAATACGGTCTTGAAGCGCACCCATCTCACGTGCCAATGTCGGCTGATAACCAACGGCTGAAGGAATACGTCCAAGAAGTGCTGACATCTCTGAACCTGATTGCGCAAAACGGAAGATGTTGTCGATAAACATCAATACATCAAGCCCTTTTTCATCACGGAAATACTCAGCCATTGTAAGACCGGTAAGCGCGATACGGTTACGTGCTCCAGGAGGCTCGCTCATCTGGCCGTAGCACAGAGCAACTTTGTCCAGTACGTTCGAGTCTTTCATCTCGTGATAAAGGTCGTTTCCTTCACGAGTGCGCTCACCAACACCGGCGAAAACAGAAAGACCTTCGTGGCCGTGTGCAACGTTGTGGATAAGCTCCATGATAATTACGGTTTTACCAACACCTGCGCCGCCGAATAGACCGACCTTACCACCTTTTGCATACGGAGCCAAAAGGTCAACAACCTTGATACCCGTTTCAAACATCTCAGTCTTGGTAGACTGCTCGATCAGTGGTGGCGGATCACGGTGAATTGACCATGTTTCGCAATCTGTAACCTGATCTCCGCCGTCAATTGTTTCACCGACTACATTGAAGATACGTCCAAGGACTTTCTCACCAACCGGAACATTAATAGGTGCTCCCGTGTTGATCACTTCCATACCGCGTACAAGACCTTCAGTCATGTCCATAGCAACTGTACGAACACGACCGTCACCGATGTGTGCTGCAACTTCTAGTACAAGACGAACCTTAGTTCCTTCAACACTGTATATAACTTCTAGTGCATCATTAATGGCCGGTAGTGTATCTGTAAAAGCTACATCTACAACCGGACCAGTAATTTGTATAATTTTACCTGCCATATTTCCCTCCATCATTATTTCATCGACTCGACGCCGCTGATTATTTCTATAAGCTCAGTTGTAATCGCACCTTGACGTGCCTTATTAAACTGTACATTAAGTGTTTTTACGATCTCTTTTGCATTATTGGTCGCTGCATCCATCGCCTGCATACGAGCAGAGTGCTCAGCCGCAAGGGAGTCAATCAATGAATAGTACATATTGTATTCAACATATTTTGCAATGAGTGAATTCAACATCTTTTCGCTGTCTTCTGCTTCGATCTCAAGCATTGAAGAGGCAGCGACTTCATCGTTGCACGATACTGCGATCGGCAAGATCTGCTTGACATGCAGCTCTTGTACAAGGGCATTTTTGAAGCCGTTATACACGATCGTCACGCCATCGATCTTGCCTTCCATATAATCTTTCATTGAAGACTGAATGAACTCAGCTGCACGGTCCATATCAGGCATTGAACTTAAGTCTTTAACCGTATCAAGCATCTCTACTTCATTATAGATAAAGAATTCAATCCCTTTTTTGCCGACACCGCGAAGACGTACTTTGACTTTTTTGTCTTTGTACTCCGCCATGAGGGTTTTGACCGCCTTAAGCGTTTGAAAGTTAAATCCGCCGCACAGACCTTTGTCTGCGGTAACGAAGATAAGATCAACCATCTGAGGGTTATCAATCTCTACACAAGCACGGTTCTCAACTCCACCGATCTTCTGGCACTGGATACGTGTTGATATATCGCTGATAACTTCATTCAATTTCGATGCAAAAACACTTGAACGCTCAGCAAGCTCTTTAGCTCGTTTAAGCTTCGCAGTCGATACAAGTTTCATGGCACGCGTTGTTTTTTGCGTGTTACTAACACTTTTTATCTGTCTTTGAATCTCTTTCAAATTGGCCATTTACTGGTCCTTAGTTCGCAGAAAAAGTTGATTTAAACTCTTCCAATGCTTTTTTCATCAATGCGTCTGTCTCATCGTCGATTTTCTTCGAAGAACGAATGCTCTCAAAGATCTGCGGATAAGATGCCTCGATAAATGGATAAAGCTCTGATTCAAAACGAACAACATTTGAAGCGTCCATATCATCTAAGTAACCGCCGTTACCCGCAAAGATAATGAGTGCTTGCTTCTCAGCTGAAAGCGGGGAGTAGGCAGGCTGCTTAAGCACCTCTACCATTCTCTGTCCACGCTCAAGCTGGTTGCGAGAAAGCTCATCAAGGTCAGATGCAAACTGGGCGAATGCCTGAAGTTCACGATACTGCGCAAGGTCAAGACGAAGTGTACCAGCCACTTGCTTGGTTGCTTTGATCTGGGCAGCCCCACCTACACGAGATACCGAAAGACCAACATTGATTGCCGGACGGATACCTGCGTTGAACAGGTCAGTCTCAAGGAAGATCTGACCGTCTGTAATAGAGATAACGTTTGTTGGGATATATGCCGCAACATCGCCTGCTTGTGTCTCAATGATCGGAAGTGCTGTCAATGAACCCGCACCTTTCTCATCATTAAGCTTAGCAGCACGCTCAAGTAGACGAGAGTGTAGATAGAAAACGTCTCCCGGGTATGCTTCACGGCCCGGAGGACGGCGAAGGATAAGTGACATTTCACGGTAGGCAACCGCATGCTTGGAAAGATCATCATAAACGATCAGACCGTGGCGCGCGCTATCACGGAAATATTCACCCATAGTCACACCCGTATACGGTGCAAGGAACTGAAGTGCCGCAGCCTCAGAAGCAGTCGCAGAGACGATAATAGTGTAATCCATCGCTCCGTGATCTTCAAGTTTGCGAACGATCTGTGCTACAGTTGACTGTTTCTGGCCAATCGCAACATAGATACAGACAACACCGTTACCTTTTTGGTTGATGATCGCATCAAGCGCAATCGTTGTCTTGCCTGTCTGACGGTCACCGATGATAAGCTCACGTTGTCCACGTCCTATCGGAACCAGGGCGTCAATCGCCTTGATCCCTGTAGCCAATGGCTCATGTACCGATTTACGATCCATAATACCAGGAGCCTTCTCCTCGACGAAACGCGTTTCACTTGTCTCAATCGGGCCTTTGCCGTCTATAGGCTCACCCATTGCATTGACAACACGCCCAAGAAGCGCATCACCGACTGGAACACGTAGAAGTTTACCCAGGCGCTTTGCCGAAGTACCTTCACGAAGTCCCTCGCTTGAACCAAGAATAACAACACCTACTGCTGCCTCTTCCAAGTTCATTGCCAGTCCCTGAGTACCGTTCTCGAACTCAACCATTTCACCAGCCATTACATTTTTAAGGCCGTGTACTTTTGCAACGCCATCTGACAATGAGATGACCTTACCCGTTTCATTTATATCTACACTTAACTCAAAGTTATCAATACGTTCTTTGATAATTGAACTAATTTCGTCTGCTTGTATTTTCGCTACCACTATTTTTCTCCTTTCTAAGGTTAAATTGCTTTAAGAATATGATCGATTAACGAGGCGTTGATTCTCTGTTTAGAGAAGTTAATCTCTACACCAAGGTCTTCAACTTCAACTTTAATACCATCAAAATTTGTTTTGACAAACTCTAAAGTGATCTTCGCATTGACTCTTTTACCCAGTCCGCTGCTTAGGGCTTCGACTGTTTTGGCATCCATGTCCAAGTCACTAAAGATCTTTCCTGTATAAGCATTATTAACCACTGCAATCTCTTTCGAGATCTGATCTGCAATTTCAGGAATCAATTCAAGACGATTCTTCTCTGCGAGAAGTTTCAAAAAGTTATTGATCTTTTCACTTTTTGCTTTTTCAACGGCTGCCAACAGGATCTCTTCTTTCGCTGAAGAGGAGATCATCGGAGCAGAGATGAAGTCAACAAAACTCTCGTTTTCAAACTGAGATGAAAGGGCATCAAATATAGCCGATATAGAAGCTAGATTTTCTGCATTTTCACCCTCCAAAAGCGCTTTTACATAACGCTTTGCTACTAAAGCTGCCATTATGCCACCTTTTTCAAGATGATATCAGCAAAGGCTTCTTTGTCAAGACCTGCATTGTCCTGGCTTAGAGCTTCTGATAGCACTTCTTCTACAACAGTACGGACCATCTGGCGTTTTTCAAGCGAAATGATGTCGTTTTGCTGTTTCTCAAGATTGGATAAATCGAAGTCAAGCTGTGAAGCCATCTTCTCGTTAATAATCTTATTCTCTTTTTTACAGTTGCTCATAATCTCTTCGGCAAGTAGTTTTGCCTCTTCGATACTTGAGTTTGCTGCTTCTTTTGCTGCTTTTGTCTCTTTCAATCGGTTTTGAACCTTTTCGAGTTCATCCGCGATACCCTGAGTGCGTCCCGTAAAATATGCTTTTACATAATCCGCGATAAGGTAATAAACAATACCAGCAAAGATGAGGAAGTTGACCGTACGCTGAATTATATCAGTTTCCGTCCCTGACGCTTCTGCATGCTCTGCCGCAAAGCTCACGCCTGCAAAAAAAGCCATTAAAAATATGTGTTTCATACGCTCAGATCCTTATATCTTGCTAAATTTAGCTTTGATCGCCGTCTTAAAGAGTGGGACTTCTGACAATAAAGCATTGGTCAGACTCTCACGCTCTGTTGCAAGCGATGCGTTGAAAGCTGCAAATCTCTCTGCCAGCTCAGCTTTTTTAGCTTCAATTTTGCTCTCTGAAAGTTCTTTAGCCTCGTTCACAACCTTCTCTCTAAACGCCATAGCTTCCGCCTTGGCCTCAGAGATAATTTTCTCTGCCTGTGCATGCAAAGCCGCAATCTCGTCGCCATTATTTCCGACCTCTTCGAGGTCTTTTTTAATGTCGGCATCACGTTTTTGCATATACCCAAGCAAAGGGTTGTAAAGCCAAGAGTTCAGAAGTGCGATAAGGACCAAGAAAACGACTATCGTAATCAATAGTAGAACCGGACTGATATCTAACATCTTACCTCCCAAGTTAAAACACCGCCAGAAATCAATGAAGAGATCCGGTGGCCAAAATACTTAAAATTTTGTGAGATTATACTGTGTGTTAATTGAAGGGTACTTAAAACCAGAAGGATTTAAGAGAAGAATTTTACAAATGTTGAAATTTCATCATCGCTTGAGAATGAAAAGCTTAGTCTGTGCCCTTTAATCTCATAATTAATCAGCTGCTCATCCAGAACATCTTTCAAAATCTCCATGTTCAGCACTGTTTGCTTAGGTGCTTGGGCCTGACTTTTATTGCCTGTCTCACCCTCTTTGAACTGCTTGACCATCTTTTCGATATCGCGCACGGAGAGCTTCTGTCCGATTATCGAATCGACCAGAATGTTCTGATCCTTGCTGGGCAGATTCACCATCACCTTGGCATGGCCTGCGGAGATCTGTTTTTCTATAATCGCTTTTTGCGCCTTTGGTGTGAGCTGAAGCAGGCGAAGCGTATTGGTGATCTGTGAGCGGCTTTTATGGATGATGGCAGAGAGCTCGTCCTGCGTGATCTCGTGTATGGTGATCAGCTCTTCGTATGATTTTGCCAGCTCAATCGCGTTAAGCTCTTCGCGCTGGATATTTTCAATTAGGGCCAGCTCGCGCATCTGCTCCGGCGTGGCAGAGACAACAACAGCCTTGATCGTCTTTGTTTTTGCCATTTTAGACGCGCGAAGACGGCGCTCACCCGCGATCAGGATATACTCGTCCATCTGCTCTGCTATAACAACGGGCTGAAGAAGTCCGTGCTGCTTGATCGAGTCGGCCAGCTCCTGAAGCGCTCTCTCGTCAAAATATTTGCGCGGCTGGTAAGGGTTGACTTTGATGTTAACAAGGGGTATCTCTAAGATAGACTTTGAAGGAGAGATCTCATTATCGTATGCCTCTTCTATCTCACCCAGGAGTTCGCCAAGGCCTCGACCGAGGGCCTGTGTCTTAACCGCCATACTCAACCTGCCAATATAGCGTGGGCAAGATCTTGATAAGCAAGCGAGCCGCTGGATTTCACATCATACAAGATAGCCGGCTTGCCAAATGAAGGCGATTCCGCCAGTTTTACATTTCGGGGAATAACGATGTAATCTTCTCTGATGTCTTTAAAAAGTTTGCTTTCAAAATGCTGCGTCAGATCAGAGAAGACCTGCTTTGAAAGGTTGTTCTGCGCCGTGAACATTGTCGGCAAAAAGCCTTTTATCGACAGCTTCGGGTTGATCGTCTTGCGGATTAGTCGCACTGTGTTGAGCAGCTGCGCCAAACCTTCCAGGGCAAAAAACTCGCACTGTATAGGAATAATGACTGAGTTTGCCGCCGAGAGCGCATTGATCGTCATCGGCCCCAGAGCCGGAGGCGAATCGATGATAATATAATCATAATCTTTAAGAACCTTGTCAATCGCACGCTTTAAGATAAGTTCGCGTCCTTTTGAGTTTTTGGCATCATAGAACTCTTTTTCAACACCGACCAGACCGATGTTTGAGGGTGCGAGAGAGAGTGTCGGCAGGCTTGTCTTCAAGATGATGTCATCGAGTTTTTTTGTGCCGATGAGAACATGATAGATGTTGTACTCATAGTCATTTCTGTGGTAGCCCAAAGAGGTTGTTGCATTCGCCTGGGGGTCAGCATCGATAAGAAGAACCTTCTTCTCTGCTACAGCCAAAGATGCTGCGAGATTGACGGCAGTCGTTGTTTTTCCGACCCCGCCCTTTTGATTTGCTATAGCGATTACTTCACTCATCGTAAACTATATATCCTTTGTCCATCTATGTTCAAAGAGCCGTCAGCATTAAGTTCTGCGTTCTCTAATGAAATCTTGTTGTTTTCATAATGAATACTATGATTTTTACTTCTTGTAAATTCTACCTCGTATTTACTAAAAATATGCTTCCATGATGGCCTATTTTTTATCTTTTTAAAAAATTCATTTAATAATTCTTTTTTATCTATTGCAATATCCAAGCAGGCAAAGCCTTCAGGCGATTTTTGACTATTTATCCCTATTCCACACACGAGGTCATTGCCCTTCAAAAAAGTTATCGTTCCGCCGATCTTTGCGCCATTAAGGTAAAAATCGTTAGGCCATTTGAGCCAGAGTTCAGACCCGGCCTCGCTAAGCATCTCTTTTAAAAGATAGGAGAAGTAGATAGAACTGGACTCCAGAGGAAGGTCTGAGGGAAGCGCATCCCGGCTCAGCGCAAAAGAGAAGAAGAGATTTCCCTCCATCCCGATCCACGTGTTTCCCCGGCTTCCTATGCCCTGCGTCTGCCTGTGCGCTGCTATAGCAACCGGAGAGAGAAGCTCCTTGCTGTTAAGCTTCTCTTTTAGATAGCTCTGCGTCGAAGAGAGCTCGTCAAACCAGTATATCTGCACACTGCAATCTTTTGCCGTTAAGGTAGGCCTGCACTGCCATCTCGTTTTTTGATGCCGGTTGAACGCTATAAAGACGCACAGCTCCTTTTTTGCAGCCGATAAGAGCGCTCTCTTTGGAGATTTCCAGGATCTCGCCGGATAGGTACTCTCCTTCTGTGGACTCCAGGCTCATCTTTTTGAGTTTGAGTCCGCTTCGCAGGTAGACACCCGGCCATGGCGTGTAGGCACGGTAGGTATTGTAAAGAGTTCTGGCATCATCAAAACTCACCAGCCCCTTCTCTTTCGTGATCTTTGAGCAGTGGCTTGCCCGGGCATCATCCTGCTTTTGTGGCTTCAAGGATGTGAAGTTTTTCAGCACATCCGCGCTCAACTCTGCCGCCACATCGGTCAGAAGTTCAAAAAGTTCTTCGACCATCATCATCCCAGGAATCTCGACACGCGCTATTTTTAAAATATCTCCCGTATCAAGTCCTACGTCCATCAGCATGGCCGTAACGCCTGTCTCTTTGTCTCCGTTCAAGATCGCCTGCTGTATGGGGCTGGCACCTCTGTAGTGCGGGAGTATGGAGGCATGCAGGTTGATGCAGGGTGCAATGTCGAGAATGACTTTGGGAAGGATCTGTCCGTAGGCTGCCACCACAATAAAATCGGGCCGGAGAACTTTGATCTGCACATGGGTCTCTTCGCCGCGAAGGTTTTGCGGCTGATGCACCTCTATACCGTGTTCATGGGCAAGGCTTTTTACGGGAGGCGAAGTGAGGATTTTTTTTCTTCCGACGGGCTTGTCCGGCTGCGTAAAGACGCACAAAACATTGATCTCTTCGTCTTCAATCAGCGTCTGCAAGATCGACGAAGCATAATCGGGCGTACCCATATAAACGATATTTATCACTATTTTCCTTTTTTGCCTGAGCAGTCTTGGTCTACGTGGCCGGCACCTCTGCACAGAAGAGTGTTCCGCCCTTGTGACTCTCTTGAAGCAGAAAGCTTTTCACATCGCTAAGATCAAAACCTGAACTCAGAAACATCATCTTCTCTCTTTTGAGCAAGAAATCCGCTGCCTTGAGTTTTGTCACAATACCGCCCGTGGCAAAAGAGTTGTTCGGCGTGACAACCGCGCTCAGTGCACTCTCTTCGATTTCGCAGACGATCTTTAAGACAGCCGCATCCTCAAAGGCATGCGGATCTTTGTCATAATAGGCATCGATATCAGACAAAATAACCAGCAGTTCGCACTCGAAATAGTGTGTGACATAGGCTGAGAGCTGATCATTGTCGCCAAAGACAAGCTCATCGATCGCCGTCGCATCGTTCTCGTTGATGATAGGCAAAACACCGTTGGCAAGAAGCGTCTCTATAGTGTCTTTGGCACTTTTAAGCTGTTCGGGCGACTTGAAATTTGAGGCGGTGACCAGTATCTGCGAGGTCAGCATGCCAAACTGTTCAAACTTCTTCTTGTAGCGGTTCATCAGCAGAGGCTGGCCGATCGCCGCCAAAGCCTGCTTGTTCGCAAGTATTTTCTTGTCAAGTTTAAGCTCGGTATAACCCGCCGCAACCGCCCCCGAAGAAACCAGGATCACCTCGTACTTTTTACGCAGCTCGGCGATGAGATCCACTAGGTTTTGCATACGTTCTCGTGCGATGCGATTGTGGTCAGTTAAAACAGCAGAGCCGACTTTAATCACAATCCGTTTCATCTATGAAGGCGGACCAGTTCAAAGAGTGCATGCGAAAGCGCTTTTGTATTCTTGTTCGTCACCGAAGAGATAGGCGCCACGATAAAAGGAAGGGTGGTGTCATAAGCTCCGGTCACATCTGCCTCCTGCTCATAAAACGGCAGGTCATCATCAAACCCGTATCTGCTCTTTGCAGAGGCTTTTAAGCCGAGCATTTTAATAAAGGCCGCACTCTTCTCTTCTGCCTCTTCCGGACTCATCGCATCGCTTCGTGTCAGCGCAATCGCATACGAGCGCGTTGAGAGGACAGCTGAGAAGTTTTCCAGTTCGACTTTAAGCGTATCGTACTGATACTCCATATCGTGATATGAAGCGAGATCGATCATAAACAGAAGCGTCTTCGTACGCTCTATATGCTGAAGAAACTGAAGCCCAAGCCCCTTCCCTTCCGAAGCGCCGCCAATGATACCCGGGATATCCGCCATGACAAAAGAGTCATAATCGCCGATATTGACCTGACCGAGTTTCGGTGTGAGCGTTGTAAACTCATAGTTTGCGATCTCTGGACGCGCATTGGAGATCGTTGAGATCAGGGTCGATTTTCCGACATTGGGAAAACCTACAAGACCGACATCTGCCATCAGTTTAAGATCAAGAATAACCTCTTTGCTCACACCCGGAAGGCCCGGCTGGGCATAGGTCGGCGCCTGGTTGGTAGAGGATTTAAAGTGGACATTTCCAAGACCGCCCTTTCCACCGTGCAGATACATGAATTCTTGGCCGTGCTCTGTCATATCGCAGACGATCTCGCCTGTCTCCTTGTCGATCACCTGAGTTCCCGGAGGCACGATGACATACAACACCTTCCCTGACTTGCCGGTACAGTTGTGAATCCCGCCGGGCTGACCGTTGTCCGCCTTAGCATGGTGGCGTCCGCGAAAATGCGAAAGCGTGTGAGTGTTGTTATCGCATTTGAAGCAGACATCCCCGCCTTTGCCGCCATCACCGCCCTCAGGACCGCCTTGTGTAACAAACTTTTCACGGCGGAACGAAGCGCACCCCGGCCCACCTTTTCCTGATGAGACAGTGATTTCGACGCGATCTATAAACATGGTTTTCCTTGTTAAAGTAGGAATTTAATCCTATATATTATGCATAATTTTCAATATACGAATTCAATTCGAAATTATACTATTAAATATTGAAAATAGGATTTAGTAAAATTGATTTGTTAGAAGAAGAGATCCCCGCCGAAGCGGAGAGAGTAATTATGCAGGGATAATTGAAACTTGCTTACGCTTTTTGTCGTAACGCTCAAATACAACGATACCGTCTACTAGTGCATATAGAGTATGGTCTTTGCCCATTCCCATGTTCTTACCCGGGTGGACTTTAGTTCCACGTTGACGAATGATGATATTTCCTGCACGTACAGTTTGACCACCAAATTTCTTCACGCCTAAACGACGTCCAGCAGAATCTCTATTATTCTGTGTACTACCCTGACCTTTTTTGTGTGCCATAATTGAGTCCTTTTAAGTTTAGTCGCTAATTAAGCAGCGATTTTTGTGATACGAACACGGGTAAAGTCACGACGGAAACCGCGCTTGACCTTAGAGTCTTTACGACGACGCTTTTTGAAAGTGATAACTTTTTTGTCACGACCTTCATTGATAACTTCTGCAGTGACAACAGCACCGTCAATGTACGGAGCACCAAATCTAAGCTCACCGTCATTGACAGCAAGTACTTCTTTGATTTCGATAGCTGTTTTAGGTTCTAAAGACATTTTGTCTAGAAGAAGGATGTCACCCTCTTGAACCTTGTACTGTTTACCACCATTTTTGATAATTGCGTACATTATATTTCCTTGGTTTTTATTAAGAGTTCTCTAAAAACGCTTAGTGTCAGCACTAAACTCATCATCACAAAACTCTATAACATCCCAAAGGAGATTAAAAAAGCAACATTAGTGATAATCAGGCCCGCGCCAGTAAAGAGAGGGGGTTTCACCCTCTCCGACACCAAGAGTCAAAAAGTACTCTTTTAGTCTTTGACAGGGCACTCGCGATGCCCTGAGTTAAAGTTCGCGAATTATACTTGAAATTGCTTTAAGTTTTCTTTAAATATGCTATAGCAGCCAAAAACGCATTGTTTTAGCAGACAGCGATCACTTCGATCTCCACAAGAGCATTCTTAGGCAGGGTCTTCGCCGCAACCAAAGAGCGTGCCGGCTTGTGCTCGCCGAAGGCCTCTGCGTAGATCGCGTTGACGGTGGCAAAATCATTGATATCCGCTACAAAGGCCAGGACCTTCACCACCTTCTGCAAAGAGCTGCCTGATTCTTCGAGGACGGCTTTGAGATTTTCAAAGACCTGCTTCGTCTGAAGCACAACATCGTCCTCCACCATAGAGCCGTCCGGACGCAAAGCGATCTGACCCGAGGTGTAGACCATGCCGTTTACTTTTACCGCCTGAGAATAGGGCCCTATCGCCGCAGGGGCCTTGTCTGTTTTTACAAATTCCATCAATATGTTTTCCTTCCGAGTTTATAGTCTACGTCATCCATAAAAGAGAGGTAGTCTTCCGCGTTCCAGTACCCCGTGACCCGTTTAATGATCGCCCTGCCCGTCTCATCCAAAAAATACGTTGTCGGCACGCCATTCGTTTCAAGCTCCGCAGGGTAGTCATCCACATCGCGTGTCACATGCACAACGATGTAATCCCTGCTCAAACGCGCCACAACTTCTTCATCTTTCAAGGTCGTTGACTCGAGCTTTTTACACCAGCGGCAAGTTGGCGTCGTGATCAGCAGCAGCACATTTTTTTTCTGCAATTTTGCTTTTTCCATCGCCTCCGCGTAGCCCTGCGCCCACTCAAGCTCAGCGCCATAGAGTGAAAAAAGAGTCGCAAAAAGCAGTACAAAGGTCTTAATCATCATCTCTCTTCTTTTTTATGTGGCTGGCATCTTAGCATACAGCAGCACTAAAAACTATTTATCAGCTCCCTAAAGACCTCATACAATTTCTGCACCTCTTCTTTGGAAGTGCGCTCGTTAGGGGCATGGATAGTGTCGTTGCGTACACCGAACTCGACGACGTCCACCCCGCAAGGCGCGATAAAACGTGCGTCCGATGTCCCGCCTGCGGTGGAGTGTTTCGGCTTGACGCCCGTCACTTTTTCAACCGCCTTGTCCAGCGTCTGCACGATGCGGGTGTTCACCTCCGTCATGAACGGGTACGCCGACTGCTCAAGCGTGAGGGTGTAGTTCAATTCGCCAAAGTGCTGCTTCACGAAGGCCTTTATAGAACCCTGGTCCGTCTTGGTGGAGTTGCGCACGTTGAACATCATCTTCAGCTTGCCCGGGCTGACATTGGTTACCTCCATCCCGGATCGTATGTCGGTAATGACAAACTGGCTCGGGGAGAAAAATTCATCCCCATCGTCCAGATTGACTCCCGCGATGTGCTGCAGGACCTGAGCGACCTTGTGGATGGGGTTGATCGCTTTTTCGGGATAGGCCGCGTGGCCCTGCTTGCCGATCAGCTCGATGACGCCGTTGATGGAGCCGCGCCTGCCTACCTTCATTGCGTCGCCAAAGACTTTCTCACAGGTCGGTTCGGCGACGATACAGGCATCGGGAAGGAGGTTCTTCTCTTTGAGCACCTCCAATACCTTGACCGTGCCGTTTTTAGCCGGGCCCTCTTCGTCCGAGGTGAGCAGAAGCGAAAGCGTACCTTTGAACGCTGTGGTGTCATGCACCGCCTGGATAAAGGCAGAGAGGCCCGACTTCATATCCTGCGCGCCGCGTCCGTAGATGTAACCCTCTTTTTCCACGGCCTTATAGGGGTCGGTCTCCCAACCATCGCCGGCGGGAACGACATCGACATGCCCGGCAAAGCAGAGGTGCGGACCCTCAGAAAACTTCTTGTAGATGAAAAGGTTCTGCACCTCCTCGCGGTTGATGAAGATCGGGGTATATCCCTCGAGATAGTCAGATATCCAGCCCAGAGCACCGCCGTCATCGGGTGTCTCTGAATTTCGCTCGATCATGCTTTTAAAGAGTGTTATAACGTCCACTGCCGGCCCTTATTTTGTTGTGTTCTCGTAAAAGACATAAGAGGTAGAGTAGTCGCTTATTTCAAAATAAACCTTCTTCTCGCCTTCATCAACTTTGAGGTTAAAGTTCTCATCCATCACGCCGTATCCGTAGCGGTAAGCACGGTTTTGGGTGTCGCCTGTTTCCGAGCCTGTAGTGAGTTTGTCGACTTTGATGAACCGCTTGACAAGCTTCTCTCCCGCATAGACATCCAGGACGCCGTTTGTGCCGGTATAGTTTTGTATCGCACGGCCGAATTTGTTTTGGCTCTCCTGCGTACATCCGCTTAGCACAAGCAGAGCCGCCGAAATGATCAATAGTTGTTTGATGCCGAGGGCATTTTTAATAGTGTGCATCTTTTTCCTTTTAAATAGTGCACGATTATATCAAGAAAAGCTCAAGTCCAGGCTTAGCCCTTAAGTGCATTTCAAAATTAGATTATGCCGATCTCAGCCAAAATAAACTTCATTTCTGTAGAGACATTGAAAGGTTATATGTAAGTATTCCAAGTGCTTTGCCTTCTATCGACCACTCTTCTACGATTTTAACGCTTGTTGCTTTTTCTTTTTCTGACAAGGTGTGTGATTGACGGATGGCCTCTTTGATCTTTTTTACTGTTCTATATTGTTATGGCTCACAACAGCCTCCTTTAAAATATTTTTTAACTTTAGGGCACCTCTAAAAACCCCAACTGTCTTCAGAGGGAAAAAGAGAGATGAGATTGTGCAGAACTTTTCTTGCACCCCAAGGGTATTTGTCCCTTCGGTCGGGCAAATCATAGCCGTAGCTATGGTGATAGAAAATTGTGTGCAAGATTTCTCTTTTTTCTTCCTTCGGGCGATAGAGAGATGCCCACACTCTGCGTTGACCCTTCTTGCCTTAGCTATGGCTAAGGCTTCAAAGGGTCGCCTTGATTGTGAACATCTCTCTATCGCTGAAGGCATTTGG
>JACUTT010000081.1 GCA_014859655.1 Campylobacterales bacterium
TCGGTGCGGTTGATGAAGGCAGCGAAGTGGGTCGAACCCTCTGCTTTGAGCGTCTCCTGCAAAATCTTCATCTCATCCGAGATCGCCTTGACGCTCTTGTACCTGGCATTGAGCACGCTGATAAAAGGGGTGCCGAGGTTTTTGCTCACCACAATGTTCAGATCAAAGCCAATGCTCAGACTGAAACTCTCCCTGTTAAGCCCCTCGCACAGCACAAAGTCGTACTCCTGCTGAAGCGTTTTGAACTTCTCCAGAAGAGAGCCAAGAAGTGCCTGCGTGCGGTTTTGCGACACAAACTCCTGCACCTCATCGACATAAAAGCCGAAGGCATCCGCGTACTCCATCTTCAGCGCAAAATGCTCCAGCATAAAACTGATATCGCCGTCGGGACGCTCTTTTCTCTCTATAAAAGGGCGGAAAAAAGCGACTTTTTCAAAACGGCCTTTGAGCATCTCCATCAGTCCCATGCTGACGATAAGGCTTCCCGAGTAGGGCTCGACGGAGGAGATATATAGACTCTGCGTTTTCACGGAAGGCTCCTTTATTTACGTCCTATTGTAGCACAGACTGCCTCCTCTACAAAAGAAACAACGTTGCGGCAAATCTGCAAATAATCTGCTAACTTAATCTTGAAAGATAGACAGGATCCTCTTTCAATAGGGCATCTAATCGCAACGGAGCTACGAATACTGCGTTAACACTTGGTTTTACTCGGCGTAATGCCCTCGGCGCTTAATGCTTCCCGCCGTTTATCATATCGGAGACTATCCCTTTTTCATCCCTGACTTCCGCCATGACCACGCCCGCTATATGGAGTGCTACAAAGATCCAGACAAGGGTAAAGACGGCTTCATGCAGCTCTTTTATGCTCTTTGTCGTCTCTTTTACCAAGGAAAGTTCTTCCTGAAAATTTAAGAGCAGGCCGCTTCCCGCCATAACAAGAAGCACGGTGTAGATGCCGATGTAGCCGATCTTTACCATCTTCTTGTGCAGGCTTGCTGCGCGGATGTCGGTGTAGTTTTGTTTTCCGCTGGGCGTAAAAAAGAGGGCGAGGCGGTAGAGGATGAGAAAACTCAGGGCGTAGCCCAGGATGACGTGCCACTCCCACAGCGGCGCGCGCAGGGCCTTGGCCAAAGTCGCCCCCTGCTCTGAGCTTATCTCGATCTGCATGCTTGAGAGTTTTGCCGCAAGGATCTCGCTGTTGTCTCTCCAGCTCAAAAACGTCTTGCGCAAAAAAACAGTTCCCAGCAGGCCCAGCACGACAAAGGCATGCAGCCAGTGCCACAGCCTAAAACTCAAACTCCACTTTGTCATCCCCGCTCCCTCGTTTTAACAAGCATTTTAACACTGCTTGGTTATGATTGCGCTAAAAAATGAGGCAGCATGGAATTTAAGATAACAGACGACTATATCGAACTCTACAAACTCATAAAAGCGGCCGATCTCGTAGACAGCGGCGCCGAAGCAAAACAGCTCATCGCCCAGGGGTTCGTCCTGCGAAACGGCGAAGCAGAGACCCGAAAACGCGCCAAAATAACCCCTGGCGAAGTTATTGCCATCGGCGAGGTGAGTTTGGAAGTCGTTAAGTAACAGGCCTCGTGCTGCTATAGCAGAACGAGAAAGAGTGGATTTCAAGGCCTGAGCTGTAAATTAATTGTTATTTATTCATAACTTTTTTGTCTACGCAAGACTCTGCTGATTATTATAAAATCTTCCACTACATCAAAAAGTATTCTATAGTCGCCGACTCTTAGTCGGTATGCAGGTTCGAAATTTGTAAGTTTTTTAATATTTTGCAGGTCTGGAAAGTTTTTAAGTTCTAAAATTTTATGATGAAGTTTTGTTTTAAATGGCTCACTTATCGATTTCAAATCTTTAATCGCACTTTTTCTAATCTCAATCTTCATTTTTCAAGTATTCTTCAAAAGAGACTTTTTCTTCACGTCTTGTTGCACTTAAAAGCTTTAAATCTTCAATGTCTTCTTTTGAAACTATTTCTAAGCCATCATTCTTAAAATGATCCAGCAACCAAATAACTTTTTCAACTAAACTTTCATTTTGAATATTAATTGTCAATGATTTCATTATGTCCCCTTTTTCTCTTGATTTATTGTTTATTATAGCTTATTTTTGTAAAGGTGTGTGGTGTTTGGAAGTTCGTTCTCAGTCTTGAGGAGAGGTGAAACGAGGAAACAACAGACCTCGTGCTGCTATAGCAGGTTTTATAGAGGTGTCCTTTTCTTTGATATATCTATCGACGCATAAACTTTCTCCGCCCTTTCCCATACTTTTTTTTCTCCGCAAAAAAGTATGGGAGCATCACAGAAATAATCAACTTGGTCTGCACATTTCAATTGATAATCATGCCAATCAAGTATACATCGCATTTATACTTGTCACCTGGCCTCTAATTACTAATTAGCACTTTATCTATTTTCCCACTTAAATATATACATACCTGCTGGAAATGTTCGATATTTTAATGATAAAT
>JACUTT010000082.1 GCA_014859655.1 Campylobacterales bacterium
TGAGCGGTAAACGCAACATGGAAAAACAGCTTTTTACTTTGATATCGATTTATTACTGGATGGAAAATTATGAAAAATAGAATAAACATACTAAATTGCCCTATAGACAAGCTTACTATGGAAGAAACCGTAAAGCTCATAGACGAGTCTATACAAAACAAAACACATCTCCATCATGTTGTGGTCAATGCAGCCAAATTGGTGCATATGCAAAAGGACAAAGAGCTTTATGACTCGGTAGTAAGCAGCGATATCATCAACGCTGACGGGCAAGCAGTAGTGTGGGCCAGTAGATTTTTAGCGCAACCGCTGCCTGAAAGAGTAGCAGGGATAGACCTGATGCAAAATCTTGTGAAGCTGGCAAGTGAAAAAGGATACCGGGTGTTTTTCTTTGGCGCAAAAGAGGAGGTGGTAAAAGGTGTTGTCGACAAATACGCTCAGATGTACAGTCCTGACATCATCGCCGGTTACCGCAATGGCTATTTCAAAAAAGAGGAAGAAGAGAGGATAGCCAGGCAAATAGGAGACAGCGGAGCCGACATCTTGTTTGTAGCGATCAGCAGCCCTACAAAAGAGATATTTTTAAACACCTATAAGGATGTCATCAATACCCCTTTCATCATGGGCGTAGGCGGCAGTTTTGATGTGGTTGCAGGCAAGGTAACGCGCGCGCCTCTGTGGATGCAGCGCTATGGACTGGAGTGGTTCTACAGGTTTTTACAAGAACCGGGGCGGATGTGGAAACGCTATCTCTATACCAATAGCATGTTCTTATGGCTGGTTTTAAAAGAGAAGTTCAAAGTAAAAAAGAAGGACTCAATTGCTCACTAAAAAAATAAATTTTGAGCGAGTGGCGTATTATTCACTTTTGCTTTTTGCCTTTGCCTTGCCACTCTCTAAAGCTGCAAATAGTTTTTTTTGTGTTTTGGCTACTTTTGCTTGTCCTCTACAAGCGAGATTGCAAAGCAAGCTGGCAGACACTAAAAGAGCATAGCATCTTTATACATATGGGCTTATTTGTAGGATTACTTTATTTAAGCGTATTGTGGAGTAGCGATACAGACACTGCCCTGAAACAGCTTAGGATGTATAGCTACTGGATAATCATACCGTGTTTTGTTATCTTGGCAAAAAAAGAATGGTTATTTAACATGCTAAACAGCTTTTTGCTTGGGATGTTTCTGAGTGAAATACTTTCCTATGGCATGTGGTTTGAATGGTGGACTATCAACGAACGAAGTGCAAATTATCCAACACCTTTTATGACACATATCCATTACAGTGTGTTTTTGGCTTTTACCTCACTAGTGCTTTTATATAGGTTTTCATTTGAACAAAGTTCATGGAAAGTGCGTTTGCCGATGCTGGTATTTTTCCTCATGACAACAACAAACCTTATGATCAGTACCGGGCGTACTGGGCAGTTGGCATTTTTTTTGACACTTTTTATAGTCTTTATTATTCGCTATAGGGTTTCTATAAAAACATTAGCATTAAGCGCTATAGTTGGAACAAGTATCATCTTTGCATCGTACTATGCTCTTCCGCTTTTTAAAATAAGAGCCGATGCAGCCATACGTGATGTAAAACAAACACTCAACGAAAACTATAACACTTCATGGGGAGTGCGCGCTGCTTGGTGGATAATAACGTATGATGCCCTTAAAGAAGAACCGCTTCTTGGTTATGGAATTGGTGATTATAGCGAAGCTGCTGAGATGATGGTTTCAAAATACGAATATCAAGGGTTATCAAACCGTTTAAAAAAATATGTTGCACAAGCACACTATCATAATCAATATCTCATGGTAGCTGTACAAGGTGGTCTCGTCGCATTAGCTTTGATGTTTTTGATGTACTACAAGCTTCTACGCTTGCCAATTCAAGATACAGAGTTGAAACATCTAAATATTATAGGTATATCTGTGTTCTTAGTAGCTTTTGTAGGGGAGCCGCTTTGGCTTTTACAGTTTCCTTTGATGCTCTTTTTATTTATGACAGGGTTGTTTATTACAGCTTCAAAAAAAGACCCACCAAAAGACCCCACTTAAGACTACAAAAGAAAAAATCATTGACTTGATACGTGTCAATCCAAAAATAACTATTACAACTCTTTCATCCGAGCTTGGCATTAGTCGTGATACAGTAAATGAACACCCCTGAGGCGGGATGCATACAGATGTTTGAGCGCTCAACGACGCATGGCCTGATGTATGGGAACCACCTCGGGAGAGATGGTTCCAGAGACGCACCACAGGCATTCCTTTCGGTCAAATGACACCTCTCGTCATCCTCGGGCTGGACCCGGGGATCTCGTCCCGTCCTCTCCTGAGGCGGGATGCATACAGATGTTTGAGCGCTCAACGACGCATGGCCTGATGTATGGGAACCACCTCGGGAGAGATGGTTCCAGAGACGCACCACAGGCATTCTCTTTGGTCAAATGACACCTCTCGTCATCCTCGGGCTGGACCCGGGGA
>JACUTT010000046.1 GCA_014859655.1 Campylobacterales bacterium
CCTCTGAAGGCAGTTGGGGTTTTTAGAGGTGCCCATATGATTATCCACTCCCAAGCTGGAGCTTTGGAACGATAGTAAATCAAGACGCTCTAAGCTCATGGGCCACTTTGTAAGCGATGATTCCGCCAAGTGATATGTCTTCGTCTATCTCTTCAAAATGAACACCTATGCCATCTCCGATGAGACGGTAGTTTTAAAGCTGATCTTTTTTGGCTTATTTAATTTTTGGAGTGTAGTCATACGGTATAGATAAAACATCGCAACTTTTGAGATGCACAAAAATCTTATCTTTAAAATCAAGCTTTGTTATTGAAGTATTCATTCCATGCTCCTGTAAGTTCATTTTGATGTTCTTTTACAATTAAGGGCACCTCTAAAAACCCCAACTGCCTTCAGAGTATCTTTTTTGTATCATTTGCAGAAAATTTGTAGTTGTCAGTAATACGAAGTGCTTGAAGTTCGACTCTCATATAACCGTCCCCTTTTTTCAACATGTATGTGCAAAGGCAAATGTTCATCACTGAAAAAGAAAAATCTGAAACCGTTAATTCTAAGTACAGTAGGCAAACTTTGACCTCCGAAAGTCTATTATTGTAGCAAAAAAGAACAAAAAAACTTTCAATTAACTCAAAAATACTAAACGTGGCAAGCATAAACAAAAGCAAGCCAAAACCTGGCACTCTTCGAAGGAGCCGGATCTTGCTATAGCAGGCTTTTGCCGAGGCGGGAGGCCTCGGGTTGGCTAGTGGAGGAAGTGGCGGATGCCGGAGAAGTAAAGGGCCATGCCGTGCTCGTTTGCGGCCTGGATGACCTCCTCGTCACGGATGGAACCGCCGGGTTGGATGACGGTTTTTACACCGGCTTCGGCCGCGGCGTCGATGGAGTCTCTAAAGGGGAAGAAGGCTTCCGAAGCGAGAGCGGCACCGGTGACGTCGAGGTTCATCGCCTTGGCTTTTTTGAGTGCGCACTGACTGGCATCGACGCGCGATGTCATTCCCATGCCCACTGCGACCATTGCGGAGTTTTTGACATAGACGACACAGTTTGACTTCGTCAGTGCGGCGATCTTCCATGCGATCTCGGCGTCTTTTAGCTCTTGGGCAGTTGCCGTTCTTTCGCTGACGAGTTGAGCATTCTTCACCTCCTCTTCGCCGACCTTGTCTGCGTCCTGGAAGACAAATCCGCCGTCGATGTGTTTGAAGTCAAGGGTGTCATGCGAGAGGACGATGCGCTCGGCGCCGTACTCAAAGAGTTTCAGACGTTTTTTCTTTTCAAAAACGGCCTGTGCCTCTTCTGTGATGCGTCCGGCAATGACGACTTCCAGGAAAATTTCGTTCATCTTTTCTGCAAGTTCCGCGTCGACCACACCGTTCACACAGACCACCCCGCCAAAGGCCGAGATCGGGTCGCATTTGAGCGCCTCTTCGTAGGCTTCGGTCAGGTTCTCTCTGATGGCAAAACCGCAAGGATTGCCGTGCTTGACGATGCAGACGGCGTTTTCGTCTCCGAAGGCTGCGGCGATCTTGATCCCGCCGTTGAGGTCATTGAGGTTGTTGAAACTCGCCTCGCCTTTTAGGGTTTTGAAGTTCTTGCTGAAGTAGCCGTCAAACTCATAGAGCGCACCCTTTTGGTGCGGGTTCTCGCCATAACGCGTGTCCATCACCTTCTCGCCGACGATAAACTGCTTCGCGCCGAAGCCCTTGTTGAAGCGTTTGTTCATGTAGTTGGCGATCATGGAGTCATAGGCCGCGGTGTGCTCGTAGGCCTTGATCATCAGGTTGCGTCTGAACTCGACACTGTTTGTCTCCTTGGAGATGGCGTCCAAAACCACCGAATAGTCCGCCACGTCGGTGACGATCAGCACGCTGTCGAAGTTCTTTGCCGCAGAACGCACCATAGCAGGCCCGCCGATGTCGATGTTTTCGATGATGTCGTCAAAATTGTCCGTCTTCTCGATCGTCGCCTTGAATGGGTAGAGGTTGACACAGACCAGATCGATCGCCTCGACGCCGAGCTCTTTGGCCTGATCAAGGTGGGACTGCTTGTCGCGTCGGTGCAAGATGCCGCCGTGGACATAAGGGTTCAGCGTCTTGACGCGCCCCTCAAAACACTCGGGAAACTTTGTCACCTCATCGATCTCGATCGCCGCGACACCTGCTTCTTGTAACATCTTGAATGTGCCGCCGGTGGAGACGATCTCGTAGTCCAGCTGGACAAGGGATTTGGCAAATTCTACGATATTTGTTTTATCACTTACACTGATCAAAGCGCGTTTCATAGCGAACCTTTTGGGTAAAATAGTGGCAGAATTTTAGCAGGTTTGAACTTGCAGTTTGATTAGGCAGGGCGGAACGTTTCGCATGTTCCGGAGCCGTCATAAAGGCTTATGATCTCCTCGATGCTCTTGGGCTTCTCCTTGGCAACTACTTCCACTCCCCACTCCTGCAGAAGCAAAATGCTCTGCTCCAGCATCAGCGGAAGCTGCTTTTTTATAGCCGGAGTCAGGTTGATCTGCACGCTTATTATGTCCTGGGGGATGATGCCGACGATGCTCACCTGGGCCGTTTTTTCCAGAAGCGAACAGATCTCCAGCATTCCCACCACTTCGATCTCGTGCACGCTCTTTCTGTACTCGCCAAGTCCTATGAGAACCTCAGCCGGCAGGGTGTAGACCGTACCGGGGGCTTCGTCTATGGAGAGGGTGTCAAAAAGGAGCACCTTTTCATATCCTTGCAGGTACTCCATCAGCTTAAAGCCCAGCGTTCCCCCGTCTACGATCTCAATTTCGGGAAAAAAGCTGTAGTTCGCTTCCAGCAGCCGGCTCGCATAGACCCCTGCTCCCTCGTCTTTGAACAAGATGTTTCCCACGCCAACAAGGGCTATTTTCGCACGCAATGAAGGGCTAGACATTGCACAGCGTCCCGACCTTATAGACGCTCAGCTCGCGCCCCTTGGTGTCGATGATGTGCACCGCGCAGGCGAGACAGGGATCAAAGGAGTGGATGACGCGCAAGACCTCCAGCGGGGAGCTGGCATCGGCCAGAGAAATGCCGATAAGTGACTCTTCGTAGGGGCCGCGAATGCCCGAGGCGTCTTTGGGCGAGGCGTTCCATGTGGTCGGGACGACGGCCTGAAAGTTGGAAATCTTCGCGTCTTCGATGCGCACAAAATGCGACAAGACGCCGCGCGGCACCTCAAATATCCCCCGTCCTTTTGCCTCCTTGGGAAGCTCTTCGAAAACATACTTCGTCCAGGTCTGCTCATCGTAGTACTTGATGTTCTCTATCAGGTCGCTGCAAAAATCGAAGATATAGTCACAGCAGATCTGCGCCTCTATAGCACGCGCCGCGTTGCGCCCGAGCGAGGTGGAGAAGTCCAGCAGCTCAAGCCCCGTATCGTCCATAAACTTCTGCACATAGGGCTTGATGATTTTCGAGCCCTTGCTATAGCCGATGAGCATGCGCGCCACGGGGCCGACCTCCATCGGTTCGCCCTTGTAGCGCGGCGCCTTTATCCAGCTGTATTTTCCCTCGCTTTTAAGCGTGCCGTCTTCGTTCAGGTCCGTATAGAAGGGTTCTGTTTTTCCCTCATAGGGCGAGGTCGGTTCCTCGTCAACGTACCATGAACGCCCCGCCTCTTCGGTGATGTAGCCATCATCAAAGGAGTCGATATGTTCAAAATCATGTCCGTTTATCACCCCACCCTCAAAGAGCTGTTCCGCCTTGCCGAAGCGGTAGCCGCCGACGGCCATGAAGTTTCCGCTGCCGCGCCCGTGGCCCGATTTGATCTCATCCCTGTAGGCAGAAACCGCCATCTTCATGTCCGGGATATAGGCGCGTTCGATGAAGTCGTGGGCATCTTTGAGTATGAACATAAAGTCGTTAAGCCGCTGCGGATTGAGCATGTCCGCCACGCTGGTCACCCCGCCGACGACAAGGTTTTGAGGATGCGGCGTCTTACCCGCAAAGATCGCCACCGCCTTTCCAAGCTCGCTCTGTATGCGCAGGGCTTCGAGGTAGTGGCTCATGTGCACGAGGTTCTCTTCGGGCGAGAACTTGTAGGCGCTGTGCCCCCAGTAGCCGTTGGCAAAGAGACCCAAACGCCCCGCCTTGACAAAGGAGCTCAGCTTCTCCTTGACCGCGCTGATGTTGGCGTGGGAGTTTCGGTAGGGGTGTTCATGGTATTTTTTCGCACACTCTACGGCCTGAGAAGGCTCGGCTTCAAGCGCACTCACCACATCCACATAGTCGAGCGAATGGAGGTGGTAGTAGTGGATGATGTGGTCCTGGACAAAAAGCGCAAGGGTCACAAGGTTTCGGATGATCTCGGCGTTTTTAGGCAAACCTATACCGTAGGCATCTTCCACCGCACTGATGGAGGCGCGGTAGTGCACATTGGTACAGACGCCACAGATACGCTGGGCAATAAAGCCCACATCGCGCGGATCGCGCCCTTTGAGGATGATCTCGATCCCCCGAAAGAGCTGCCCCGAAGCCCAAGCCTCGGTAACGACATTGTTTTCATCCACTTCCACTTCGATGCGCAGGTGCCCCTCTATGCGGGTGATCGGGTCGATAACTATCTTTTTACTTGCCATTTTCATCCTCCTCGATCACTCTATTGGTAGCGTATTTGTCAAAGGCGACCTTTCCTAATCCGCAGGCAAAACAGCCGTGTCCCGCCTGCACCGGCCAGCTGGTGCCGTCATTGAACTTTGCCAGAGAACAGTTAAGCTCGGCGTAGGGTCCCTTGCACCCCATCTTGAAGAGGCACCACCCCTTCTTCGCCCCCTCGTCTCCCCACTCCAGCACAAATTCATCGAGGTCATAATGGCCGCGGCGCTCGCAGTTGTCGTGGATGCGATAGCCGTAGGCCCATTCGGGACGGTTCTTGGCATCGAGCTTTGGGAACTCCTCGAACATGATGTAGTGCAGCAGGGTGCCGACGATGCTGATGGGGTTTACCGGACATCCCGGCAGATTGATGATGTCATCTCGTCCAAGCGCTTCGGCAACACCGACCGCGCCTGTGGGATTGGGCGCGGCGGCAACGACCCCTCCGTCAAAAGCGCACGAGCCTACAGCAATCACGGCCAGGGCATCTTTTGCCACTCTTTTGAGAAGCTGATCCCCCGTCTCTCCCTTGGGCCCGATGCGAAGAAACTTGCCCTCAAGCCCCAGGGGAATAGCCCCCTCGACCATCAGAATATATTTTCCCGCATCCTTTTTTATGATCTCCTCAAGCACTGTCTCCGACTGGTCCCCCGAGGCTGCCATCAGCAGTTCGTGGTAGTCCAGGGAGATGTATTTCAAGATAAGCTCGTCGACTTTGGGACGGGTCGATTTGATGAAGCCCTCCGAGTTCCCCGTACAGTCCGCCAGTTCCAGCCAGATGATCGGGATCTTGTTCAGCTGCTCTACCCCCTGTTTCACAAGCGGTTCGTACTCGGGGCCAAGGCGCATGTTCGCGGTGATCATCGAGACCCATTTGTTGTACTCCTGGCTCACATCAAAGGCCTTCATCGCCTCTTCGAGATTCTCCTCGTCGATCGTGTTTTTCGGATGAAGGGCATTGAACTTCTTGATGCGCCGCCGGACCGTTTCCATCTCCTCTTTTTTAGCTGCCTCTTCGCGCTCGGCTTTAAGCCGCGCTGCTTCTTCGGGGTCGACAGGGGTGTCTGCTATCAGCTGGGCTACGTCATTTTTACAGCGTCCGCAGATACGGCCCGCCTCGCTGAAGGGCTTGAGATCGGCAAAGCTTTGAAGGGCGTTTGCAGTGATGATCTCGACCAGATCCTTCTCGTAAGCGCTGGCGCAGGAGCAGATCAGCTTGCCGCGTTTGCTTTGCAGACGGTTGGAGTAGAGGTAGGCGGCATCGACCTTCTCTTTTTTCTCTATCATTCTTTTTAGCCCCGCCACGTCAATGTTGGTGTTGATGCCGATAAAACGTACCAGACGTTCATCGTTGGTGATGTAGTGGTCCACACGCCCCTCTTTTTTGGAGGAGATGACGATCTCTTCGTTCTTCTCGTCTTTTGGCCTGTAGTCCGTCGAGGTCACGTCAGCGAGCAAGAATTTCCCGACTTTCAGCCCGTCAATCGTCACAAACTCTGCGAAACCAGGGTGCTCCTTGCCCAAAATCGACGCTATAGCCGCCTCGGCCTGCAAAGTGCATTCCCTCACCCGTCCGGCGATATAGCCGTTGTGCAGCTGCGCCACCTCGCCGACGGCATAGATGGAGGGATCGCAGGTGCGCATATGTTCATCCACAAGAATACCCTTGTCCACATCGAGTACCCCCTTCACAAACTCCGCACTCGGGGTGATTCCCACGCCGAAGATGATAAAAGGGTCTTCAATCGTGCGCGAGGTGAGAACGACCTTTTGCAGGGTGTTCTCCTCGACGGTTTTGTCGAGGATCTCCTCGTTTAACAGTATCTCAACACGGGGATCGGCCTCCTCGTAAATGCGTTTCATCATGGCCACCGAAGAGGGTGTCATTGCCTTGTCGTAGAGATGTTTGCCGCGGGAGACAAGATAGATCTTTTTGGGGCCTTCGAGCATACAGAGGGTATCGAGCAGTTCCAGACCGATGGGTCCGACGCCCATCACTATGACGTTTTTGCCCTTGGTGCACCCGGCAATGCAGGCACTGTCATTCGCGCTTCTAAAGGTCGCCGCGTTTTTCATCCCGTCGATACCAAAGAGGGTGCGCGGCGAGGAGCCGGTCGCGATGATCAGGATGTCGTAGGCAAAGGCGGAGGTTTTGGTGTAGATGCGTTTGGCTTTTCTGTCGACTTGAAGCACCTCGGCATTGAGCTCGAGTTTGACGCCGGAGGGAAGCTCCAGGGCGATCTCCTCGATGCTCTTGCTCTTGTTGATCAAGTCGCACAGGTGGATGCGGTCATACGGCGGGTACTCCTCTTTGGAGACGATAAGCACCTCGTGTTGGGGAGCCTGCTCTTTCAGGGCATTAGCCATGTAGGCCGCGGCAATGCCCCCGCCGACGATTACGATACGCATGAACACTCCTTACAGGTACCTAAAGATTTCCGAAACACTGGGATGGACATGTATGATATCCTTAAACTCTTGATAGCACACTTGTTTTTCCACGGCCAGTACCATTTCGTGGATGATCTCCGTGGCTTCCACACCGACAACAGAGGCACCCAGGATCATCCCGCTCTGCGCGCATATGATCAGCTTGGCAAATCCCGAATCATCTCCCTCTATCTTCGCCTTTGCATTTGTCTTAAAAAAGGCTTTTTTGATCTCGATGTCACGCCCCTGCGCTTTGGCGGCTTTTTCGCCAAGGCCGCAGCTCGCGATCTCGGGGTCCGTAAAGATGGCAGAGGGGGTGATATGGGTGTTTTCTCTTAGCGAACCGCCGAGAATATTGTGCGCGGCGATCTTTGCTTCGGCATAGGCCGTGTGGGCGTAGGCAAGGGTATTAATGCAGTCTCCGACGGCGTAGATGTGTTTCTGGCTCGTCTGGAAGGTGCCATTGACGCAAATGAAGCCTTTTGCGTCGCATTCGATCCCGGCGTTTTGGGTCTCAAGCAGCTGCGTAAAAGGAAGCCGCCCCGTCGCGCACAGCACCAGCTCACAGGAGATCTGCTCCTGCACGTCCGTCATGACAGAGAGTTCCACCCCCTCTTCTTTTACTTCGGCCTTTTGCAGAGTTGCCGAGGTGAGCACCCTGATACCACGTTTTTTGAATGCTTTGAGCAGTACCTTGCTTACATCTTCGTCTTCACTGCTCAGCAGCGCGGAACTGCGCACGATCAGCGTCACCTCACAACCCAAGGCACTAAAAAATGTTGCGAATTCGCATCCGATCAGCCCCCCTCCGATAATGCAAATCGATGCGGGCAGGGTTTCGAGTTCAAAAAGTTCCCTGCTCGAGAGCACGCGTTTGCCGTCCAGGGGCAAAGAGGCCAGCGCTTGCGCTTGTGAACCCGTCGCGACAATGCACTTGTCAAAGCTGATCGTCTCGCCGGACACATCAAGCGTATGCGGATCAAGAAAACGCGCCGTCCCCGCAAGAAACTCCACCCCCGTCTGCTCGAGCTGCCATAGCACGCCTGAGCGGAGTTCGTCTTTGAGCAATACTGTTTTTTCTTTGAGGCGCTTCATGTCCAGGCCTTCAAGCTGCATCTGTATGCCGAAGTCACTCATAGAAGGAGCGCTCAAGAGGTAGCGTGCAGCTTTGAGATAGGCCTTGGAGGAGATACACCCCTCGTTCAGACAGGTCCCACCGACACGTTCTTTGCCCTTGTCGATCAACAGGGTCTTCATGCCCGAAATTCCCAGGTGCAGCGCAGATTGATACCCTCCCGGGCCCGCGCCGATCACCACCGCGTCATAGTGCTTTGCCATTCAGATCTCCTTTTTTCCCATCTATATTCCACTCTGACTGCGTGTACTTCTCCTCAAGAAGCCGCTGCGCACGCTCATCTTCTTCGGGACTCAAGCTCTCTTTTATGAGCCTTGCTTCAAAACTTTCGCAGAAGCTTTCGCACAGCAGCAATGAGAGCGCTTCATAGGAGAGCACGCAGCCCAAACCTTCGAGCGTCGCCGCTCCTTGCAAACCCGGATCTTCCACAAAAAAAGCCTCAAGTCCCGACGCATACTTTACTATAGGAATCGTGCCGTGCTGCAGCAGGGCGTGGCGGGTATGACGCTGGGCATTTCCGCCCATCTTTTTACCCTCTATCATAATGTCGTAGGCCTCGTTTCCTCCCAGGCAGCTCTCGCAGCGTTTCTGTTCCAGCTGCAAGTCGGCACAAAAAGCGGCCGTATAGCCCATTTTTTTGTAAAGCGCTATCAGAAAACTGCACAGATAGCGATAACTCTCTTTGACGCCTCTCTCCTGCACAAGAGAGCGGGGCAGTACCAGCGAATAGGAGAGCTCCCCGCCGTGCACCAGAACTCCTCCCCCACTTATTCGGCGGACGAAGGGCATTTTATCTTCTATGAGCCTTGCCAGGTCCAGGCTCTTTTCAAGGCGGGTAAACCTCCCCAGGCTAAGTGCCCTTGGCCAGCCATAGAGCCGCAGTATAGGCCGGTCGCCCTCTTTAAAAGCGCCAAGCAGCGCTTCGTCTAGAGCCATGTTATAGTAAGCAGATCCCTGTTTGCTCTGGATAAGACGCCATGCTTTATCTTTTATGTGCTCTCCGATTTTAATAAGTTTTTTATACGATTATATGTTATTATCAGTTTCATATCAAGAAGCTTAACAATTTTTTTTGAAGGAGTCGCCTATGGAAAAGAAGTGGATCAGCAAAAACATAGAGGAGTTTCCGCTCCGGCCGAATCTGCTGGAGTACGACAAAGAGTACCGCGCATTTTCATGGCAGCGCATCGCTGAAAACTTCGATGGGCTTCCCTCCGGCGGTCTCAATATCGCCCACGAAGCGATAGACCGTCATGCCAACGGAGAGCTCCGCGACAAGACCGCCCTACTTTGGCTGGGGCAAAACGGCGAAAAAAAAACCTACTCTTTTGCCCAGATGAAAGCGGAAAGTTCCCGCTTCGCCAATGTGCTCAAATCCCTCGGCATTGCAAAAGGCGAACGGGTATTCACCCTCTCTACACGGCTCCCTGAACTCTATATTTCCGCCATCGGCGTCTTGAAAAACCGCAGCGTGCTCTGCCCTCTCTTTTCGCAGTTCGGTCCCGAGCCCATACTCCAGCGCATGCAAGGCGGCGATGCCAAAGTCCTGGTGACGACGACAAGACTGTTTGAGAAGAAGATACGCCCGCTTTTAGAACAGCTGAACACGCTCAGCTATGTCTTTTTAATCGATGCCTTGGAGGATGAAAACGCGCAGGTGCTCTCCCTGCCCCGCCTGATGGAACAGGCCGATGAAGTCTTTGAGATCGAGAGAACCGACCCCGAAGATATGTCTTTGCTTCACTTCACCAGCGGCACCACCGGAATGCCAAAAGGGGTGGTGCATGTGCACAAGGCCCTCTACACCCACTGGATGAGCGGCAAATACGCGCTGGACATGCATCCCGATGACATCTACTGGTGCACCGCCGACCCCGGCTGGGTCACCGGCACCGCTTACGGCATCATCACCCCCTGGCTCCATGGCTTGACCAATATCGTGGACGAATCGGAGTTTGACGCCGAGCGCTGGTATAGCATCTTGCAAGAGCAGAATGTTAGCATCTGGTACACTGCCCCCACCGCAATACGCCGGCTGATGCGCATAGACTCCTTTCCCGCGCAGGAGTATGACCTCTCAGCCTTGCGTCTTATCCAGAGTGTCGGCGAACCGCTTAACCCCGAAGCCGTGCTCTGGGGAGTCGAAAAACTGAAGATGCCTATCCACGACAACTGGTGGCAGACGGAGACCGGCGGCATCATGATTTCGAACCTACTCTCGCAAAGCATCCGTCCAGGCTCCATGGGAAGACCGCTTCCGGGGATAGAGGCCGCTATAGTCCGGCTTGAGGACGATGGCACCCTCACCCAGGTCACGCAGGCTGACAAAGAGGGGGAGCTGGCGCTAAAAGTCGGCTGGCCTTCTATGTTCAGAGCCTACCTCCACAACGAGGAGCGCTATAAAAAATGTTTTGTCGGCGAGTGGTACCTCTCTGGGGATCTGGCCTACAAAGACAAAGAGGGCTATTTCTGGTTTATCGGGCGTGCGGATGACATTATCAAGACCTCCGGACATATGGTCGGTCCCTTTGAGGTCGAAAGCAGCCTGATGGAGCACCCCGGCGTAGCCGAAGCCGGCGTCATCGGCAAGCCCGACGAGATGATAGGACAGCTCGTCAAAGCCTTTGTATCGCTCAAGGCCGGCTACGAACCGAGCGAAGAGCTAAGGCATGAACTCCTTGGTTTTGGACGCAGCAAACTCGGAGCGGCCGTAGCGCCAAAAGAGATCGAATTTCTGGACAATCTTCCCAAGACCCGAAGCGGAAAGATCATGCGGCGGCTGCTGAAGGCCCGTGAACTCGGACTGAGCGAGGGTGACACCTCGACTCTGGAAGATTAAGGAGAATGGCATGTATTTAGATCTGAACCGGGGCCGCGAGTTTTACAAAAAGATGCTGCTAATCCGCCGATTTGAAGAGAGGTGCGTGGAGCTTTACAGTCATGAGAAGATACGCGGATTTTTGCACCTCTATATCGGCGAAGAGGCCATAGCCGTGGGGATTATGCAGGCACTCGGCGCCGAAGACGCGGTGCTGGCCACCTACCGTGAACATGGACATGCCCTTGCACGGGGGATTTCGGCGAACAAGGTCATGGCCGAACTCTACGGAAAAGCAGAGGGTGCCTCGCGCGGCCGGGGCGGTTCTATGCATATCTTCGATGCCAAGAGCCGTTTTTACGGCGGCAGCGCCATTGTCGGTGCCAACCTTCCTCTGGCTGTCGGCATGGCCCTCTCTGACAAGATGATGCAGCGCAAACGGGTCACTGTCTGTTTTTTCGGTGACGGCGCTGTTGCCGAAGGAGAGTTCCACGAGTCTATCAATCTGACTGCACTCTGGCAGCTTCCGGTGCTTTTTGTCTGCGAAAACAACCTTTACGGCATGGGCACTGCACTGACAATTTCGCACTCCGAAACAAACCTTGCGAGAAAAGCAGCCGCCTACCGTGTCCACTCGCAGCAGGTTGACGGCATGGATGTGCTGAAGGTGGCACAGGCTGCCGAAGAGGCCGTGCAGAGGATACATTCAGCAGGGGGACCCGTCTTTTTGGAGTGCCTCAGCTACCGTTTCCGCGCCCACTCCATGTACGACGCTGAGCTCTATCGCGAAAAAGCCGAAGTCGAGGAGTGGAAGACAAAAGATCCGCTCGTGCTACTGCAAAAAAGACTCGAGACAATGGGCCTTTGGGAAGAGACAAATGCCCAAGGACTCGAAGATGAGGTTTCACAGATCGTAAACGAGGCGGTAGACTTTGCCGAAAAGGGCACGCTTGAGCCTATCGAAGATCTTATGAAATTCGTCTACACACCCAAGGAAAAACAATGAGCGAAAACATCAGCTACCGCGAAGCCCTGCGCATGGCTATACGTGAGGCAATGCTTGAGGATGAGCGCGTCTTCTTGATGGGAGAGGATGTCGGACACTATGGCGGCGCCTATGCCGTGAGCATGGGCCTGCTCAAAGAGTTTGGCGCGCAGAGGATCATCGATACTCCGCTGTGCGAATCCGCCTTTACCGGTGCGGGAATCGGCGCCGCGCTCAACGGGATGCGCCCCATTGTCGAGATCATGACGGCCAACTTCAGCCTTCTTGCGCTTGACCAGATCATCAACAATGCGGCAAGCCTTCTGCATATGTCGGGCGGGCAGTTCAACGTCCCCCTGGTGATCCGCATGGCAAGCGGCGGCGGAAAACAGCTAGGTGCGCAGCATTCGCACTCGTTTGAGGGGTGGTTTGCCCACATTCCGGGGCTTAAGATCCTTACTCCGGCAACAGTGCAGGATGCCTACGACATGCTTCATCTCGCGCTGGCCGATCCCGATCCGGTACTGATCTTTGAAAATGCCCTGCTCTATAACAGCAAAGGGGCGCTAGAGACGCAAAAAAAAGCCTTGCCTATCGGTAAAGCCTTTCAGCACCGCAGCGGCAAAGACCTGAGCATCTTTACCTACGGCATCAGCCTTTTCAAGGCACTTGAGGCGGCGGAAACACTTTCGGCAGAAGGCATTGACGCCGAGGTCATCGACCTGCGCTCTTTGAGGCCGCTGGATGACGAGGCGATTATGGCCTCGGTCGCAAAGACCCACCGCGTACTGATCGTGGATGAGGGGTGGAGATCGGGGAGCATCTCGGCCGAGATCATGGCCCGCATCAACGAGCAGGCTTTTTTTGAGCTTGACGCGCCCATGCGAAGAGTCTGCACCGAAGAGGTCCCCCTTCCTTATTCCCAGCATCTTGAACAAGCGGCCATACCACAAAGCGAAAAAATCGTTGATATGGCACGAACATTAATGGAGTAGATATGAGCGAATTTACAATGCCCTCATTGGGCGCGGACATGGAATCGGCGGTCTTGATGGAGTGGCGCGTCAAAGAGGGTGAGCACGTCACAAAAGGACAGGTCATCGCCGAGGTCGAGACAAGCAAGGGCGTCATAGAGATCGAAGTCTTTGAAGAGGGCATTGTCGAGAAGCTTCTCATAGAACCCGATACAGAGTGCGCTGCGGGCACGCCTCTGGCCTTTATCCGCTCCGAAGGAGAAAAAACTGTCCAAGAGCCTCCCGTAGAACCTCTTGCAGAAACTGCCCCGCAAGAACCGCTTCCGAGCACACCTGCCGAGCCTCAACGCGAAGTGCCCAAGACAAAACACGAAGAGGTGCAGCAGACGCAAAGGATAAAGGCCTCGCCTGCCGCACGCAAAAAAGCCGCCGAAATGGGCATAAACCTGGCGGAACTCTCCGACACAAGCGGGGGCGCGGTGCACTTAAACACCGTGCAGAGTGCCCGGCAGAAAGCACAAGAGAGCGTAAGCGAAGAGAGTTCGCACGTTCTGGAGGTAAAAGCAGAGGACACACAGCCGCCCAAAGAGAATAGCTTTGCGGACGGCATGCGCCAGGCCATTGCCAAAGCGATGAGCCGCTCCAATGCCGAGATCCCGCACTACTACCTCAGCATGGCTATCAACATGACACCCGCTCTGACGTGGCTGGAGGAACTTAACAGTGAACTCAGCATCCAAGAGCGCATTCTGCCGGCCGCTCTACTGATCCGCGCCGCCGTCAAAGCCCTGCAGGAGGTTCCCCAGCTCAACGGCTTCTGGCAGGAAAACACGCATCAGCTCAAAAAAGAGATCAACCCCGGCATCGCCATCTCGCTTCGCAAAGGCGGGCTCATCACGCCGGCCTTGATAGACGCGCAGGAGATGGACCTGCAAAAGACGATGCAGGCCCTGGGCGAGCTCATCTCGCGCACCCGCGCAGGAAAACTCCGCTCCTCTGAGATGACGCAGCAGAGCATCACCATCACCAACCTGGGCGATCTTGGTGTGGAGCGTGTCTACGGCGTCATCTATCCCCCGCAGGTGGCCATCATAGGGTTTGGACGCATTTCGGACGCACCCTGGGCCCAGGGCGACACCCTGAGCGTGCGAAAAGTCATGCATGCCACGATTTCCGGCGACCACCGCGCCACCGACGGCCATACCGGAGCGCTGTTTTTAGACAAACTCAACCAACTTTTGCAAAACCCCAAGGAGCTGCTATGACACTAGAAGAACTTAAAGAGGCCATCATCGAAGAGATACTGCAGGTCGCTCCCGACATACGCAAAGAAGAGATCAAGCCCGGCGAAAACATCCAGCGCTCTTTGGAGGTCGACTCTTTCGATTTTTTGAAGATTTTGACTGCCCTGTCGGAGAAACTCGGCGTAGAGGTTCCCGAAAAAGATTACGCAAAAGTCGATACCCTTGAGCATATGGTGGCGTATTTCAGCGAAAGACTCTGAGTTTTTCGCAAAAGCACAGAGAAAGGAGCTAATACAAAATTCCATAAACAATATACACTGAAGAGCACCGTGAGCTGTGTCCCCAAAAACCGAACAAATATGCGGTAGAATTAAGTGTAATTACATGGTTCATGCCACTTCCCCGTACTTATTTCATAGACAAAATTCTTATTTAATACCTTTGAATTTGATACAAAGAGTGTAGGAAAATTTGAAAAATATCTCTTCTGCTCACGAGCTTATCCTTGAGCAAAAACAAATCGCACCTACTGGACAAAAGTGGCCGGAGCTCAGCATTTTTACTGGCCGGTTTGGTGCATTTCTTGCCGGAGATGACTCTGCTAGTTCTTGAGGGCTGAAAATTTAAACTTTCTCTAAAATCTCTTTGCGTTTTTCCCAATCACTCATATAAAGAGCTAAATAA
>JACUTT010000047.1 GCA_014859655.1 Campylobacterales bacterium
TATCGCTTTCTTCTTTAATCCTCTATTTACTTCTTATCAACAACGTGGTGGAACTGGACAAGTAGGAAATTCCGAATTTGCAGGAATGTCGGATTTACTCACGGCCTATGGTATAAAGGTTGTATCTCAAAATAATTGTCTAGGCGAGTACCCAAAAGCACATTGTGGATTTAACGATTTTGACCTTTTTCAAGAAGCAAAAAAACAGATCAAAGAATTTGAAAAAACCAAAGATAAACCATTTGCTTTGTTTATGTCAACGATCAACACACATTTTCCTAATGGTATTTACGATAAGAGAATGGAGCAATTTATATCAGCAAGTGAAGACAATTTAGAATTTTCAGTTTCTGCAGTTGATTATTTAGTTGGTGATTTTATCAAATTTCTTAAAGATGAAAATCTTTTGGATAGTACTGCTATTTTTATTTTTCCAGATCATCTTTTGATGGGTAGCAGCGGCCCTGTTATAGAAAAACTCAAAAAAAATTACAGACAAAGCTATCTCATCACTAATGTTGATGAAAAGAAACTACCAAAAAAGATGTCTGAAACACTGTATCATATTGATCTGCCTCGAATAATAGTTGATGGTGCTGAAATTAAAACAAATGCTAAGTTTCTAAGGGATTTTATAAATACAAACGACTACGCAGAATTTTTAAATACCAATAAAGTGAAACTTACCACGCTAAATGAAGCATCAGTTAGAAAGAGGAGCTTCAAAGATGGCGTTATTGTTAGTGTAATTGGCAATAATTTAACAATTAAATCCGATGAGGACAGTATTGTTTTTGCGATAGATTCAAAACAAAAAAATGAAACTTTTGATGTTACATTTAATAACGAAATGGTGTCGATAGGATATGGAAAGAGTAATTTAATTAATGCTTTTACGCCCAATGATTTTGATAAGAAACATAAGCGATTGCACTTAATAATTGATATTAAAGATGGGAATATTAGTAAGACATATTTTGGAAACAAACAAATGCTCGGCATATATAAACAAGGCACTATCGTTAATTATGTAAAAGAAGATGTGGATTTAATCAGGGAATCAAACAATGCTATCTTGGAAAAACCTGAGCGTGTAATACAAAAGTACGAGCTAGCTACTAATATCATAGCAGTGACAAGTTCAGAATTTATTACATCTAAATCAATTAATAGTGAAATTAGAACTAATGGAGAAAGTTTTAATCTGTCACGCGGGTTAAACTTACTTTATAAAAACGATGATGGAAGTTTTAATGTTGATCGTTTTGATACCTATGGCAGTATAGAAGCTGCAAAGCGCTTTACAAGCAAAGTGTCTGCTCTCATTAAAAATAAAAATTTCTGGGCTATTGCTTCACATGATGCGATCCGTAATGACTATCCAAATTTTAAAGAGGCATTGAATGACTTGAATTTTAAGATTCTTCAAAACCTTAACGGAAGAGTCGCTTATATTGCTTATGTTGACAGTGACTACAATATAAAAGAATTTTCGGCTGACACCTCATTGAGTTATTATATTCCAAGTTTTAGTAAAAAATTGACGAATAAAGAGATAAAGCTGTTAAACATCAAAAAAGCCAAAAACAATAGCGAAGCGAATATATATGGAAAAAACACTAAACGGTTTATTGCACATGCAGGAGGCATGATCGACGGACATAAATATACAAATTCTCTTGAGGCCTTAAATTTCAATTACAAAAAAGGTTTTCGCCTATTTGAGCTAGATATTATTAAAACATCCGATGATATTTATGTTTCTTCTCACGACTGGAAGCATTGGGCAAAGACAACTGGCTACAAAGGAGAATTACCTCCTACGAAAAAAACTTTTCTAGAGCATAAAATTTATCAAAAATACACGCCTATGGAAATTGCTGATATAAACAAGTGGTTTAAAGATCACCCAGATGCAATATTAGTAACTGATAAAGTAAATACACCAGCAGATTTTTCTAGTAAATTTGTAGATAAGAAGCGTTTGATGATGGAACTCTTTACATGGGAGGCAGTTAATGAAGGCATAAATGCAAAAATAAAATCTGCAATGCCAACAGGTGGAATTTTAAACAAGATTAAAGGCGATAAAATCACTTATTTAAAGCAACTCGGAATAACAGATATCGCGGCAGGCCGAGGTATAGTTGACTCACAAAAAGAATTAGTGGAAAAAATAGTCACATCTGGAATTAATATCTTTGCATTTCATATTAATTTCTCCAAAGGTAAAGATGAAAAATATGTTGTGTGCAGTGAACGAAATTATTTTTATGGAATGTATGCTGATATATGGAATTTTAACAGTGTTGTAGATTGCGCGCAATAGAAAAAGGTTCTCTAAGAGCAGAGGGGTTCAAATATAGACTTTTTTCTCTCAAAGGATCTTTCCTATGCCAATCTCAGAATATAAGACAAACATGCTTCTATCTACTAGATGCTGTCAGAATATTTAATTAAAATTGGTAGCTAAAGTTACCACAAGTGCTAGAGGTCTGTCTTATTTCCATCGCACAAGGTTTGAAGGTCAAACCTAAGCGTCCTAATCCCCTCATAAAGCTCTTCAACCCCATACCCATGGAAATAAACCTGCGAGGTCATATCTTTGTCAGGCTCGTGGCCCATAAGGCGATTGACTAAGGCTTTGGGCAGTTTGTCTCTGACGGTGTTTTTAACAAGCTGATCACCCACATTGTGTCTGAAACTGTGGAACACTTGGGCGGTATCCGCAGTGACGTACTTTCTAAAAAAAACTTCATAAAGGTTTTATTGTAGTCTGCGTTATAGCGCTTCTCTGTCGGGTGAAAGCGCAGGTTCGGCCATAGTCTGTCGTGCTTCTCTTTGACACGGTTATAATAGTCCAGGAAGCCCAGCTCTATGAGTTTGGGGTGAAGCGGCATCAGTCGGATGGCATTCTCATTTTTTAGATGTTTATTGCCATTCTCATTGATGTCGAAGTACCAGATCGACTCGCCATTGTCCAGGCTCTCTTGTTTGATGTCTTCTGTGTGCAGCTGGCAGATCTCGTTTTGTCGCATACCTGTGTAGAGTGCGATGATGGGTATCCAGTACTTTTCGGGGTGATGGGTTTGCGTGTCTTTTAATTTACTTGTGTAGAACTTGGAACTGAAAAACTTTTGCAGGTTCTCTTTGCTTAGGGGCTTGCGCACCTGTGCGGTGCTTCTTCTTCCCCTTGTCTCTTTGATGAGGAAGGGCTGGGCGCTGTTGGTGGAGAGGTGGTCATATTTGGGGTCGATGGCAATGTCAAACATCTGCTTGATCGTAGAGATCTTTTTCTTCTTGGTGTTGCTTGCCATCTTCTCGCTCTCGTGCAGCTCAATCTCTTTGAGTTTGGAGTAGGGCAGCTCTTTGAATTGCGGCTTTTTGGTTCTGCTGGCTGGGATGTGGTGGTGAAGGGCATCCACGAAGACTCTGAAATCCTCTTTGGTAAAGCTTGCTATGTCACGCTCCGCTGCATCGTCGATCACATAGATAAAATCCTTATAGGCAGCCTCGTAGTCTCTCCACGTTGTTGGCGAGGTGTTGGGAAGCTCTTGTCTCTTCTCTTTGAGGAAAAGCTCGTAGAGTTCTTTGAGGGTGATGCCTGTCTGCTTTGCGGGGGCAGGGTGCAACGACCGTTCACTGTTTGCAAAATCTTTTCTGGGGTCAATGATGTGGATGATCTCTTGAAGCATGTCGATCTTTTTATGCAGGTAGAGTCTCTCTATCTGTTTGTAGGTTGTTCTGTCTATTTGCTCAAAGTCTATGTTAACCTGCGTAAAGACATCTTCGATCTGCGAAGAGGCAATGTGGCTGTGACTGCTCTGAAGCGACAGTTCGCACTGGAGCTGTTCGAACTGCAGGGTCGTTTTAGTTATTCTGCCTGAATGCGTGTTGCTGTAATAGCCCTCCTTGATGCTCTCGCGCATAAGTGCCATGTAGTCGCTGACTATGGCCTCTTTTTTATCAAATGTATCCAGTTGTAAGGCCATAAGTAGCTCCTCGAAAAGCAAATTGACTTTTTTTGCCTTGAGTATAGCCTGCATTTTAGAGATTTTGCGCAAAGGTATACGGATTTCATCGGTTTGGGGAAAGAAAGTTGAGAATTCTTTGGGAATTCGACGTCGATAGTAGAGACTGTTATTTCGCTCTAAGAGGTAATTACTCATTGTTTGAGCACACGTGTGTGACAAAAATATGTACCAATGTGTTATGTTGTCAAATTTTGGATTATGAAAGCTCGTAATATAGGGGGTTGTAGAGAAAAAGTGGTGACCCCAAGGAGATTTGAACTCCTATAACATGGATGAAAACCATGGATCCTAACCATTAGACGATGGGGCCACTTTTGAAGTGTTTGTTGAATCTTTTTTATTAAAAGGGTTAGGCTTTAATAAAAAATGGTGTCCTGTGTTGGATTCGAACCAACGGCATCCTCATTAAAAGTGAGATGCTCTACCAGCTGAGCTAACAAGACGTTTTCTCTAAAGCTTAGTCGCTTATGAGGCCGAAATTATAGGGCAATGCTAAAAAATTGTCAAGGCTTTTGGCAAAGAAAATTGAAATTTTGTCTGTGGCTGTTTTTGGCATACTTTATATACAAATTTTTTACGCTAAAATCCGCGCAATGTTTTTATTCGAATATACCTACCTTCTTCTTTTACTGTTCCCATTGCTCTACTGTCTGTACAGATGCCGTGAAGCTGTTGTGAAGCGCAGCTTCGTGCATTTGCAGCTTTTTGTGCTCAAGCGTCCGCGCGTATGGATACAGGACCTCCTAAAACTGCTGATCGCTCTGCTGCTTGTCCTGGCGCTGGCTTCGCCTGTGCTGATCGACAAGAGCAATCCTCTGAACCGCAAAGGGATAGACATCGTCCTTGCTATAGACGCCAGCGGTTCGATGCGCGCCTCGGGACTGAGTGAGGTGCGCGAGAGCCGTTTTGAAACGGTGCAGCGGGTGGTCAAAAGTTTCATCCTCAAGCGGCTCAATGACAATGTAGGCATCGTCCTCTTCGGCGACTTCGCCTTTATCGCCTCGCCGGTGACCTATGAAAAAGAGGTCGTTGCCCAGATGCTCTCCTACCTTCAGACGGGGATGGCGGGCGACAACACGGCCATAGGCGAGGGGATAGAGCAGTCGATTCGTGCACTGAGTTTCTCTAAGGCAAAAACGAAGGTCATCATCCTGCTCTCCGACGGGGAGCACAACAGCGGGCGCATCTCGCCAAAAGACGCGGTAGCAATTGCGCAGGAGAAGGGGATCAAGATCTACACCATTGCCGTCGGTGACGACTTCAATCCCGCGCTATTGCGGGAGATCTCCTCTGAGACGGGTGGGAAATCTTATGCGGCGGTCAATGAGGAGGAGCTTCTCGGGGTCTATGAACAGATAAATCAAATGGAGAGCTCCCAGATCAAAAGCCAAAACTTCTTGAAAAAAGAGTACTTCTACCACTACCTGCTGCTGCTTGCCTTTGCGCTGCTGAGCTTTTATATCCTTCGCCGTTTCAGAGGTAATGCATGAGTTTTTTGAACCCCGAGTTTTTATGGCTGGTGCTGGTGCCTGCGCTGATGATGCTCTATCGCCAAAAGAGCAAAGAGGCGCAAATAGACAGAAGTGCTATGTCTAAACTGCTGCTGCTCTACTTCTCACTTGCGATGATCATCCTGGCGCTGGCTAGACCGGTGATGGAGCAGGGCGAAGTAGAACAGAAGCATGAGGGCTCTGAGATCGTCATTGCTCTGGACCTCTCCTACTCCATGCAGGCCGAAGACATCAAACCCAACCGCCTCGAAGCTGCCAAAGCCTTCGTGAAGGAGCTGATAGCAAAGCGCCTGCATGACCGGTTTGCTATAGTAGGCTTTACGACCAATGCCATCATCCTCTCGCCGCTAAGCTCGGATGCGGAGCTTTTGTCGCATCAGCTTGATCTTATCCGAAGCGAGTTTATCATCACCAAGGGCACACAGATGGCCTCAGTCCTGGAACTTGCCACCAAACTCTCCACCGTGAAGTCGAAAAATCTGATCATCATCGGCGACGGAGGCGAGCAGAAGGAGTTTTCAAAAGAGATCGCCTACGCCAAAGAACACGGACTGAGCATCTCTATGGTCATGATGGCCACAGCCTCAGGCGAACGGCTGAGGGACAGACAGGGTGAATGGCTAAAAGACAGCGCTGATCATCTCGTTGTCTCCTCTGCAAACCCAAACGTGAAGTCCATTAACCGCGCAACCGACGGGGTCTATGTCGAAGCCGGCGACAATGCGGCAGAGGAGATCTCCTCCTGGCTTGAGGGCAGAGAAAAGAGGCTTTCCAGCGCGAAGGTACTCCTTTATCAGGAGCTCTTTTACTACCCGACGGCCCTGGCCTTGCTATTTTTTATGCTCGGAGTGACCAAACTGCAGGCCTATCTCAGCCGGGGCGTCGCAATACTCCTGCTTCTGATAGGCATCAATGCCGAGGCCAGTTTGAAGGAGTTCTCGGCGCAAAATGCATTGGACACGACCTATGCCGAAAAGAAGTATCTCAAAGAGCTTGAGCTGTTTAAACAAAGAGCAGGACGTTCTCCTAAGGACCACTACAACCTGGGCAACGCCTACTACAAAGCAGGGCAGTACGAAGAGGCGATAAACACCTATAAGGAAGTGCGCTCTTCTGATGCCTCACTCAAGGCGAAACTCTTTCACAACTTGGGTAATGCCTATGTCCGCATGGAGATGTTTGACGAGGCGCGCGAGGCTTACAAAAAGAGCCTGATCATCGCCTATGACAAACAGACGGACGAGAACCTTCTGTACATCACGGACTTTAGCAAGCACGAGGGACTTAACACCGGACAGCAGGAGGGGGAAAAACGAAATGAGAGTGTCGACGCCAAAGAGTCCTCCAAACAAGAGGGCCCAAAGAAAGAGGGCGGCAGCTCGAACATGAAGGTCTCTGCCCAGGCGGGTGCGGGCTCGAAAAGCAAGGGTAAAAATGTCAAAGACGCCGCGCAGGTGAGTTTCAACGCCGCGCAGTCAGCACTAAGTTTCCGCCAATATGAACTTATCAACGAAAGGAATGTACATGAAGAAAATCCTTGGTAGCCTTCTCCTTTTGACGTTTGGCCTCTGGGCAAAAAGCAGCTATGAGTGGAAGGTCGACATTTCGGAGAAAGAGCTTTATCTTCATCAGGCGGCGACTCTTTTTATGGAGTGCACCTTTGACGAAAAAGGCAAAAATGATGATGTGAATTTTTCCCCTCCTGCCGATATCCCGTTTGGATTTGAACTGCTGTCCGAGACGACGCACTTTGAAGCGGGCAAGAAGATCCTGCAGTACCGCTATGTGCTGTTTGCAAAGGAGGCGGGAGCGTTCGAACTTGAGCTCTCCCCCCGGATGCTCTTTACGACTCAAAGCGCGATAGACAATGTCATCATCGGCCGCGACAATGTTAACGAACTCGAAGTCCAAAGAGAGATCGCCAAACTTGAGCCGATAAGACTGCGTGTCAAGCAGACGGCCTCGGATATCACGGGAAAGCTGAACCTGCAGACCCGACAGGATATACAGACGGCCTCTGCCTACGAGCCTGTGCATCTTGAGATCGAGATCGAAGGGGAGGGGAACCTTCACAAGCTTGTGCCGATCTCTTTCGAGATAGAGGGGGTCAAGGTCTTCAGCGACACGCCTGAGATAAAAATTCAGCTGAGCGAAGCGGGATACCGGGGAAAATGGATACAGCGTTTTGCCTTTGTGGGAAAAGAAGACTTCATTATCCCCTCCGTCTCGCTGAACTATTTTGACCTCGTTTCCAAAGAGGAGAAGATCTTGAAAAGCGAAGCCTCCTCCATAAAGATCGCTTCCGAGGGGATAAAGCGCGAGGAGCTTATCGACCAGGTCAACCTGCCTTCAACGCGCATAGAGCTCAAAGACTACCTCGCTTATTTCTACTATCTGCTGAGCTTCATCTTTGGTTTTGTCGCGGCAAAGCTTTTGAAGTTTCCTCAGCGGACAGCTAAGAAACAAAAAGGTGAAAAGATCAAGGCGGCAAAAAGTGCGAAGGAGCTTCTGGATGTGCTGATCATCTGCGAGAAAAACCTCTTCTCTTTTGAGATAGACACCCTGGAAAGCGCTGTGTACAAAGGTAGCGCGGTGCGCCTTGACGAGATAAAAAAGAGTGCGCTTTTGCGTCTGTGAAGCGGCACACACAATTTTTACACATTTGCAAAGTAGCATCAAAAAAATTTTAAAAACAGGGGTCAAAAGCATATTTTGACCTGCTATAATATCCCCTAATCAAAAACAGGACAGTGATAGATGAATGAAAAGATAAACGCGATACGAGAAGAGATGGCCAAGGTCGTCATTGGCCAGGAGAAGATGATAGACGGGCTGCTGATAGGACTTCTGTGCGAGGGGCATATCCTCATCGAGGGGATTCCCGGTCTGGCAAAGACGACGACGGTAAAAGCCCTCTCCTCTGCCTTGGGCCTGCGTTTCAAGCGGGTGCAGTTTACGCCCGATCTTCTTCCTTCTGACATCCTGGGCGCGGAGATCTACGACCCTCAGAAAAACGAGTTCAAGATCAAACGCGGTCCTGTTTTTACCAACTTGCTGCTTGCCGACGAGATCAACCGCGCGCCTGCTAAGGTGCAGTCAGCCCTGCTTGAAGTGATGCAGGAGAAGCAGGTGACGATCGGCGAGGAGTCTTTCAAGCTTTCGCCTCCCTTCTTTGTTATGGCGACGCAGAATCCTGTCGAGCAGGAGGGTGTCTATCAGCTCCCCGAAGCCCAGCTTGACCGCTTTATGATGAAGCTGGTCGTGGGCTATAACACCAAAGAAGAGGAGCTCGAGATCGCGCGTCGCATCTCCAGAGGAACGAGCGGAAAGATTAACGCCGTGGTCACGCCCGAAGAGCTGGAAATGCTTAAAAAGCAGGTTTCTGAAGTGCATATGGACGAAGAGGTCGAGAAGTATATGATCGAACTTGTCTCCGCGACACGCGACCCTAAAGCTTACGGACTTGAAGCAATCGCCGACTACATCCAGTTTGGCGCGAGTCCGCGTGTGAGTATCGACATGTTCAAGGCTGTCAAAGCGATGGCCTTTTTGCGCGGCAAGGACTATGTCTCGCCTGTCGACATCGCCTACATCATCAAAGAAGTGATGCGCCACCGTGTCATCTTGAGTTACGAAGCCGAAGCAGAGGGGATTACGGCCGACTTTATCATCGACAAGATCGTTGAAGCGGTAGCCATCCCCTAACGATGTCCAAGCTTAAAAAAATACTCGTTCGGGCGCGCCGTCAGGTTTTCTCCGAACTCATCGGCAACAACCCCTCCATCTTTCAAGGTGAGGGATATGACTTCATCGAGCTGCGCGAATACATGCCGGGTGACGATATCCGTCGGATCGACTGGAACATTACGGCAAAGATGCGCCAGCCCTATATCAAAGTCTTCAGGGAGGAGCGCGAACTCAATGTCGTGATCGCCTCCATGCTCAACGGCTCAGTGCATTTTGGATCAAAAAAGTTCAAACAGGATTTTATCGCCGAGATCGCCGCCTTGCTCTCCTTCTCCGCTATCCGAAACGGGGATCTTTTCAGCTCCTTTCTTTTTGCGGACAAACTCTACAAAGAGAACCGTCCGAGCAAGAAGATCCACGCGGTGCAGAGCCTTGTCTCGGAGATCTTGGATTTTGATGCTTTGAGCAAAAAAGCGGACTATGCGGGACTGAGTTCTTATCTGATGAAGCGTCTGAAACGCAAGTCCCTGATCATTGTGATCGCGGACTATTTTGACCTTCCTGACTTTAAAGTCCTCGCGCGCAAGCATGAGGTGATCGCCGTTATCGTGCGTGACCGCATGGAAGAGCATCCTCCCGCCTTCGGCTTTTCGACGCTACAAGACCCCGAAAGCGGCGCAGAGCTCGAAGGCGACTTCAACCGCTCGACCATAAAGGCTTACGAAGCGAAGGTTCTGGAACACGACCACAAGCTGTGTGAGAAACTGCGCAAAGAGCAGGTTCATTTTGTAAAGATATACACCGACGAGTCGGCCGTAGTCAAGCTAAAACGCCTGTTTGAGGGAAATATATGAAGATGAAAGATATCCCCCTTCACGACATCAAGCCCCTCGTCGAGGTGCCCGACAACTCGCTTCTCTATCTTGGTCTGCTCGGTGTTCTTGGCGTGCTCGCTCTTGGTCTGCTTCTGCTTTGGCTCTGGAAAGTCTATAAGGAGAGCCGGAAGGTCAACCTGCGCAAGCACTATCTTGAAAGCTTGCAAAAAGTAGATCTGAGCAGTGCCAAAGAGGCGGCCTATACGATCAGCACCTACGGAAGGCTTCTAGCGCAGAGTGAGCGTGAAAAAGAGATGCTGGAGAACCTGGACAGCCGTTTGAGCAGTTACAAGTACAAAAAAGAGGTGGATACGCTTGACGAGGAGACTCTGGCCTACTATCAGCTTTTTTTAGAGGTTCTGGATGCATCTTGAGTTCCCCTATCTTCTAGGACTGCTACTTCTCTTTGTCGCCTGCGCCTATTTGTGCAAGCAGCGTCAGGAGAGCCTTCTTTTTCCGCATATGCAGCTCTTTGGCTCCGCATTTTTGAGCAGTTCTGTTGTGTTGAGGTTTTTGAAATGGCTTGGGATCGTAACGCTTGTCATTTCGATCTCCTCGCCCTATAGCGAGAGAGAGATCGACCTTGAACCGCGCGAGGGCTACGACATCGTCCTTCTGCTCGATGCCAGCCAGTCCATGAACGCGATGGGTTTTGATGCGCAAAACCGCGAGCGCAACCGTTTTGAAGTCGTGCAGGAGATCGTCAACGACTTTATCCAACAGCGCTCCGGCGACAACCTGGGGATGATCGTCTTCGGTTCCTACTCTTTTGTCGCCTCGCCTATCACCTATGACAAACATATCCTCTCCAAACTGCTCAGCCAGCTCCACATCGGTGTGGCCGGAAGAAACACGGCGATCTATGACGCGATCGCGCAGTCGGTAACGCTGATGCAGGAGACCGAGGCCAAAAGTAAGATTGCTATTTTGCTCACCGACGGGTACAACACCGCAGGTTCCATCCCCTACGATGCCGCTATAGCGCTGGCGCAACGAGAGGGGATGAAGATCTACTCTATCGGCATCGGTCTTCCGGGTGAGTTCTCGGAGGAGACGCTCTCAAGCATTGCAAAAGAGACCGGGGGAAAATATTACGCCGCCTATTCGGCAGAGCAGCTGCAAGCCATCTATGCCGAGATCAACCGTCTGGAGAAGTCGGAGTTGAAGGGTCAAAGCTATCTGCATAAAGAGTACTTCTACACCTATTTTCTCTTCGTGAGCCTGATGAGTTTGCTTGTGTATCTGCTTATTCGTTCCAAAAAGGGGTGGGCATGAGTTTTTTATATCCGATATTTATCTACCTGATGCTTCCGCTGATGCTTGTCCTGTTTTATCTGATGGCGACGGGAAGTCGAAGGAGTCTGGTTCACTTTGATGCGAGCGTACTGCAGCGGCTTCGACTTCACAGCAGGGGAATGAGCCAAAATTCGCGCAATATACTCTTCTTTGTCTCTTTTGTCTTTATGACGCTGGCTCTGGCGCAGCCGGTGATCAAAGAGGGCGAGATCACCGTTGAGGCCAAGAGTGCGGATATCCTCATCGCCATTGACATCTCCGACTCGATGAAGGCCGAAGACCGTTATCCAAACCGGCTAGAGTTTGCCAAAAGCAAGGCGATAGAACTCATCAAACAGGCATCGCACAACCGCATCGGCGTGCTTGCCTTCGCCCGGCATGACTACATCGTCTCTCCTTTGAGTTTTGACCACGCTTCGGTCGCCTTCTTGCTCTCGCGGCTGCAGACGGACAACATCACTGAGAAGGGAACGCACTTCGATTCCATGCTCCACTCGGCGGAGAGTATGCTCTCCCACGCCAAAAAGAAGAACCTCCTTCTTTTTACCGACGGCGGGGACAGCAGCGACTTTTCAAAAGAGATAGGCCTTGCAAAAGAGAAAGATCTTCGGATTTTTGTCATCGGGATCGGCTCAGAGCAGGGGAGCCCCGTCAAAAGCGAGGCGGGAAGTTTTGTGAAGCATCAGGGAAATATCCTGATCTCAAAGCTCAACCCCGAGATGAAAAAACTTGCCACACAGACAGGCGGGGTCTTCATAGAAGCGGTTCTGGGCGATGAGGATATCAAGACGATGCTTGAAGAGATCGAAGCTATAGCAGAGAAGTCCAGCCTCAAAGAAGAAAAGATCCCCCGATATACACAGCTCTTCTACTATCCGCTCGCACTTGCCGTGCTTTTTCTCCTTCTTGCCTTCTCCTCGCTGCCCCGAGCCAGAAACCTTCTACTACTCGGACTCCTGCTTGGCTCTACGGAAAATGCAAGGGCCGATCTGCTTGATTTTCAAACACTGCAGAAGGCAAAAGAGGCCTATAGCCAGGAGCAGTATGAGCAAAGTGCCGCCCTTTATGAGGCATTTGCGGACAAATCATCCGAAGCCGCCTATAACTATGCCAACAGCCTCTATAAGGCAAAGGCATATGAAAAAGCCATAGAGGCTTACGCGAAAGTGGAATCGCAGACGCCTGAACTGAAGGCAAAGGCCCTTCACAACAGCGGCAATGCCTATGCGAAGCTGCAGCAGTATCAAGAAGCGCTGGCGGCTTACGAAGAGGCTTTGAAACTCAATGAGGACAAAGAGACAAAAGAGAATTACGAGGCGGTCAAAAAATTGCTCCAAGAGCAAAAAAAAGAGCAGAAAGACGAGAAGCAAAAAGACGAAGAGGACTCAAAATCGGAAGATGAGAAGAAGGAAGAGACACCGCAAGACGAGAAAAAAGACCAAGAAGGCTCAAAATCGGAAGATGAGCAGAAGAGCGATGCTTCGCAAAACGAGCAGAAAAAGAGTGAAAAAGAGGAAGAGAAGCCCGAAAAGGGCGAAGCAGAGGGGAAAAAACAAGAAGAGCAGACGCAGAGCGAGGCCGATTCCGAAGAGCCAGAAGCGCAAGAGGGGCAGAAGGATGATGCCCAGGAGCTGCCTGTGAACATGAAGAAGATGAGCGATCTTGAGGCGCAAAAGTGGCTGAAAGTGCTCCAGGCCTCTCAGAAGGGTCACCTCTATAAAATGCAAGAGAGAGAACATGAAAGAGATGAAGATGAAAAACCTTGGTAGGATAATACTGTTTTTTGCACTTGCCTTGCCGCTGTGCGCAGAGGTCAAGGTCAGCGTTGACAAAGACCAGCTTGTCAGAGGAGAGCGGGTGACTTTTACGCTGAGCATTACGGGCGAGGGAAAGGTGCAGCTTCCCCCTTTTGACGAGCTGTGCGGCTATAGCATAGAAAACAGGATGCAGAGTCGAAAAGATATCTTCAGCAATGGAAAACGGCTTCAGGAGATATCGCTGAGCTACACCTTTATGCCGCTGAAAAGCTGTGTGATAGAGCCCTTTGCGGTCACTGTTAATGACAAAGAACAGATGACACAGGCCCTCGCTGTCACGGTTTCAAATGTCTCCATCTCTAAAAACGAGCCTTTTATCGTGGAACTTGAAACAGACAAGACCTCGCTGTATGTAGGCGAACCGTTCGAGATGCGTCTGCTCTTCAAAGAGCAGCAAAATACAGATAAGATCGCCGAGTCGATCTCGCTCTCTGATAGCAAAAACATCTGGATAAAGAGCGAACAAAAAGGGCGAGCTTTTTCGCAGGATGGGTATCTGACCCGCAGCAACACCTATGCAGTGGCGGCGCAGCAAAGCGGGAAGCTCTCTCTCGGACCTGTCCGCTGGGATGTTCAGGTCAGAAGTCAGGCGAAAGATTACTGGGGGACATGGATGGCCACAGCCAAGACCCGCAGTCTCTTTTCAAACGAGCTTGAGATCGAGGTAAAAGCTCTTCCTGAAGGGATCTCTCTTGTCGGAGCTCTTGAGATCGAGGTTGACGTCGACACAATGCAGATCAGTGCCAATGAAGCGGTCAATGTCACGATCAGGATAAATGGGCGCGCGAATGTCGAAGATATCCAGCCTTTTGCGCTGCAGGTGGAGAATGTGCAGCTCTTCAAAGAGGAGCCGAAGATCACGCACGATTTCCATGAGGGAAAATATGTCGGCCTCTTTGAACAGAAGCTCGCCATTGTCGCGCAGAGAGACTTTACTATCCCTTCCTTTGAACTGCGCTACATGGATGTCGAAACAGACACGCTCAAAACGATCCGAAGCGAGCCGATAGAGATAAGCGTTCTCAACGCAGCACCTGTTGCAAAAGAGGAGCTGAAGATAACGCGCGCGCAAGAGATCACAGCTCCAAAAACAGAGGTGCAAAGTGGTGCCTTGACGGTTTTGGAAGGGATGTTATTACTGCTGGGAGGATTTGTTGCGGGCCTGCTGGCCTGGATGATACCGTGGAAACGTTTGCTGAATAAAGAGAAAAAAAAGCAGACGGTCTCGGCCGAAGAGTCCAAGGCCGTGCTGCAGCTTTTGATGGGTCATCTGCACCAGAGTAAAGAGATAGAAGAGCTGGTGCGAAAACTCAGTGAAAACCTCTACGAAGGGAAAAAGAACGAGATCGATAAAAAAGGTCTTAAGGCAATACTCAAACAGCTGCAGCAGTAGCGCCTACCTGCCGATGATCGCTTTGGCAAGACCGCCTCGGATGAGTGCATAGTTGGTATGCAGCTCGCTATAGCTTTTTTCCAGAGTCTCCATGGTTTTTATCGCTCTGTCGTAGTGCAGTTTTCGGTTTTTTGTCTTGATAAAGTGGTTGTCAAATTTGATCTTGCTAG
>JACUTT010000048.1 GCA_014859655.1 Campylobacterales bacterium
CCTTAATGAAAGTTTAACTTTTACTTGAGTATAATTCGCGTCCGCTTGAACTGTTTTGATTCACTATGGAGCGTTTGTATAAACAAAAGATGCTTATACAAGGGTTGGCAATAGCCTCGCTAAAGGCCTAGAAACACAAGAGTATATAGTAGAAGGATGGTATAGATGAAAGTACGTGCTTCAGTAAAGAAGATGTGTGACGATTGCAAGATCGTTAAACGTAAGGGTATTGTAAGAGTAATCTGCAAGACTGCAAAACATAAACAAAGACAAGGATAAGCATGGCTCGTATAGCTGGTGTTGACTTACCTAAAAAGAAACGCATGGAATATGCACTGACTTATATCTTCGGTATAGGTCTGCATAGATCTCGTCTGATTTTGGATGCTACGGGTGTTGACTACAACAAACGTGTATTTGAACTGGGCGAAGATGAAGCGGCAAAGATCGCAAAAGAGATCCAAGCTTCTCACATGGTAGAGGGTGACCTTCGCAAGAAAGTTGCTATGGATATCAAAGCACTTATGGATCTAGGTTCATACCGTGGTTTACGTCACCGTCGTGGTCTTCCATGTCGTGGTCAGAAAACTAAGACGAACGCACGTACTCGCAAGGGTCGTAAGAAAACTGTCGGCGCGGCTTAAGGATAGATAATGGCAAAAAGAAAAATAGCTCGTAAAAAAGTAATTAAAAAGAATATAGCAAGAGGTATTATTCATATCTCTGCATCTTTTAACAACACATTGGTGACTGTTACGGATGAAATGGGTAACATGATTGCATGGAGCTCTTCAGGAAGCCTTGGTTTCAAGGGTTCGAAGAAATCTACACCTTTCGCTGCTCAAGCTGCAGTAGAAGATGTAATGGAAAAAGCAATGGTACATGGTATCAGAGAAGTCGGTATTAAAGTTCAAGGGCCTGGTTCAGGTCGTGAAACAGCTGTAAAGGCTGTAGGTGCAATCGAAGGTATTCGTGTTTCATTTATGAAAGACGTAACACCGCTTCCACACAATGGTTGTCGCGCACCAAAACGTCGTAGAGTGTAGGGAGCTGACTGATGGCAAGATATAGAGGTCCAGTAGAAAAAATCGAAAGAAGATTTGGCGTAAGCCTAAACCTAAAGGGCGAGCGTCGTCTAGCAGGAAAATCTGCACTAGAGAAGCGTCCATTCGCACCAGGTCAGCATGGCCAACGTCGTAAAAAAGTTTCAGAATATGGTCTGCAACTAAACGAAAAGCAAAAAGCTAAATTCATGTATGGTGTTTCTGAGAAACAACTTCGTGGTCTATTTAGCGAAGCAAAACGTCGCACAGGAAACACCGGTACAAACCTTGTTATGCTTCTTGAGCAGCGTCTTGACAATGTGGTTTACAGAATGGGATTTGCAACGACTCGTCGTTTTGCCCGCCAGTTCGTAAATCATGGTCATATTCTTGTCGATGGCAAGCGTGTTGACATCCCTTCTTACCGTGTTAAACCGGGACAGAAGATCGAGATCCGCGAAGCCAGCAAGAACAACCCACAGGTTAAACGTGCACTTGAACTGACTAACCAGACAGGTATCGCTGCATGGGTAGATGTTGAATCTGAAAAAGTATTTGGTATCTTTACTCGTCTTCCGGAACGTGAAGAAGTAGTTATTCCAGTAGAAGAACGTTTAATCGTCGAGTTATTCTCGAAATAATAAAAGGGCGTAAATGAAAAAGATCAAGACTTCACCGTTATTGCCACAAGAGTTCGTTGTCGAGAAGATCAGCGAGAATGAAGCAAACATCATCGCCTACCCGTTTGAGGTAGGTTATGCGGTTTCCCTTGCGCATCCACTTCGTCGTTTTCTACTGAGCAGCTCTCGCGGCTATGCTCCGATAGCGATCAAGGTAGAGGGTGCGAAGCATGAATTTGACAGCATCCGCGGCATGCTTGAGGATATCTCTGAATTCATCATCAATCTGAAATCAATTCGTTTCAAGTTGAAAAATGATGAAAAAAATGCTGAAGTAACATACACTTTTACCGGTCCAAAAGAGATCACAGGCGCCGATCTCTCCACCGACGAGGTAGAGGTCGTTACTCCAGAAGGATTCTTGGCAACACTCAATGAAGATGCGACATTAACATTTACCCTAAAAATCTATCAAGGTATCGGATATGTTCCTAGCGAAGATATCCGCGACGAGCTCGAAGAGGGATACATTCCTCTGGATGCGTACTTTACTCCGGTACGAAAAGCAACTTATGAGATCGACAATGTTTTGGTTGAAGATAACCCTAACTTTGAAAAAGTTATCATGAACATCGTAACAGACGGACAGATCGGTCCGGTAGACGCATTTAAAAATGCGCTGGAAGTTATGTATGCTCAGATGGCTGTTTTTAACTCTGAGATCTCCGTTACTGCGCCGACTACAGTTGAGCGTGTTGACGAGACGCCAGAGATCAAAAAGCTTATGAGCCGTATTGAAGACCTTGGACTTAGCGCTCGCAGTTTCAACTGTCTTGACCGTTCATCAGTAAAATACATTGGTGAGATTGTCATGATGAGTGAAGCTGACCTGAAAAACGTTAAAAACCTTGGTAAGAAATCGTATGAAGAGATCGTTGATAAGATCGTTGAATATGGTTTTAGCGTAGGTGCCGACCTTTCTGATGAAGTGGTCAGCGCGGTTAAAAAGAAAATCGAAGCAGAATAAATAAAAGGGTATCACGATGAGACACCGTCATGGATATAGAAAACTAGGAAGAACTAGTTCACACAGAGCAGCTCTTCTTAAAAACCTTACTATTGCTCTTATCGAACAAGGTAAGATCGAAACAACTGTCCCTAAGGCAAAAGAGCTTAGAAGATTTGTTGAGAAATTGGTCACTGTTGCACGTACAGGTGATGCGAATGCTCACCGTTCAGTATTTGCTGCACTTCAAAGCAAAGAAGCGACTAAAAAACTTCTCAATGAAATAGCTCCTACCTTTAAAGAGCGTAACGGTGGATATACACGTATTACACGTACTCGTATCCGTCGTGGTGATGCTACAACAATGGCATACATTCAATTCGTTTAATCCTGGTATTGAACACCTTTAAGAGGGTTTCCCTCTTAAAAGATTGACCAGTCTACACATCCTAATCCTTTCAGATGAAGAACTTCTTTAGATGAGACAGCAAGCAAACCACTCCAGACTCCTGAACAATTCTCAATCATTGGACATATTATGAACAGTAAACTAGCTTTTGGAACCTATAGAACAGGTTTAAACAACCCTGAGCACGAAGCCGCACTAATTCTGGCACTCAAAAAGGGTATTAGACTTATTGATACTTCGACCAACTATATGAACGGTGACGCGGAGCGTCTTATCGCCAAGGTACTTGAAAAGCTCTATGGCGGACACAAGAGCGATGACCTAGAGATCGTCTCAAAATGCGGCTATATACAGGGATCTTTGCTCGAAGAGATGAAAAAACTCGAGGAGAAGACGCTCTTTGAGCTGGACGTGGTGAAGTACAGCGAACATTGCTACCACTGCATCCATCCGGGCTTCATCAAGGCTGAGCTTGCTAAGTCGCTTGAGAGGCTGAAGCTTGAAGAGCTTGACTGCTATCTGCTGCACAACCCCGAGTACTATCTGATGAGCAGTGTCAAAGATGAGGAACAAAAAGAAGAGGCACAGATCATCATGCTTGATCGCATTCTCGATGCCTTCATGCAGCTTGAGGAGGAGGTGAAAGCGGGACGGATATGCAGCTATGGCATCAGTTCCAACTCCTTTTCGCTTCCGCCCGAGGCACTCTACTTTCTTCCTTATACCAGCCTGATTGACCTGGCTGCAAAGGCGGCTTACGAAGTGGGCAACGAGAAACACCATTTTACGACGCTGCAGATGCCGATCAACCTTCTTGAAAAAGAGGGGCTGCACTGCGCCAGGTGGGCAAAGCGAAACGGCCTTCGTGTGCTGGCAAACCGTCCTTTGAACGCTTCAAAAGACAATCTCATGTTCCGCCTTGCTACGGCGCTAGAGCCGGCAGAGTATTACGGCAATCTGAACGAGCTCTTGGGCCTTCTTGAAGAGCTCAACCTGACAAGCCTCTTTAACCTTGTAGGCGAACTGGACAACTACAAGCACCGTTTCGGCTGGATTGGGGAGTATCAGGCATTTTTAATGGGCAAGATCATCCCGCACATCCGAAAGGAGCTGATAAAGATAGGCGACGACAACACCCGTGAGAGCATTTCGCAACTGGTGAGTGAATTTTTGATCTCGTATGAGGCCATGGTCTTGCACGAATGCTCAAAACAGACCAAAAGTATGCTGGAACATTCGGGGATCACTATAGAAGAGACGATAGAAAAAACAGCGCTTAATGATTTGATTTCAACGGCCGATATTGACTATGTTCTCGTTGGCATGCGCAAAGAGAAGTATGTTGACGCGCTCGTTGATTTATAAGTGCCCTATAGCAAAACGAGAAGCTTTGGGGACTTTGTTCCCAAGGCGCGTGACATCAGGTATTTAGCTTAAAATAAATTTCCTTTTTGGTTATTTAGGGCTTATTAAGTGGAATTTGTCTATTTTATGAATATGATTTATAGAACAAATTTTCAAGGAAAGATATGATACCTTTTACAGATGAAGAGCTTTTTGAACCGGTAAGAAACGTGATAGACAAGGTTCGCCCCTCTATCGCTCTTGACGGTGGAAACATTACCCTTGTCGCGGTTAGAAAGGGAGCTGTGTATGTGCAGCTCTCGGGCTCCTGCGTTGGCTGTGCCAGCAGCGGAAGCACACTCAAATACGGAGTAGAACGTCAGCTTCGCATCGACATACATCCGGAACTCTCCGTGATCAATGTTCCTATAGGAATGGAGAACAAAATAGACGAATTGTAGGCATTTAGTAAACAGAAGGATAAAGAATGAAAAATTTTAACTACTATAAAACCCTTCAGGCCGCAAATGAGAACTTTTCTAAACAAGAGTATGAAAAAGCGCTTTTAGAGTATGCGCTGGTACTCAAGGCCGACCCGGAGAACAAAGAAGCCTTTAACGGCGCTATCCTGGCCGAAATGGCGATGAGCGGCGAAGAGGCCGCCTCTGCACTTTTTGACTATTATGCGGTTTTGCGCAAAGAGGACAGCGATGATGCGGACGAGATCATGCACGACATCATCGAAAGCATGGACGGCGGTATAGATACGCTCAGCTCTCTTCTTCAAGAGCCCATGAGCGCAAAGATCGAGAGTGAAAACGGTATCTTGTATAAAGACTTCAAAGAGCTCGCAGAAGAGCGCGGCGACTTTAAGAGCGCCTTTGAAGACGTGATCTTTTCGACACGCGTGATCATTACGGCGAAGAATGATTTTATAGACTTTCTCGACCAGCTTTTACACAACGGCTTTGAAGAGATGGGCCTGACCTATCTCGAAAGTGCCTTAAAAGCCTATCCAAACGACGAGAAATTGAAAAAACTGTTAGATGGTTTGACACAAAGCAGGTTACTTGAAAATTAAGCTCCCCGATACCCCCTACGCCTATGTGAGCGAAAACTCAAGCGAGTGCGACAGCACAACGGCCTTCGTCCTCACCGCTCAAAATGCACGTTATCTTGACGACGCCAAGGCCAGAGGCGCGCACTCTATCCTCACCGCCGCAGAGATAGCCCCGCTTTTCGGGGTGAACCATATCAAGATCATTGGTATTACCGGCACGAACGGAAAAACGACGACGGCCGCGGCCATCTACTCTCTTCTGCTTGATCTGGGCCACAAGGTCGCGATGCAGGGAACGCGGGGCTTTTTTATCAACGACGAGCTCATCGAGGGTAAGGGGCTGACCACGCCTTCAGTCTTAAACACCTACAAGCACATCTATCAGGCCGCCTCACTGGACTGTGAGTACTTTGTCATGGAGGTTAGCTCCCACGCCATCGTGCAAAAGCGTATCGAGGGACTCCCCTTTGCTTTGAAGATCCTCACCAATATCACCCAGGACCATCTTGACTATCACGAGAGTATCGAAGAGTATATTGCGGTCAAAAACAGCTTTTTTGCCGACGAGAGCCTGAAACTGATCAACAAAGACGAGGTAAAGGCGCAGTTCAACTACAAAAATGCCAACTCCTACGGCATCGAAAACCCGGCAACCTACCGCATCATCGCCTACTCGATGAACGAGGGGATCAGCGCGGTGATGCAAAACTTCCAGACTATCGAGAGCTTTTCTACCGAGCTCTACGGCTTTTTCAACCTCTACAATATGACGGCGGCTATAGCGGCTGTGCATCTGCTGAGCGGACACTCTTTGGAGGAGATCGCGGGTGTTACGGAGAACTTCTTCGGAGTAAGCGGACGCATGGAAAGAGTCAGCGAAGACCCGCTGGTTATTGTGGACTTTGCCCATACACCCGACGGGATGCAGCAGATACTGGGCTCCTTGAAAGAGAAAGAGCTTCTGGTCGTTTTCGGCGCAGGCGGGGACCGAGACCGGAGCAAACGCCCCATCATGGGAAGAGTCGCGGTAAGCCATGCAAAAAAAGTCTATGTCACCAGCGACAACCCGAGAAACGAAGACCCCGACGAGATCATCAAAGAGATCCTTGAGGGCATAGAAGACAAGAGCAAGGTCTACGTCAACGCCAACCGCAAAGAGGCGATCAAACAGGCCTTGCTAGATCAGACAAGCGAGGAAGTGCTGCTGATCTTAGGCAAGGGCGACGAGACCTTTCAGATCATCTACGATCAGAAATTCCCCTTTGATGACAGAGAGGTCGTGCGCGAGCTGCTGGCCAAATAGCCAGCAGCGCCCTTTACTCTTTTTTCTTCCCCATCTCATCGACTACCTTCGCCACACACATATCCGAGGTTACATTGACCGCAGTGCGCGCCATGTCCAAAATCCTATCAACCGCCACGATCAGGGCCAGATACTCGATGGGCAGACCAGCCTGCTCCAAGATAATGACCATCATCACCAAAGATGCAGAGGGAAGCGCAGCCACGCCGATGCTAAGCGCCACGACCGTCGCACCCAAAAGAAGCTGATCACCCAGGGTAAGAACCGCACCTGAGAGATTGGCGATATAGAGAACAGCGATGCTGAGATAGGCTGCTGTGCCGTCCATGGAGATCGTCGCGCCCAGGGGCAAGACAAAGGCTGAACTCTCCTTGGAAACGCCTCCTTTTTCTTGTGCTGTCTTCATGCTGACGGGCAGGGTCGCCGCGCTTGAGGCGGTCGAAAAGGCCATCAGCGGGACCTCTTTGACGGCGCGCAGATAGGTGTAGGGGTTCACTTTTGCAAAGAGCGCGACGATGGCGGGAAGAGTAAGAAGCCCGTGCACCAAAAGAACAGCCAGGACCAAAAGAATATACTTCCACAGACCGAGGATCACCTCGACCCCCTGATCGGCAACGATGTAGCTTATCAAAGAGAAGACGCCCAGCGGTGTTAGCGAAACGACCCACTCCGCGATTTTGAGCATGGCGCTGCTGATGGCGGAGAAAAAGTCGAACATGCTCTCTTGGTGCTCCTGCTTAAGATAGAGGCTGGCAACACCTAAAAAGAGCGCAAAGATGATGACCTGCATCATGTTTGCGCCAGCGAGGGCATGGAAAATATTGCTGGGAATGAAGCTAAGCAGCATCTCCTGCAGGGAAAAAGAAGTAAGCGCATCTGCTTGCGCGTAGTGCAGCCCTTCGCTGGAGATGCTCTCGCCTATGGGAAAGATATTGATGGAAAGAATCGCCAGAAGTGTGGCGAGCGCGGTGGTCATCAGGTAGAGCGAAATGGTTTTGAGGCCGATCTTTCTAAGCTGCTCCAGCGATCCAAGCCCTGCTATAGCGACATAGACGGAGGCAAAGACCAAAGGGACGACCAGCATCTTCAAAAAAGAAACAAAGGCCTTGCCGATGCCTTCCTGGGCGAGGGCATACTCGGGGAGGAAGATCCCGAAAAGGATGCCGAAGATGATTCCCAGGACGACCATGGTATTGGGGGTGAAATAGTGTTTTAGTTTTATAGACATGTACAAAAGGCCTCTATTGTGAGTAGCAGAGTATAGCGATTTTTAGCTTCTCTTTAAAGAAGAGTCGGCACAATGTGCCAGATATTAGCACCGGGGTGGCAGATGCAGAGTGATGCAGTAGAAACGACGAAAAAGATCTTTATGGCGGTGGGATTGGGGAGCTTGGCCTTTGTGCTAATGTTCTCTTTTTTTACGCTTGAGCAGTCTTTTTTGGTCTCCTTTATCGTTATGATGGTGACGCTGTGGACCAACGAGGCCCTTCCTCTGGCAGTGGTTTCGCTTCTGCCCATCGTCATCTTTCCCGCGGCGGACATCCTCTCGACCAAAGAGACGGCGGCCAACTATGCCAACCCTATCATCTACCTCTTTCTAGGCGGTTTTTTGCTGGCGATAGCGGTGGAGAAGACAGGGCTGCACAAGTGGATTGCCAACAAGATGCTTTCTCTTTTTCCCTCGACGGCGCGCGGGATCATCTTTGCGCTTATCTTTACCTCGGGGCTTTTAAGCGCGGTCCTCTCCAACACCACCACGACCCTGCTATTGCTTCCTATCGCCCTGTTTTTGACAGATGACAATAGACTCAAGGTTCGTTTTGCTCTGGGTATCGCCTACGGGGCAAGCATAGGCGGGATTTTGACCCCGATAGGCACGCCGCCGAACCTTATCTTCTTGGGCCTGATGCAGGAGATGAACCTGGCGCCTATCGCCTTTATCCAGTGGGTCTGGATGGTGGCTCCGCTTGTGCTTGCGATGTTTATTTTTGCCGGATTTGTCCTGAGCATGGGGCTTGGCAAGCTGACAATAGAAGCAGACAGAAAAACATCCCCGCTCAGCGTTGACCAGAAGAAGGTGCTCTTTGTGCTCTTCGGGGTGATTGCGATGCTCTTTGTCAATGCCCCCATCAAGCCCTACTACAGCGGGCTCGGGCTTAGTGAAACGGGTATCTTACTGGGCGCGGGTCTGCTTCTTTTTGCGCCGCCCTTTGGCATTTTGGAGTGGATGAAAGACAAGAACACTATCCCTTTTCGCATCATGTTCCTGTTTGGGGCAGGCTTTGCTATAGCGGACGCCTTTACGCAGACGGGCATGGCGACAGAGATCGCTTCGCATCTTGTCACCCTGACCGCTCTGCCGATACTGCTCTTTATGCTGATTATTGCGGCGATGGTGACCTTTACGACCGAGGTGACGAGCAACACGGCTTTGATCTCGATCATGCTCCCCATCCTCTACGAGGTGGCCAATGTCGCTGGCCTGGATGCGCGGCTCTTCATGATGATAGCCACCGTCTGCGCCTCCTACGCCTTCATGCTTCCCATCGCCACACCGCCCAATGCCATCGCTATGAGCACAGGGGTTGTCAATGTCAGGACAATGGCGGCCTACGGGATCATGTTCAATATCGTCGGGATTCTTCTGATTGTCGCCATAGCGCATATGCTATGGGCGAGAGTCTTATGAGAAGAGGGCTTTTGCTTTTTTGTAGATCTCTTCCGCGCTGAAGAGTTCGCGTTTTGGAAACTGGGTGCGGTTGAAGGTCTGCTGGCGTTTGGCGAGCTGAGCCGTATGGGTGATGATCTGCTCTCTCATCTCCTCTATGCCGATACGCCCGTCGAGATAGTCGAAGACCTCGATGATCCCTATCGCCTTGAGCGCATTGGGCGAACGGGTGTATCTGTATTCCAGATCGCAGACCTCGTCGATCAGTCCACTCTCTATCATCTTGAGTGTGCGCTCATGTATGCGCTTTCGCAGTTTATCGCGCTCTACGTCGATCTCAAATACGCGAAGTTCTTCTATGATCGGTTCGGGCGGATGTTTGGTGAAGTACTCTGTCGGTGTCATGGCGGTCTGGACATAGAGCAGAAGCATCTTTTCGATGCGGTAACGGTCGCTCGTTTCTATCGCTTTCATATAGAGCGGATCGGCGTCAAGAAGGAGTCTGTGCGCCGAAGGAAGATCCGTGAGCAGCTCTTCGACCCTGTGTTGTGTTGCCTCGGAGTACTCGGGGATAGGCGAGAGCCCCTGAAGCAGGGTGCGCAGGTAGAAGCTGCTGCCGCCGACAATGATAAGGTTCTTCTTTTCGCTAAGGCAGCGTGCTTTGAGCTCACGGTAGAGTTTCTCGAAGGTGGCCACCGAAAAAGGCTCGTCCGGGCGGATGAGGTCTATGCCGTAGTGTTTGACTAAGGAGAGTTCATCCGCTGAGGGCTTGGCGGAGGAAATGTCTATCTCTTGGTAGATCGCGAGGGAGTCGAGCGAGAGGATATAGGCATTATGCTCATGCGCAAGTTTCAGGGCCAGGTCACTTTTGCCCGAGGCAGTAGGTCCGATCAGGGCGATTTGTTTCATAAGCGTATTTTAACCTCTGCTGGGGATTTGTGCAAGTAGAAAAAAAGAATTTTTGTCATAGAATATTTTTCAAAGTCTAAGGAGTGGTAATGAACGAACACGCTAGCGAGTATGAGGCCCGAATGTTGGAAGCCTTTGTAGACAAGCTTGATAAACCCGAAAAAGGGCTCTGGTATGCCAATGCTTTTTCAAAGTATGACGTCAACGGGATAGATTCGATGCGATGGAAGTGGTCATGGTGGGCCTTTTTCGGCGGGATATGGTTTTTGCTCTACCGCAAGGCGTATGCGGCGGCAGGCGGACTCTTTCTGCTCTCTTTTGCCGCAGCCTTCATCCCGCCTGCCGGTCTCATTCTCTGGATACTTACCGGCGGCTATGCGACCTATTTTGTTTACAAGGTCTATAAGAACAAAAAACTCCAGATCGAAGCTATGCAGGTGGATGAGGAGAAGCGCATAGAGATGATGCGTATACTCGGAGGCTATAACCAGTGGGTGGTTGTTATTGCCGTCATCTTGAACCTGCTCGTACTGTTTGGCATCATCTTCGCTATAGCGGCGGGAATGTCAATGGAGTCGGCTGAGTACCAAGGCTACTGATGCAGAACAAATATGAGGAGATAGATGCCTACGAATACAAAATGATCGAGGCCTACATCGACAAGCCCGAAGTGACCTCCTGGTATGTGCAAGCCTTTAAGAAGTTCACTCTCCACGGCGTCGATGTGATGCGCTGGCACTGGTCGTGGTGGGCTTTTTTCGGCAATATCTTCTATCTTCTCTACCGCAAGTCCTACCTTGCGGCAGGAATACTTTTTCTGCTGACCCTGGTGACGGGAGTGATTCCCTTTGGCGGGCTGATACTCTGGATACTCACAGGCGGGTATGCCCCCTATTTTGTCTACAAGAGCTACAAGGAGAAGCGCCTTGAAGTCGAGAGTGTGATAGAGGATGAGAGCAAGCGCATAGAGACGATGCGTCTTGTCGGCGGCTATAACGACTGGGCCATCTGGGTCGCGGTTGTTATCCATATCTTCATCTGGATCGCTTTTTTTTCGATGATCGGTATTATCCTGACGATGCTGGGTCTGGCTGCAGTCGATGCCATTTAAAGCGCAGATAGTGGCGCTGTTGCTGGCCTTGAGTTTTCAAGGCTGCAGCTCGCTCTTCTTCTACCCCGACCAGATCACCTACCGAACGCCCGAGTTTTATGAGCTGGCCTACGATGATCTCTATTTTGAGTCCACAGACAGTCTCTCCCTACATGCCTGGCACATCTACCCGCGGCCCGAAGCCGCTGCATCAAAGGGGCTGATCTTTGTCGCGCACGGCAATGCCCAAAACCTCTCCTCGCATTTCACCTCCTGGGTCTGGCTAGTCGAGGCGGGGTATGAGCTCTTTATCTTTGACTACCGCGGCTTTGGAAAGTCGCAGGGGAGTGCCGATATTAAAGGCACGATCGAAGACACACAGGCTGCACTTGACTACCTTGAGACACATTACAAGGGAGAGTATTTTGCCTGTGGGCAGTCTCTGGGCGGCTCACTTCTGCTCAACGTCCTGTATAAGAGAGCAAATAGCCGCATTAAGGCGCTTATTATCGACTCTACATTTACGGGCTTTGCCGACATTGCCAACGAAAAGATGGCGCAGGGCTTGCTGACCTGGCCTTTTCAGTGGCTACCCTACCTTACGTTAGGCCATGAGTATGATGCGCAGCAGAAACTCTCGCAGATTGACACGCCTCTTCTTTTTGTGCATGGCTCCTTGGACAGAACCGTCTCGCCGAACAACTCCTGGCAGCTCTTCGAGCGTGCCGCGAGGCCAAAAGAGTTTTGGCTTGTGAAAGAAGCGGGGCATATTCAAGCCCTGGAAAACGAAAAAGTCAGAGAAGATTTTCTGGACTTTTTGCGCAAGCACAGAAGCCATTTCAACCCCGCCTATTCGGCCATGAAGATATATGAGTAGGAGACTGCTAAGGGTAAATGCGTTATCATTGCAAAAAAATCCAGGAGAGACAGTGCACCGACTTCTTACCTCGCTGAGACACTTTAACGAGCTGGTGATGTTCCAGCACTCCATCTTTTCGCTTCCCTTTATCTTTATAGCGATGATCGTCTCTGCGGATGGCTGGTTCGGCTGGCGTCTTCTGCTTTTGGGCATCCTTGCAGCAATAACGGCGCGCAATTTTGCCATGGGACTCAACCGCTACGCCGATCGGGAGATAGACGCTAAAAATCCCCGCACGCAAAACCGCCCCAGTGTGGACGGGCGCATCAGCTCGGGAGCCGTCCTGGCCTTTACCCTTCTCAACGCGCTGGCATTTCTTCTTGTGGCCTATTTTGTCAACGCACTGGCCTTCTATCTTGCCTTGCCTATTCTGGTGGTTTTGGGTTCATACTCCTATTTTAAACGCTTTTCGGCGCTGGCACACATCATTCTAGGCCTCTCCTTGGGGCTTGCTCCTATAGCAGGCGTCGTAGCGGTCGAGGCGGCTGTTCCTTTGTGGTCGCTCTACCTGAGTGCGGGTGTGCTCTTTTGGGTGGCGGGTTTTGACCTGCTCTATTCGCTTCAGGACATCGAGTTTGACAAAAAAGAGGGGCTTCACTCCATCCCTTCATGTTTGGGCGCTAACAACACCTTTCGTATCGCCCGACTTTTTCATGTGCTGACTATTTTCTTCTGGGGCCTCTTTGTTATGGAGGCGGATCTGGGCGTTTTTGCTGCTATAGCGGTTCTTTTTTCAGCAGCGATGCTGGGGTATGAGCACTACCTTGTCAACAAAGATTTCAGCAAGATCGACAGGGCTTTTTTTACAGTTAATGGATATTTAGGTATTATATTTTTTGGTTTAATTATTATTGAAAAGGCTCTCACGTGAAACCAGAACCCCGTTTAGTCAAAGCACCCATCTCCTTAGTCTACGATATCGCCAACGAGGAGTCGCATGAACGCGAATACCACTCTCTGAGCGAAGCCGACGATGACGCCATAGGGCAGTGGCTTAAACTGGCTAAGGCTAAGGGGGAGACGAGCGAAAGCGATCCGATAGCATTGAGGCTTTTGGTCGAGCTTCATCGTAAAGTGGACAATCTCGAGCGCCTGATCAAAAATGAAAAACCAAGCCGCATCGGGCTAAGCTCTTCCGCGCAGATAGAGAGCATCGGTTTTGGTTATTTCCGACTTGAGGAAGCAGAGCTGGAACCGGGGACGCGTTACTACGGGCGGATCTCAATGCCGACCTATCCGCAGCGCGAAATAGGCGTCTTTTTCACAGCAGCAGACGCGCAACTTGCCAAGATCGAAAAGATCCACGATAGAGATGAAAAAGAGTGGGGTGCCTATGTCACCGCACGTGAACGGGTTATGATCCGCGAATTAAAAGGAAATGAATGAACACCGAGCTTATCCTTGTGGCCTTTGGTCTCATTCTTTTTATCGTCATGGTCTACAGCTATATGCGCGACAGCGAAAACTCGCGACAGATTCGTTTTCTAGCCAACACGATGGACAACTTCAACAAGCAGCTCTTTGCCTTGGAGCGAAAAACCGAAAAGCTCGAGATTTCTCTTAAGGAGCACACCCCTCGGACCGATATCGCCGCACTCGAGCAGAAGGTGCAGCGCGAGCTCTCCTCTATGGCGGAACCCATCGCCTTTAGTCTTACTGAGATAGAGAGTGCAATCGCGCATTTCAAGAAGCAGATGGAGTCGCGTATCGAGCATGTTGAAGACGGTATCAAGTCCATGTCGATGCCAAAAAGTATGATGGGCATGGATGAGCAGAAGATCGTCTCACTCTACAAACAGGGCATGGACAAAGAAGCGATCGCAAAAGAGCTGGCCATCTCCAAGAGTGAAGTGGAGTTTGCACTTAAAATTGCAAAGATGCAGTAGAGCTAGAGATCTTAATGATGCTCTAAGTTAATGATGCTATAATTTCGGTCTACAAAATAACGAAAGTTACTTTTAGAAATGTGCGTCCGTAGCTCAGCTGGATAGAGCACCGGTTTGCGGTACCGGCGGTCAGGGATTCAAATTCCTTCGGGCGCACCATAGTAGAATCTTCAAGAATAACCTCCTCAAATCTACCAATTCTACAGCGTAGAAAGTTTCTTTAGCACACACAATTCTTAAATTATTTTATGCCTATAGAGATATACTCTAAAAAACCTAAACAGCCTGTTTTTGTATCAACAGATTTAGAATTTGTAATACCTAATTTGATCTACCTGCAATACGTTATTTCATTAAGGGCACCTCTAAAAACCCCAGAGTGTGGGCATCTCTCTATCGCCCGCAGGGAGGAAAAAAAGAGAAATCTTGCACACAATTTTCTATCACCATGGCTACGGCTATGATTTGCCCGACCGAAGGGACAAATACCCTTGGGGTGCAAGAAA